>CP146203.1:2887807-3208674 GCA_039995105.1 Jonesiaceae bacterium BS-20
GAAACAATCTGGTCAATCCACTTGGGTGCTACCCCGGCAAGCGTGCCCAAGAGGGCGCCAATGACCAGGGCAATCCCAACCGCGCGCAAACCAACCAGAACCGAGGTTCCGGCACCGTGCACAACGCGGGCGTAGATGTCACGGCCGGACTGGTCGGTTCCAAACCAGTGCTCAACGCTGGGCCGGGCAAGCACCTGGGTCGCATCCGTGGACAGTGGGTCAACGCTCGTGAGCAGGCCGGGCAAGAGCGCCGCGGTAATGAGTAGCACAATGAAAATGGCTGCGCTGATTCGCGCGCCAAGAAGCCAAAAGCGTTTGAACGAATACCTCATGGTGCCACCGCCCGGTTGGGCCGCAGCCGCGGGTCAATAACGAGCGCCAGCAAGTCGACCACCAGGTTAATCACAATAAAGACCACACCGGATAACACCACCACGCCCATGACCACGGGCAGGTCGCGGCCCAAAATAGCCTCGAGGGTAACCCGGCCTAAGCCAGGGCGGGCAAACACAGTCTCCACAAGCACTGCGCCACCCAGCAGGGAACCAAAGATAAATCCGCCTAGGGTCAGGGTGCCAACCAAAGCGTGCCGCAGGGTATGCGTGGCAACCAGTGCGGTGCGGGAGCGACCCCGCGCCAGCACGGTCAACGTAAACGGCTGATTCTCCGCCCTGTCCAGGCCCTGGCGTAAGACTTGCGCCAGCACGCCAGAGATTGGCAGAGCCATGGACACTGCGGGCAGGATCAGCCGAGTGAACTCGTTACCGCCAATGACGGGTAACCACTGCAACTGATAAGAAAAAATGGATGCCAACAGCATGGCGGTCCAAAAGACCGGGGCAGACACGGCTATGAGTTCCGTAAAATTTGCCAGCCCCCGCAGGAACCCGCGCCGAGTTGCCAAGGCGGCCGGGACCGCAATCGCTATAGCAAGGACCAATGCGAACAGTGCCAGCAGCATTGTTGGCACAGCCTGTTCCCCAAGGATTTGTGCAACCGGTTTGTGCTGCTGATAAGACTGTCCTAGATCGCCCTGCAGGACCCTGCCCAAATAGGAGAAGTACTGCACCAAGACCGGCTCATCCAGTCCCAGGTTCGCCCGAATCTCGGCGCGAACCTCGGGCGGCACGCTCGACATTGGCCCAAGCATGACATCTACCGGGTCACCGGGAACCAACTTGAGCACCCCAAAAGCCAAGGTGATGGCGCCCCATAAAACGATGGCACCGCCCACAAGAAACTTCACTACAGCGCGCACAAGCGCCCTGCCACCCCTGAAATTGGGGGTGCCAGGACGCTTGGCAGGCGAGACATTTAAGCTCACGCTAGGTTCCAACTCACACGAAGTCCAAACTCAAACTAAGTCACTTTCGTTTCCAGTAATTCTGGGCAACTCGTTACTTGGTTAGGGTAACGCCCGCAAAGAGCGGCCAACCGTAAGAGTCGAACAGCAAACCGTCAACTGAAGGCAGGCTCGCGGTGGTGAACTGCGTCAGGTATAGGGGAACGATCGCTACGTTCTCCACGTTCCAGCGCTGCAGTTCCTGGTAAATGGGCTCACGCTGGGCCGGGTCGGTCAGGGTTGCGGCTTGGGTCAGCAGGGCATCAACGTTAGCGTCCTTGACCTGGCTAGCGTTTTGGTAGCCCTCGGAGTGCAGGTGCTGGCGCAAGATATCAGCGTCGAGGGATGAGTAACCCCAGTCGGTGATGTCGAAGTCCAAAATAAAGCCTTCTGACTCACTGAAGTAACGGGCCTGGTACTCGGGGCCTTCAACTGCCTCGTAGGTCAGTTCAAAACCGATTTCCTTGAGGTCGTCGATCATGAAGTTAAACAGGGCGCGGTTCTCGTCCGAGGATGGCAGCCACGCAAGCCATTCCGCACTCAAGCGTTCGCCGTCCTTGACGCGGATACCGTCGGCGCCGCGTTCGGTCCAGCCTGCCTCATCGAGCAGGGCATTCGCGGCAGCCTCGTCATAGGCCCAGGTCTCCTCTACGGCGGGCTCATACGCGTTTGGGGTGGTGGGGCTCAAGATGCTCCACGCCCGGTTGTATTCGCCACCAAACGCCGCAGCTACTGCGGCATCGAGATCAAAGCCCTGCTGGAATGCGCGGCGCACCAAGACGTCGCTGAAGACGGTGCCACCTTCACGGTCCCAGTTCAGGAATGCGGAGTACGGCATTCCAGGGCTGTCCTGACGGTTGATATCCACGCCGGCAAGCTGACCAAGACCCGTTGGGGTCAGGTTCACAGCTACCTGGGCATCGCCCGACTGCAAGGCTCCTACGCGGCCGGACTCTTCCGGAATAATCCGCACGGTCAATGTTTCCAGCTTGGTTGGGCCGCTCAGCACGCCGTCTTCGGTCTTCAACTCTGGCGCCCAGGCGTAGTCCGGGTTGGCCTTGAAGTCGATCTGCTGCTTGGCCACCAGGTTGGTCATGATGAACGGACCGGTTCCCACGTTTACCTCGGGGCCACCGGCCTTGAGTTCATCCTGGGTGCGCTCCTGCAAAACCTTAGGTGAGTAGAAACCCAAGGAAGGAGTGGAAAGGTTTGCCATCAGCGGCGCAAACGGCTCGCTCAGGTGCAGGGTGAGTTCGTATTCACCGGTTGCCTCGGCGGACTCAAACAGCTCACTTCCCAACATGGTCAACGCCTGGGTCGATGCCGTTGCTGGGTCAACCACGTGGTTGAAGTTTTGCACGGCCGCGGCTGCGTTAAAGGGCTCGCCATCGTGGAAGGTGACGTCTTGGCGCAGGGTAAAGACGTAGGTCTTGCCATCCTGCGAGATGTCCCATTCAGTCGCCAACCACGGCTTGAATGAGCCATCGGTGTCAAGGGCAACAAGGGAGTCGTAGACGTTGCGCAGTACGTAGGAGCTGGAGTCAATCTGGCTGGAGTGCGGGTCCATGTGCCCGTTTTCCAAGTTTGCCCCCGTGATCGCGAACGTCAGGTTCTGCGGCACGGAGTTAGCTTCGGGTTTCCCGGCCCCCTCATCGGAGGAGCAGGCGGCAAGGGTGGCCGCCATTGAAACCGAGATAGCAAACGCTGCTGTGCGCTGCCAGACCTTCTTGTGTAACGCCATGTTTTGGGCCCCTCAAGATTCGGTGACTTTGAAGATTTCCTGACGGCAGTCACGGTGTTAGCCGCCGTCTTCAGACTAGTGACCGGTGCCCGCATCGCAACGCGATTCCCAATACGTGAACAGACAAACCGCCCAAAACGCTACAGTTGTGTTCGCACTCACAGCTTTTTGTGTGTTTTTAACAGTCGTTAACATGCAATTTTGAGACGGACCGCAGGATCTAGCGGATCCGGTTAACCGCTTTGAGTCCGCATTTGGTCCTAACCTCCAAATATCCCTGCTTCCGATGCCTCACCCGGAGCCGCTCGCGTCTTGCGCGCCGTAAAACAAATAATTGGGTCGAATGGCTTGCGGCTGGGACAATGGCACGGTGAGCAGTAAATCTTCTTCTTCATCCCAGCCCAATAGCACCTCTGATGGCGCAGCTACCAGCCAGCGCCGCAACCATCGCAGTACCCAAAAGCGCCGCGGCAACCAAAACCGCCGCGGGAAGAAGCGAGAGAACTCCGGCTCGCAGGTGGCTCACGTCAACTTGGCCCGCCTTGCTAGGGCAGCCGAGCGCCGCGCAAACGTGCAGGTCCCGGTCATTACGTTCCCCGAGGAACTACCGGTCAGCGCCCGGCGCCAAGATATTGCCGCCGCGATCGCCGCTAACCAGGTGGTTATTGTTGCCGGTGAAACCGGATCCGGTAAGACCACGCAGCTCCCCAAAATCTTGCTCGAGCTGGGCCGCGGCCGCAAGGGCCAAATTGGGCACACCCAGCCGCGCCGTATTGCCGCGCGCACGGTGGCCGAGCGTATTGCTCAGGAGATTGGGACCGAGCTGGGCCAGATCGTTGGTTATCAGGTCAGGTTTACGGACCAGTCGGGCGAGAATACCTTGGTCAAGGTCATGACCGACGGTATCTTGCTAGCCCAGATTCAACGCGACCCGCAGTTGCTGGCCTATGACACCCTCATTATCGATGAGGCACACGAGCGGTCGCTCAACATTGACTTCCTGTTGGGGTACCTGACCCGTCTGTTGCCCCAGCGCCCCGACCTCAAGGTCATCATTACCTCGGCAACGATTGACTCGAACCGGTTTGCACGCCACTTTGCCCCGGGTGGCCCGGTCGCAGTTGATGATTCCGGTGAGGTTCCAAAGGCCGCCGAGCTGGCTCCGGTTATTGAAGTCTCCGGACGTACCTATCCCGTTGAGATTCGGTACCGGCCGCTGTCCCAAAACGAGTTGGGGGCTAGCCCTGACGATCAGTATGACGAGGACGGGCACCGGGTAGGCACCAACCCCAAGGCAGCTAAGAACGCCAAGAATGCGGGCAAGCGCCTGCAAGGTCAGCGACCCGGCGGCGACAAGCCCGGCACGGGAACCAACGCCGGGCCGTCCCGCAAACCCAAAGATGACACCGATATGCTCACGGCTATCTGCCAGTCGGTTGATGAACTCATGGTTGAGGGTCCCGGGGATATTTTGGTGTTCCTGTCCGGGGAACGCGACATTCATGACACCGAAGACGCCCTGCGCAGCCACCTTGGCAGCCGCGCCAATGACACCAGGGCTCCGGGTTACACCGAAATCTTGCCGCTGTACGCACGGCTCTCCGCGGCCGAGCAGCACCGGGTATTCCAGACACAGAGTCACCGCCGCATTGTCTTGGCCACCAACGTTGCCGAGACCTCACTGACGGTTCCGGGGATCCGGTACGTCATTGACCCGGGAACCGCCCGTATTTCGCGGTTCTCCAAGGCCACCAAGGTGCAGCGCCTACCCATTGAGCCCATCTCCCAGGCGAGCGCTAATCAGCGCGCGGGGCGTTGTGGCCGTGTAGCCGATGGTATTGCGATCCGGTTGTTCTCCGAGGAGGACTTTGAGCAGCGCCCCGCGTTCACCGAACCGGAGATTCTGCGTACCTCGCTCGCCTCGGTCCTGTTGCAGATGATCTCCGTTGGCGTGGTGAAATCACCCGATGACGTTGCCAAGTTCCCGTTTGTCGAGCCACCAGACACGCGTGCTATTCGCGATGGTGTTGCTCTGTTGTCCGAGTTGGGGGCTCTCAAGGTCACCAAGGATGGCACCGCACTCACCCAGGTGGGCCGCCAGTTGGCCCAGCTCCCGATGGACCCTCGCCTTGCCCGCATGATCATTGAAGGATCCAAGCGCGGGGTAACCCGCGAGGTCATGATCATTGCCGCCGTGCTGTCTATTCAAGACCCGCGCGAGCGCCCCAGTGAGGTGCGCGAGCTGGCCGATGCCCAGCACGCCCGGTTCACCGACGGCCACTCAGACTTTATGACGTACCTGAACCTGTGGCAGTACGTGCGCTCCCAGCAAAAATCGATGGGTTCAAGTGCGTTTAGGCGCATGTGCCGGGCCGAGTACCTGAACTTCATGCGGATCCGCGAGTGGCAGGACGTGGTGACCCAACTGCGCGACATGGCCAAGTCGATGGACCTCGAGGTCAAGGAAATCTCCGCCCAGCCAATCCGGGAAAAGATTGCCGAGGTTGAGGGCAAGAAGCTATCAAAGGTCAACCGCGAGGAACTCTCTCGCCTTGAGCCTGACACCCGCTTTGTTTGGGATTCCGAGACCATTCACCGCTCGTTGCTCTCCGGTTTGCTGTCCCAAATTGGTATGCAGGAAGCGACCGAGGTTAAGGCAAACCGCGGCAAGGAAACCGCCGCTGACCGCCGTTCCAAGCGCATGGCCCGCAACGATTACCTTGGGGCACGCGGCGCCAAGTTTGCCATCTTCCCCGGTTCCGGGTTGGCCAAGAAGCCGCCGGCTTGGGTCATGGCCGGCGAGCTCGTTGAGACCTCGCGCCTGTGGGCACGCGACGTTGCCCTGATTGACCCGGCCTGGGCGGAGGAGTTGGCCGGCCCCATCGCCAAGTACAACTACTCCGATCAGTACTGGTCCACCCGTCACGGCGCCGCCATGGCCAAGGAGAAAGTCTTGGTTTACGGCGTGCCCATCGTGGCCGACCGTCCGGTGCTGTACTCCAAGGTTGACCCCGAGGCCGCGCGCGAGATGTTTATTCGCAACGCCTTGGTTCAGGGTGAGTGGACCACCCACCACAAGTTTGCGGCGCATAACCAAGCCATCGTTGCAGAGGCACAAGAGCTCGAGGCCAGGTCTCGCCAGCGCGGCCTCATGGTCGACGATGAAGCCCTATTCGGGTTCTTTGACGCACGGTTACCGGACACGATTGTCTCAGCCAGGCACTTTGACCGGTGGTGGAAGGATGCTCGCCAAGAGACTCCGGACCTGCTGAATTACACCATTGACCTGCTCATTCCAACGGGCCCGCAGGCGGTTTCCGAGGATGAGTTCCCGCAAACCTGGCAGCAGGGCGACCTCACCTTGCCGCTCACCTACCAGTTCTCCCCCGGCGCGGACGCGGACGGCGTCACCGTGCACATTCCCCTTGCGGTGCTGAACCGCGTGGTTCCGGACGGCTTTGACTGGATGGTTCCGGGCCTCCTTGAGGAGTTGTGCGTGGGCGCCATCCGCGCGTTGCCCAAGGCAATGCGCCGCCAGTTGGTCCCGGCCCCGGATGTGGGCCGCGACATTGCTAATTGGTTGCTTGAGCACTGCCCCGCTTGGGCTGATATGACCCGTGCCGGTGACATGGCTGAGTCCTTTGAGCACGCGTTTGGCCGCGCAATTATGGCGCTGCGGGACGTAGAAATGCTTGACGATGCCTGGGCTGCGGATAAGCTGCCGCCTCACCTCAGGATGACCTTTAGGGTCTTTGAGACCCACGGTACCGGTAAGCGTGAGATCACCGATGTGCTTGGCGAATCCAAGGACCTTGCGGTCTTGCAGCGCCAACTGGCCAACAAGAACCAAGACGCGGTGCGATCCGCTGTCAAGGGTGCGGTGGGCCAGGCCCTCGCGGAAGCTCAGGCCGCAGCCAAGTCTGCTGGCAAGCAAAAACCCGGAACAGCCACACCGCAAGGGGGCGCTGGTAGTGGGGCAGGCATCGGCAATCCTCTGGCCAGCACGGCCGCCGGGTTTACCCACGCCATCAATGAACAGTCCGACCTCAAAACCTGGCCCGCCGGGCCCGGGTATGAGGTCTTGCCCGAGGTCATTGAGGGAACCGGCCCGGCCGGCGTAGTCGTGCGCGGCTACCCCACCCTCATTGTTGAAAAGGGCGGACAGGTAGCTTTGCGGATCTTGGCCCAGCAATCACGCCAGGAGCCTGAGCAAGCCAAGGCAGTGATTCGCTTGGTTACGGGCGAGGTTGCGCTAGCCAGCGCCCGGGTAAGCTCACGCTGGTCTGGGAATCAGGCCCTGACGCTGGCCGCGAGTCCGTATAAGAACACCGCCGCGCTCGTTGCGGACCTGCAGTTAGCCGCGGTGCAAGCCCTCGTGCCTGGCGCGGGTAAGGTCCGTACCGCAGCCGACTACCAAGATGTTGTCGCCCATTGCCGCACCCGGATTGAAGACGAGGTCCACCGGATTGTCGGCGACGTCGTTGCCGCACTCACCGCGTATAGGGACCTCGACGTGGCCGTGCAGAACGCCAACTCCATGGCGCTGCTGTCTACGTTGGCGGATATCCGCAAGATCATGACCTCTTTGGTCTACCCCGGGTTCATCAGCGCGACCCCACCCGAGCAACTGCGCCACCTACCCAGGTATTTGCGAGCCCAACTGCACCGCCTCGAAAAGGCTGCCAGTAACGTCCACCGCGACAACGAGCTGGCGTGGAAGATCTCCAACGTGGTTGAGCAATATGACCGCGCCGTCCAAGCCGCCAAGGCCACCCCGGAACAAGGTCTCAACCCAGACCTCGTGGCCGTGCGCTGGATGATCGAGGAACTGCGGGTGTCCCTCTATGCCGTGCAACTCGGCACCAACGGCACCGTCAGCGAGAAGCGGATCCTCAAGGCGATCACGGAGGCCACTAATCGCTCATGATGAGATGAGGAAGCCGCTAATTTCGCCCGTGGGGTTCAAGGAAACATAGACATTCTCAGCCACAAGCTGGGCGGCCCCAAAACTGAATTCATCAGTCCGAATTTGACCAGTTTGGGGATCGAAAAAGGCTGCCCGACTTGACCACGATGTTAGAGCCCGACACTCCCAAGTTGTACTTCCCCTTCCCGGGTCCATATCAACTGAACACCTAAACAGAGTCCCAGTTAGGGAGTAGCCCTTTCCCGTGATTCATTTTGTGCTGCTACTTCTGTGAGCCCCACCAGGGCCCCTACCAACGCGTTTTCGCTGTGGATGATCCTCTGGCAGACAGTCCAAGATTCCCTGCTTAATTCGTCCAACATGCTTTTGTCGACCAACCGACCCGGGCAACATTCTGACCCGCTTGTTATCTTGGATACTTACCACACGAACAAATCTGGGAGCCACGGTGATGAAAGTTCCACCGTCATACCGATCATCAAATACACCTAGAATTTCGTCCGTTCGTATTCGAAAACTTGAAACAAAACCACGATATCGAAGTTCACCATTCCTTATCTCGAGTTTCAATCGGAGCGCTCCCAGAGTTAAGAACATCCCGTATACAAAGAGGCCGCAAACTTGAAGCCATTCCCCAACACTTTGTAAAGCATCCCAGCTTCCGACCAACTCAGATATCCAAACGCAATGAACTAACAGACTGAAACCAATTGCAAAGTTTCGCATTGGTTTAACTGAAAATTGCTTCGCTATTGCTTGAGGCATCTTGGCTCCAAATTCGCTTTACCCATTTTGGCTGTTTTCACGCAGATAGTTGAAAACCATTGAAATTCTTGCCATTTAGACAGATCTCTATCCGGTTCACGGAAGCCTACGAGTGTGCGTGCAGTCTACGATCATTCGGTTCAGAGGGGTCACTAGCATCTACCTCCTCCTCTTCGGGTTCGATATACGATAACCCACGGTTTGTTCTACAAGGTACTTACTTTGTCTCACTCCCAAGTCGTATCTCCTTAGCTGAGTCCGTGTCGCACCTCGGTAGAATGTGCTCTTGTTTGCTCTACCCGCTGCTCTTGACCAGCTATTTCGCCCTAGCCCGCCTAGGACTTTGACTGCACCTCCGCCCGCGGCCGAATAAAGCATGGCCGCTACCGCACGATTGCCTTCCTTCTTTCGACCTTGGATGTAATAAGAAACAGCCGTGACACCATTGCAAGCAGTACCCAGTTTTCCTGGTATAAAGCCGCAAGCGGCCAACGCTCCTTTTGCGTATTTATTGTCAGTTAAGAATCTAGCCCCTTTTTGAACAACTTTACGTGTAGCTTTATAAGCTTTCTTTGCCCATTTTGCTATCTTGAGGTTACCGTCGAGGTCGAACTCGTTGATGGGGTCTTGTGGGTAGGTGTAGGCGGTGGTGTTGCCACCTGGTACAGGGTCGACGGAAGTGAAGTGTCCGCTGATGTTGTTGTAGAGGCGTGCTCCCATCAAGATCAGACCGGTGGTGTCTTGGGCTCGCTCTTTACCGCCGAGCCACCCATAGTTCAGTGCCCCTGTCGAACCTGCTTGGGTGATGCTGATGCCATATTCATCATATGTACCCACCGGTCCCATGGTTGGGGTTTGTGTGCTGTTAGTGATATCGATAGTGGTGGCGACGGACCCGAGCGGATCATTCAGCGTCAGCGTTTTGGTGGTATCGGTGATTTCAATGCCGAGTGAGCCGCCGATGTCTCCGCCGTACCAGGTCATTTTTTCTGGGTTAAAACCATCATTGATGGTGGCCCAGGTGGGGTTATCCGAACCGTCAGCGTAGTAGCGTTTGGTCGTACTGGTGCCACCGTTGCTGGTGGTGGTTGAGGTTGATCGGCGTCCTGCGGGGTCAAGGTCGTAGGTGGTGGTGACCCCGTTTTGGGTGATCGACCGCGCACTGTCGTCATCAAAGTAGGTGATGGTGAGGTCGCCTGCTGCTGTCCCTTGTGGGGTGTCGATGGCGGGGAGTTTGGTTTGCCGTCCCAGCGGGTCGTACTGGTAGATGCCGGAGCTGTTGGCGCCGGTTTGCATCCGGTCTGCTTGATCGTACGCCCAGGTCTTATTACTCGTGGTTGCAGGTTCGGTGTCTTCGCAGGTCTTGGTTGCTTCGCCAAGGCTCAGTCGGTGGCCACGTGTGGAGAACCCGTACGTTCTGGTCGCACACACCCCACCTGCGTTGTCGTTGACGGTGGTGAGCCGGTTTGCTTTGTCGAATTCGAATTGTTGGGTGCGGCTCAGGGAACCGAACCCGATGATTTCACCGGTTTCTTCATCAATGACTGGCGCGCCGTTGGCTTGGGACTCAATAGCGGTGATGCGGTCTTGGACATCATTAGTCATCGACCAAGCCAACACTTCAACCGGGTCCCCGGTCGTAGGTTGGATGGTGTAGGACATGCTGGTGACCGCACCTGAGCGTGGTTCGCGCACAATATGCTGGGTGACCTTGCCGCCGGCTAGGGTTTGACTAGTCATGTCCCCAATGGAGTCGTACATGGCGGTGAAGGTGCCAACACCGGTGGTGTCTGTTTTGGTCAGGTGTCCGCGGCGTTCGTTGGCGTCCCCGTACGTGTTGGTGGTGGTTTTGCCTGCTGAATCTGTGAACGTAACGACCCGTGACAATGCGTCATACGTGGTGGTTGAGGTCTTGCCGTGGTTGTCGGTGTAGGTGGTTGCCCTGCCCCACCCATCTGCTTGGGTGGTGATCCGCCCAGTCTCAGTTCCAGCGCTGTTGCGCGAGATCGTGGTGGTGGCATCCCCTGTTGCTTGGTCATATACGGTTTCGGTACTGCCCATGGCAACAGACCCAGCAACGCCTTGCACCTGGGTAGCCACCTTGGTAGGTTGGCCTGCGTTATTGAACGTGGTCGTGGTGATCCGCTTAGCTGTCCCTAGGGTCTCGGTGACCAGTGCTGGGGCCATGAACATGGAATACGCGGTCATCGTTGATGGCACCGTAGGAGTGCCTTCACCCGTGGTGGTCATACAGTTCATGCCCGCCCACTGTGGTTTATTGCCGCAAGCCGCAAAGACACCGGTTTGTGGACCCGCTGTGTAGAACCCTGCCAGTGAAGTACCAGCATCAGTCCCGTTAGAGCCGGGTTCAACCGATTTAACAACCCGTCCTTCACCGTCGAGGACGCTTTTGGTGATGATGTTGTCAGCTGCGTTGTCTATGTGGTTGGTGACCAGCGTTGAGACCCCGTGCTTCCACCCGGATGTATTTCCCGTTGCTGCCGCACCGTCTACGGGGTCGTACCCCGTGGTTGATCGCGACAGCACGACGGGTGTGCTGGCATCATCACCGGCAGGTACTTGGGTCACAATAACTTCAGTTGGCAGCCGGTACGGCAACTCGGTATCCGGGTTAATCCCGCCATTGGGTGCACCTTGGTCATAGTTGGTATGCGTGTGTAACCGCACCAGACCAGTATCGGTATTAACCGCTGGAGTCCACACGTCGGTGATGAGTGTGCCTTCCGGGTTGGTAGGGGTTTCCTCGTTGTACTTGGTGATCGTGGCATACGTGTCGATGTCCGTCTGTCCCAGTTCACCGTTTGCGTTGACATCGCGCAGTTGTGCGGTGGCACGCTCGTCAAGGGACCTGATCTCGTTGCCCTTGGCATCGTAATCAGCGGCCGTGAACTGCCAGGTACCTGACCCAAAGTTTGCGGTGTTGACGACGCGTCCGTCGAGGTCTGTGTATTGCAGGTCTGCGTACCGCCAGTCATCTGCACTGGGCATAACAATCTGGTTCAGATCGCCTGTAGCAACGGACCTGTCAGCGCTGAACACGGCAGCACCATACACGGCTGGAGCAGACTGTCCGTACCTGGAAGCCATAGCTGCATCAATGGTGGGCAGGTTGCCTTGGCCAGTCAGCGGGATGCCATAGGCAAACCGCGACTGCTGGACTTGACTGCCGCCACTTGGTGCGGTGCGTGAGACCGCAAGTAATGACTTTGGATCATGAACCGATTTACCCCACACCAGTGAGAATGGTTGCAATCCCGCAGGCTTGAGGGTTTCTAGTAGCGGTTGACCTGATGAAGAAACCCCTGGCCCATACGTGTAGTTCACACTGCGTGCGGATGCCGGGCCACTCGCGTCTGCGGTGTGAGGGTAGGTTACCTTGACCAGGCGGTGCGGGGCTGCCGGTTCATACCCATACTTGGCAATCTGGACACTGGCCATGCCTGCCCCACCCGGTTTGGCGGGGTCATAGGCAACATAGGAAACTGTATCCACACGTTGCTTACCACTGACACTGGTGTAGGTAATGTCCAGTGCCCGGCACCCTGGCGCTAACAACGGCGCACTAGCGGTACAGGTCACGCCATCGGGAGTGGGTGCTAGGATCCGTGCCACGGTCCCATTGGTGTTTCGGGTAAACGTGGTGGCTTTTGTGGATCCTGGTTCTTGGATCTTTGATGGAGCCCATGTGCTATTCGCGAATGCGAAGAACGTCTTGGTCCCGTCATCTTCCGTGAATACTAGGGTGACACGGTCGGTGAGGAGTTCAAGCGTTGCACCGTACTCAGCGGTGTCATCATCAATTGGGTCGTACTTGCCTGCTTTGCGATCTCCCTTGATTCCAGAGGTGTGTTGGTAGACCAGTGGTTCACCCTCCGCGTCAACAAGGGCGATGACCCCGTCTTGGGCGGTGCTATCAAACACTTCCCACCCAGCAACACCGATATCGGTACCGTCAAAGTTGGCTTGCCACCCTGGCCCAAACACAGAGTCGTTATCAACCCCAGACAGGCTCGAATAGGTCCGTGACATCGACAGGTCACCTGCATACCCCGGTACGCTAACATCTGTTTCTGAGTAGTTGTACTCACCGGTCCACAGTGCTACCTGGCCTGGACCAGCGTCAGCTGTTGGGTAGTTGTCACCAAACGCGTGCGGCACCCGGATCACAGTCGGTTTTTGCACAGCAGGGGCTGCGCTGTTCCACGAACACTTCGTGGTGGTTGCTCCACCGGTTGCCACGTATTTGACACAGACTTGCACTTCGATCGCCATGACCCGGCGCTCAAGGCCTTTACTGGTTGCAAACGGAGTTGCCGACCATGTCGCCGAATACGAACCATTAAACGCCTTAGCGCTACCAGCGACCTCCGTCCATGGAGCACCCGCACCGCCATTGACGGAGTTATCTGAAGCCGTGGTCGTTCCAACTTCACGCACATACGTCGTAGCAGTAGCAGTGCCATCTTGAGCACTTGGTGGTCCAGACAACGTGGTGGTGAACCGGTCCGTAGATTTCAACCCACCAATCTGAGACGTCAGCGCGACACCACCGGCACCAAACGCAAACGTCTTTTCACCAGACGCCAACCCCGCACGGTCTACCGCTTTGACCTTGAGTGTGTGATACCCAGCCCCAGGGCTCCACGACACCGACGCCTTACCAGCCGATGCGTTGACGCGCTCAACCGCGCCCTTGTCCTTCTTGACCTCAAAGTAGCTCGTATCAGTAGCCGACTCCAACGCAAACGTCGTACCTGTAGCAGCAGTACCCAACCAACCACCATCAGTGTATTTATTCGACGTCACCTTCGGCAGCGTCGGGGCAACCAAGTCAACCGTGAACTTCCCAGCAGTTTCTCCTGGTATAGTTTCTGCCTTCGACGCGAGAGTCCCATCAGAACCACGCACCTTAAAGGTATACGTATGCCCGTTGACTAAAGTTGGCAGTCTATACGATGAAGTTCCACCGCTAGCGACGTAGTTCCCACTACCCCAGTTAGCAATGACAGCACCAGTGGTGTTATTTGTGACATGGAACTGAGCCCGCACGTTACCGCCATCAGGATCAGAGACCACTGCAGTGATTGTTGGGGTCGCATTCCGCACAAACAACGTCCGGTTCGGAGCAGTTCCAAACCACTGATATTGCCCTGGTGTCAACAACACCGTTGTCGCCTTGTTCGGATACGAGTTATAGGTGACCGAAAGCGTTGGCTTATTCGACGTCGCATTACCCGAACGGAATTTCTTCCACCCAAAATTATCGGTTTCACTCGATGCTGCAAGACGAATGCCCCGGCTAGCTACCGTCCCATTGGCGTAGTCCTGCATCAACGTCGTCACGTTCGCGCTCGACCACCCAGCAGCACACGAACTGGAGTACCCCTTGGCGTCAGTGACGGTCACATAGTTCTTTACCAGACCGGGCTGATTTGACCACACAGTCGAGGCCGAGGTCGTTGCGGTTGAACCAACCACCCACGGCTTAGCTGTGCACGACCACGAGTGGAACTGATACAACTTCAACGTTGCAGACGTAATCTTCTTCCCCAAAATCGGGGACACATTCACATTCAAAACGAACGAGCCTTCGCACCCCCGCCGTTATACGTCCCAACCCGCAACTCACCATCGGTTGCCTTACTGCCGGTGATATCAGACTGCACGTACGTGTCATGGGTCAAACTCAACGAAATTGACGGGTCAATCACCAATGGAAACACCACATCATCACGGTCAAGCAACGCCTGTGTAGGTGCCACACTCACCTGGGTCTCATCCCCAGACGAATCCACATCAACGACCAAAAGTTCTTCAACACCAACTCCACCATCTACCGGTGTTGAGGTATCTGCATCAGTCTCTACGAGGGTGTCCTCAGCCCATCGAGCAGGTACATCGGCACCCACCCATGGCTGGGTCACAGGATCAGCGCGCTGGGCATCTGCAACCGCATCCCACACCAACGGCGCCGTCACATTGGCAACGACCTCACTGTCTTCACCCACAAACACAATCGTGCCGTCAGCAGTTTCTTCAACCACAGTTTCAGGGACCGTCACCCCAAGCAAGAACGAAGCATCCTCAACAGTTTGAGGCTTTTCATGCACAACAAAGAACTGCTCAACACCAGTAGACGTCACCTCAACAACCATGTCCACACCATCACGAACACCCACAAATGTTGCCCGAGGGCCAGCAACCTCAGGAACCGGCAGATCCCCGGGATACGTCAACTCACTCACATCACCGGTAACCGGATCAGTCACCCTGGCAAATACCAACGGCGATGCTTCGCTCCCCACACCACCAGCAAGGATCGCAACCTTGTGCTCATGAGCCCGAGCTACAAACCAGTCCCCAGTACCCTTAATCAAGGTGGCATCAAACGGCGCCCAATCAGACTCCGCGGTCCCATCACCACCGGTCGGCACCCACACCGGTCCCGTCGCAAGCACCGTTTCCCACGTCCCATCAGGCAACGCAAACGTCGACGACATCGACGTACGAGAAGAGAGCACCTCAACCTTCTCCCCCAACAACCGCGCATTCACCGACGCCGAAACAGCATCACCAGCTACCGGATTATCTGCCGCAACAACGCTGCTTTGCGCATCCCCACTACTTGCATCCGACGGCTCCGCCTGCGCCGCTGGCACCACCCCGAACGCCAACAACAACGCACCCACAACAGAACCAGCCACCGGAACAAACCAGTTCGGATAAACCAAAGCACCATTGCTTTTCATAACAACCCCAAGCGGAAGATGAACGTAAATTAGCAAAACAATACGATCACCAACAGCAGCCCTACAACACCAAAACACCAAATATTTCTACAAAAACCCAAACTCCTAGCACCAACGCACCCAACAACCAGAAACACCATAGGACCAAAGTCCCGAAATTGTCACGCTTTGCCTTACATGCCCTTCTGCTTGCACACAAGAAAAGTGTCCGACTTCTACTCGACCAGCAACTTCATGGCAGGCAACTACCAGGCCTTGTCTAGTCGCGCTTGAGCGCTATTGGCAGCACTCAAGTAGAAGAGCAGCTGGCTGGGGTCCCAGAACTGCGCGCTAGCCGAGTCATATGAGCGCAAGGCGGCTGAGGAAACTAAAACTCTAGCCAAGTCGCTCGTTGCGCAAGACGTCCCATTACGCGATATCGGAGAAATTCTAGGGATCTCCCATCAGCGTGTGCATCAGATTATTAAGACCTAACCGTCTTTACGACTGGTGATCTTAGCGTTGGTTCATATAATCCAACAGGACCGCAACGTGGTTGATCTGGGGGTCCTTTGCGCCGTAGACAAGGGTGACGGTGTCATTGGAGTTGAGGAGTTCTTCTAGCGTTGCGACCGCCGGGTTGGTGTCCAGCTCGGCACGGTAGCGCTGGGAGAACTCCTCAAAGTTCTCGCGCTGGTGACCAAACCACTTTCGGAGCTCAGGCGAGGGCGCAATCTCCTTGAACCACAAATCAAGTGCGGCATCGGCCTTAGAAACTCCGCGCGGCCACAGCCTGTCCACGAGGGCCCTAAAACCATCGCTCTGTGCAGGCTCCTCGTATACGCGCTTCATGTGCAAATTCGAGTGTGTGTCCATATTTCACTGTAATCCTTTTTACGCGGCTTTGGATTGCAGTTCTAATCGGTCGGCGGTTAACAGGGCCACACCCATGACGCCCGCTCGTTGCCCAAGCTCAGCGGTGACAATCTCGGGAACGTGCACCACGCGGGCCATTTGCTGGAGCCACCCGCGTACCGGATCGACGAGCACATCGCCCGCGGCGGCTAAGCCTCCGCCCAAGACAATACGGGCCGGGCCCACAACCGTCGTTGCCGCGAGTAACCCGTGCGCGAGGTACCGGGTCGCGGTGGCCCAGACCTCCCTGGCCACAGGGTCGTTATCCAGAGCTAAAACAAGGTCACGCGAGCTCTTTGCGTCGGGGCCCCACGGGTCTATTCCCAACGCTTCGCTGTACCGGCGGCCAATAGCACGCGCCGAACAATACAGTTCCAAGCATCCGTGCTGCCCACAGCTACATTCGGGGCCGTCTAGGGCAACGGGCAGGTGGCCCATCTCCCCCACCGGTTGGTGACCGCCAAGCGGTAGCGGCCCGCCGCTCAGCATGTGCCCACCCGAGGTCACGGTTGCGGCGATCCCGGTGCCAATGAATACCGAGAGCACATCGGCGGCGCCACGTCCCGCGCCAAGGCGCTGCTCCGCCGTGCCAGCGGCCGTGACATCGTGAAAGAGAAACACCGGTAACCCAAGCGCTTGCCGTAGTTGACCTGCCACGTCACGGTTACGCCAGCCCAGGTTGCTAGCAAACTTCACCGTGCCGGTAGTCCCGTCCAAGACTCCGGGCACGCCCAGACCAACGCCTACAACGCGGTCGCGTTGTCCCGGGGTGAGCAGGGCCAGCAGGCCCTCACTCAATGACGTGATCGCACGCATGGCGGCGTCCCCGTCTTGAACGGGTGTGGGTACAGCAGCGCTATGAAGTGGTGGGCTTAGTTTCCCACCCTCCGAAAGAAGCACTTCACCGCGACTGTTGGTTCCCCCGATATCGAGGGCCAACAAGATGGGGGCGGAGTCTAGAACGTTTGCCACTTCGGCTTCCGCTCAAATACTAGGTTGTAGTATTCGTAGTTCTTTAAGAACAACGCAGCCTCACGGTCCAAAAATACCGTTGCGCGCGGGTGCATTTGCAGGACCGAGGCGGGGCAGCTAGCGGCAAGGCCGCCTTCAACCATGGAAACTACTGCCTCTGCCTTGGACTTACCAATGGCGATCAGCACAAGGTGTTTGGCATCGAGAATAGTGCCCAAACCCTGGGTAATTGCGTGGTACGGAACCTCATCCAAACCATCGAAAAACCTAGCGTTATCAATGCGGGTCTGTTCCGTCAGCGTCTTGACCCGGGTTCGCGACTGCAGGGACGAGCCTGGTTCATTAAAGGCGATGTGACCGTCCGTTCCGATGCCTAGGAGTTGGACGTCAATGCCCCCTGCTCCTGCAATCGCAGCCTCGTACCGCTCGCCGGCGGTCAAAATGTCATCCAACCCGCCGTCGGGGCTGTACACGTGCGCGTCCGGAATATCGATCAGGGTGGTGAGCTCATTGCGGATCACCTGTTGGTAAGACTCGGGGTGCCCCTCCGGCAGTCCTACGTATTCATCCAAGGTGAAGGACTTTGCGTGCGCAAAGCTTAAGCCTTCTTCTTTGTGCCGGCGGACCAGTTCTGCATAAATGGGTAGCGGAGATGATCCGGTTGCCAGTCCCAGGACCGGGTTTTCTTTTGTCTTTAGAACATCTTCAAAGATTCCTGCCGCCATCCGGGCCATGTCCTCGACGGAATCATGAATGACAATCTCCACGGTAAATCCTTTCAATTACGCAGCTTCACCGACCCACCTCGATGCGCCGCGTGGGTTCCGTTTACTCATGTCTAGTGGTTTGTGGCTACTACCTTGCGGTGCGTACCGCGGCAATAACCACACCCTAGAATAGCGGGTCTTGGTTCTAGCCCTTAACTGCCCCCGACACCAGTCCCGAAGTCATGCGCCCTTGGACAAGCATGAAGAAGATAATTACGGGCACGGCTACCAGCACCGCACCGGCCATAACGGCTGGCCAGTCCACGGCCTTGTTGGAAACAACTGCTAAACCGCGCAACCAGAGCGGCAGGGTTTGGTTGGAGGGGCTCATGACCACCGTGGCGAGGGTGAACTCGTTCCATGCTTGGAGGAACGCGTAAACCCCGGAGGCCACCAGTCCCGGCGCTAGAAGCGGGAACGTGATCTTAAAGAACGCTTTGGAGCGTGAGCAACCATCAATCATGGCTGCTTGTTCTAGATCCGCTGGGATACCATCCACAAAACCTCGCAGCATCCATACGGTAAACGGTAGGACCGCGGCAACGTAGACGAGCGAAAGCCCCGCAATCGAGTTCAGCAGGTTCCAGCCCTGCAGCATCTTGTACTGCGAAATAAACAGGGCCTCGGCCGGAATCATCTGAACCACAAGGATCATCAGGATGAATCCCTTGCGCCCCGCAAACCGGAACCGCGAGACCGCGAGCGCCGAGAGGAAGGCAAACACGAGGGCCACCGCGACCACGATCAGGGTGACGCTCAGGCTCAGCTTCATGGAGTTAAAGAAGTTCGGGGTCAACACACGGCCAAACGCGGATAGGTCACCGCCAAACGGCGCAAAGGTTGGTGTCTGCGCACGCACCTTATCCATGGGCAGAAACGCCGTATTGACCATCCAATACACGGGGAATATCCAGATCAGCGCGATGACAACGCCCAGGGTATTGATTCCCACCCGGGTGCTGCGTTTTGCTGTTACGCCACTCATGCTGACTCCTTCAAGAGGCTGCGCACATACCATGCGGTGATAATCAGGGTCAGCAGTAGCATGAAGAGCGCCACGGCTGATGCCACGCCATAGTTGGCTTGAGAAATACCCAGGCGGTACAGGTAGGTGCCTAGGAGGTCAGTTTTCGATGCCAGTCCCCCGGCTCCCTGCAGGTAGTAGATCTGCGTGAATACGCGCAGGTCCCAAATAATCTGCAGAACCGCGACCACCGCAATAACGGGGGCGATAGTGGGAAAAATAATATACGCAAACCGCTGCCATCCGGTAGCTCCGTCGAGGGCGGACGCCTCGAGGACCTCATCACTGACTTGCGTGAGCGCCGCGTAGACGGAGAACACCACGAAGGGCACGCTCATCCACACGATGATGATGGTGGCGACAAAGTAGAAGGAGAGCGGCTCAACCAGCCACGCATGCTGCTTGAAGTCGAGTCCCATGTTTGTCAGAACCCAGTTGATTACCCCGTGTTCGGTATCAAAAAGCCACTGCCAAACCGTCATCGCGGCGATCACCGGCATGGCCCACGCAAACAGGAGACAGGTACTTAAGAAGAGCCGGACCGACTTATTCAGCTTGGTCATGAGGACCGAGATCCCAACCCCAATAATCATGGTCGCGGCGGCGTTTACAAAGCAGAAGATGATCGAGCGAATAATGATCGCCCAAATGGCACGGTCGGTGACCAGGGTTTTGTAGTTTTGCAGCCCCACCCATTTTGGCGGTTCAGTTCCAATCTGTTGGGCTAACCCAAATTCTTGGAACGACATGATGATCTGGCGGCCCAGCGGATAGGCCAACGCGAGGATCAAGGCCAATAGGGCTGGAACCAGCAAGAGGTAGGGTGCAAGTGTGCGCCGCTTCTTATGGACTGGCAGGTCATCAATGTGATCATCAAATTGGATGACCGGGAGGTCTTGCAGGGGGATCGGTCGATTAAGTTTCTCGCCCGCCAAGTTAGGCATTGCTTGCTCCTTACAAATGGTCCGGGTCCGCCATGTATCCGCACGGCGGACCCGGAACCGAAGTAGTTTGAGCGTTGAAGTGGACCGTTACTAGTTCAGCTGCTCGTTCAGGATGACGTCATACTTAGCCGCAATTTCCTTCACGTCACCGCCGCTTGCAATCTCATAGAAGAGCTCTTCTAGCTGCTTGGACTCTTCAAACGCTGCCCACTTGGCCGATGGAACCGGAATGATTCCGTCTGCTGCCGCAGCCGCAGAGGCTTCCTTAACCGGGTCACCCTTAGCCAGCTCCTCATGCTCCGGGTAGATGGTGGACAGACCGGCCTCAGCAAGAATGAGTTGGTAGTCCTTAGAGAGCATGAGTTTGAGAACTTCTGCCGCCTTTTCTTGGTTTGCAGAGGCCGCAGAGATGCCAATGTTGGATCCGCCAAGGAATACCGGAGCTACACCGCCGTCTACACCCGGCAGCGGGAATGCGGACCACTTAAAGTCGGCCTCGATCAAGCCAGCAGCCCAGCCCGGTGCCATGAACATGGCGGCTTTGCCCTCATTGAACGGAACCCACAGGTCCGCGTCAGTGCCATCCTTTGGTGCATTGGTGCCGGTGGCTAAGAGCGTTTGGAACTCGGTCAGGCCCTTGAGGGAGTTCTCTGAGGAAAGTTGTCCAACCCATTTTCCATCTTCAAACGTGGCAATCTGGCCACCGTTTGCAAAGATCCAAGAGATACCGTTACGCCAGTCTTGGCCACCAATGTAAAAACCGGATACGTCATCGGTGTTGAGTTTCTCAGCCAGGGCGGTCAAGTCTCCCAAGGTCTTTGGCAGTTGGTCCGCGGCAACTAGGTCCTCGTTGTAGAACACCACGCGAGAACCGGCATAGTAGGGCGCCGCATAGAGGGTGCCCTCAACCGAGCCACCATCAACCATGCCCTGCAGGCTCAGGCCCTTACCGCCAATTGAGTCCCACAGTGCGGTGATGTCCGTAAACGCTCCCGCGTGGGTGAAGGCTTGCACCTGCGTGTTACCTAGTTCGACAATGTCTGGGGTAGTTGAGGCGTCACCGATAGAGGTGGTGACCTTAGGTACGAGGTCACCCCAGCCAATACGCTCAACCTTGAGGTCCACCTGGAGTTGGTCCGCAGCGGCCTTGGTCAGCCACTCTACGGCGGGCTCCGGAGTGTCCGTTTCACCGGCAAGCCACACGGTCAGTTCCGTGTTGGCCGCGGGCTCCTCGGGGGTTTCCGAGGTTGCGCTTGAATCGGTTGGTTTGGGCTCTTGCGTTGAGCCGTTTGTTGAACAGCCGGCAAGGGCAAGTGCTGCGATTGCTCCGACTGCTGCAAGGCGAGTGATCTTCATTGAACTCTTCCTTATCTAAAATGGACTGCCAAGGGGTAGAGGTTAAGACAGTCCTAGTTCTAAGCCCAGAACATGTGCGGCTGCTCCAATGAGTACGCCGTCATCTCCAAGCGCTGACATTCGTATGGCTACGTCTTGGTCACCAAAGTGACTGGTTGCAGCATTGATGGTTGTTTGTGCTGACTCGCACAGGGCGCCGTCTAGTAACTCGGCGGGACCAAATAGGGTGATGTCCAGGATTCCTAGGGCTTGCACGATTGGGGCAAGAACCTGTCCTAGTTGTTGACCGGCGTTGGTCAGCTCTTGAGTGGCCTGCGCCTCAGATTTTCCAGCAATACGGGAGCGCAGATGCGGGGTCGCTATGAATGCCTCTAAGCAACCCGTACGTCCACACGCACAAAGCACGTTGTCATCAGAAATTCTGACGTGCCCAATTTCTCCTGCGGTGCCATCAGGCCCGCGCAAGAGAATACCGTCACAAAGGATTCCGGCACCAACACCGTGACTGATCTGCACAAGAATGAGCCCAGCCCCGTTGCCTTGACCAAACGTGCTCTCCGCAAGTACCGCTGTGTCCGCATCATTGGCAACGTATGCGGGGTATTGCAGTTCCTGGGTTAGGAGTTGGGGAAGGTCAAGATCTTGCCATCCCAGGTTTGGCGCTTTTCTTACCAGCCCTTGAGCATTGACCACACCCGGAGTGCCAACCCCAATTCCAAGAATGGGGGTATTGGTTCCCTTGATAAGTTCCTTGGCCAAGGCAAACACGATTTCTACCGCAGCCTGGCCGGTCTGGCCAGCCAGCTTGACCGCCTTACGGTAAAGAACTTCACCTTCAAGGTTTATTACTGCACCGCGAAACTCCGATTCATCCGACAGGTCCAGGCAAACAATTGACCGGCCGTCATATTTCACTGTGACTAACGTTGCGGGCTTTCCAACCCTTGTTCCAGGCCTCGTTCCAATTTCTTCAATTAGGTCGAGTTCCAAAAGCTCGGTCACCACATCTGAAACGCTGACCCTGGTGAGTCCCGTTGCCCGGGCTAAGTCAGCGCGGCTCAGTGGTTCGCCCTTGAATAGGCACTGCATCAGCAGCGCCCTGTGGCGTTGCCTTACGTCACCGGGCAGAACCTTGTCACCCACCCTGCTTCGAGGATTGTGGGTACGTAACCCTGTACTTGCTGTGTTCCGTGCCATAAAGTAAGTACACCTTACTTACTTATTATCGTCAACCCTCTTTTTTTGAGAAGTTCGGTAAAGTTTTGATTACGGTTTCAACCACAAAGGAGTGTCATCCCGTGCTACCCCACATCATCCCTGCACCCCAAAAACTGCATGCTATTTCCCCGCAGCCGCTCGTAGTTTTCACCACCACACTGCACGAGCTCGCAGGTCAACTCAGTTTGTGGGCTCCGGGAGCCGCGGCCCGGTTGACCGAGGCGGTTGGGTCACTGCCAGCCTTGACTACCTCCCCCGGTCAGGACTTGAGCGGCGCGGCGGCCAGCCAAACGGCCCACGCGGTTCTCGATGCCTCACTTCCGCCAGAGAGCTTCTCTCTCGTTGCGAGCGCCGCACAGATCACCCTCACCGCATCAAATACCAACGGCGCGCTGTACGCAGTCAACGCGCTCATTCAGGCGCTGCGCACCGAAGGAGTCGTCGAATTCAGTGCCACCAGTGCGCCGCAGTATGGCTGGCGGGGAACCATGTTGGATATCTCCCGGCATTTCTTTGGGGTCCCCGAGATTAAGGCGGTCATTGATCTGGCCTCGCAATACAATCTGAACCAACTTCACCTGCACCTGTCTGACGATCAAGGCTGGCGAATCGAGATTGAGGGCCGCCCCGAGTTGGTTAAGTTGGCCGCGGATAATGACGTCGATGGTGGTAAAGGTGGCCACCTTTCCCTAGTGGACTACGCCGAGATTCAGGATTACGCGGAGCTGTACGGGATGACTCTGGTCCCTGAAATAGACCTGCCGGGGCACACAAATGCGCTTCAGGTTGCCTACCCCGAGCTCACCCCGGATGGGATACCCCGTAAACCGTATGCAGGAATCGAGGTGGGGTTCAGCTACGTGCACCTGACCTCCCCTAAGACTTGGGCGGTCCTTGAGGACATTGTGGCTTCTTTGGCCAAGCACACCCGCGGCGAGTACCTGCACATGGGCGGCGATGAGGTCCTCAAGGTCGACCGGCCCGATTTCGAGGCTTTTATGGGCCGCCTAGGAAAGTTGGTCAACAAGCACGGCAAGAAACTCACCCTGTGGCACGAGGGCGCCGGAGCGGACCTACCGCCGGGCACTCAGCTGCAGTACTGGACCCACGACTCAAACCAAGAGAACCTCTCAAAGGCGTTCGATATCCCTGCGGTTAGCTTCATTGCCTCCCCGGCAAAGCATGCCTACCTCGATCTCAAGCCGGTTAAGGATTTTCCGCTGGGCCTGACTTGGGCGGGACTGGTCAACCTTGAAACTGCGTTTGATTGGGATCCGGTTCAGGCCATTCCCGTGCCGGGCCACCTCATTAGTGGGGTTGAGGCCTGCCTGTGGACCGAGACGATTCGCTCGATCGACGACATCACCACCATGCTGTTGCCGCGCCTACCAGCGGTAGCCTCAGTCGCCTGGGGATCCACCGGGTCATTTGAGCGGTTCACGGATGCCATTGCCAACCATGCACGGCTCTGGCAGGACCAAGAAATCGTGTTCTACCGGGACCCAGCGGTCACCTGGCACTAACCACGCCCAGGTTTCAGAGCGTAGGTACGTTATTGGTGAACCTACGCTCTGAAACCCGGCGGCGTACCTAGCCCTTCACACACAGAATCGTTCGGAGCCTTGCCACTACCTCGACCAGGTCGCTTTGCGCAGCGATCACGGACTCCAAATCCTTGTATGCCCCGGGGATCTCATCAAGCACTCCGGCGTCCTTGCGGCACTCGACACCCTGAGTTTGGGCTTCGAGGTCCGCAACGGTGAAACGCTTCTTGGCCTGGTTCCTGGACATGACCCGCCCAGCTCCGTGCGAGGCCGAGTAGAACGAGTCCGGGTTGCCAAGGCCCCGCACAATGTAGGAGCCGGTTCCCATGGATCCGGGAATCAGTCCCAACCCACCCTTGGCCGCCCTGATTGCGCCCTTGCGAGTCACAATCAGCTCCTCGCCATCAATGATCTCGGTGGTGACGTAGTTGTGGTGCACGTTAACAGCCGGATCGAAGGTGATTTCCTTGGATGGAAACGCCCGCACCACCTGATTCACCATGAGGCGCATCATGACATCGCGAGACCGGGCTGCATACTCTTGGACCCACTCAATATCCGCCAAGTAACTATCCATGAGCGGGGTGCCGCCCAAGAAAACGGCGAGGTCCCGGTCTGGCAGGTCAAGGTTGTGGTCCAGCCCCTTGGCCGCACAGATGTACCACTCGGCCAGCTCCTTGCCCAGGTTCCTTGATCCGGAGTGCAGTTGGAGCCACACCCTGTCGTCTTGGTCTAGGCACACCTCAATGAAGTGGTTACCACCACCCAAAGTACCCAACTGGTTCCGTGCCCTACCTTCAAGCTTCTGAACAGACTGGTGCAGCGAACCAAAGCGGTTCCAAAATTGGTCCTCGGATCCGGCAAACGGCTGTGTTCCCACCAGGGTAGGCAACCGGTCGGTGGTTACCTGCTGTTTGTGGCTCTTGAACCCGACCGGGATCGAGCGTTCAATTTTCGAGCGGAGCTTACCCAGGTCATCGGGCAGATCACTCGCAGTCAGGGAGGTCCTAATCCCGATCATGCCGCAGCCAATATCCACGCCCACCGCAGACGGTGAGACTGCATCCTTCATGGCAATGACCGAACCAACGGTGGCGCCCAGGCCAAAGTGCACGTCGGGCATGACTCGCAGGCCCCGCACCCAAGGCAGCCGCGCAATGTTGTACAACTGGTCTATGGCTTTGGGGTCAATGTCGGCTACGTTGGCCCACATGAGGGTCGATGCTCTGGCACCGGTAAGCGCTACCGGAAACTTGGTGTTCATGGCCTGATCATGCCCGCCAACGCAGCTAGAACACAATTTTTTATTTGTCGGGCAGGTCGCCCCGCTCAGTTTTCTGGGGAATTATCAACCGTCAGTTGACCGCGTTGGTAGACCCGCGCAACGGTCAGGTCCGGTTGCAACACCACAATGTCCGCGGTGGCCCCCGGCTCTAGGTGCCCAATGTCGGTACGCCCCAAGGCCGCAGCGGGCACCCTCGTGGCAGCCGCGAGCGCGGCCCGCAACGAGAGCCCGGCCTCTTGAACACAGAATTGGACGGCACGTTCCATAGTCAGGGTGGAACCCGCGATCGAACCCAACTCGGCCCCTTGGGACTGCAGCCGCGCCACTCCGCTACGCACCTCAACGGTGAGCGCACCCAAAAGATAGTCTCCGTCTGACATACAGGCGGCCGCCATTGCATCGGTGACCAGGATGACCCGGTCTTCACCGGCCACCTTTGCCGCATGAGCCACCATTGCCGGGTGACTATGGACACCGTCGGCAATGAGCTCGACCATGATCCGCTCATCCTCAAGGAACTTGATGATCGGCCCCGGCTCTCGGTGGTGAATGGGGCTCATCCCGTTGAATAGGTGCGTCACGTTTGTGGCACCCGCGTCGATAGCTTGGCCCGCCAGATCATAATCCACGTCGGTGTGCCCCACGGCAGCAATCGCACCGCGAGCCACAAAGTCAGCAATCGCTTCCATGCCCCCGTCCAGCTCAGGCGCAATCGTCACCATCTTGACCGTGCCGGGTGCGGCATCGAAAATCTGGGCAATATCCTCGGGCGTTGGCAGGGCTAATAACTGCGGATCATGCGCCCCCTTGTGGGCGTGCGATAGCCACGGTCCCTCGAGGTGCACGCCCGCAATCGTGCCGTCAGCAACGAGCGGACCCAGCGTTCGCACCGCATCCGCAAGTTGCCCAATCGGGTTAGTGACCAGGGAAGCGATCATGGTCGTGGTGCCGGTGCGCAGGTGGGTAGCCAAAATAGTTGCGGCATCGATAAGCCCCTGCTCACCAACCGCACCGAATGAGACCCCGCCGCCACCGTGGCAGTGAATATCTACGTAGCCGGGGACCAAGATGGCATCGTCCAAATCAGTCACCGGTGCATCTTCATACTCGGCCGGGATGCGCCCGCTGCCAACGCCAGTGACGACCCCCTCGGATAGTGCCAGCCAGGCATCGGAAAGTTCGCGCTGCGAGGTAAAAAGCTTACTTGCCCGCAAAATTTGCATGAGTTTGTTGCTTCCTTCGATTCCAAGTGCGATGGTCCAAGCCTAACGCGGCCCCCAGAACTAACGGCCCCGTTTAGTTACCTGTCTCCAGGACGAGTTGGGCCAGTAGGCGCGAGTGGGAGGGGTGCAGTTCCCCGGCCGTTGGCATAAGGACCGCGGACGCAGACCAGGCCGCGGCCCGGGGCAGAATCACCGAACTGTGCTCATCCCCGCTAAATAGTCCGGCAGCAATTGCGGCAACGACCGAGTCGCCCGCCCCCGTTGGGTTACCAATAAGAGGTTGCGGCAACCTGGCGCTGTGCCAGGTGTTGCTCCCCGCGGCAAAGTGGATGAGCCCATCTTCACCCGCGCTGGCATATACGTGTTTGGCACCCAATTCCAGCAGCTGGCGGGCTCCCGCGGGCAGTTCCGTTTGACCGGTTACGGCGGCTAGTTCGTGGTGGTTTGGCTTGAGCGCGGTCGCACCGGCGCGGGCCGCCGCAAGGAGCGCCGGACCGGAGGTGTCAATGATGCTGGGGATGCCGCGGGCGGCAGCCTGGCGCACGCACCACGGGTAGAAATCTTCATCAGCGCCTGTCGGCAGCGACCCCGACGCAACCAAAACCGTGACACCACTATCTAACTGGTCAACGATCCGGTCACGGATCAGGTCCCATTCCGCCTCTGAAAGCGCTCCTCCGTGCTCATTAACCACGGTGGTGCGGCCGGTCTGCTGCTCAACCAAAGCAAAACTGCGCCGCGTCTCGGGAGCCACGGTCACCAGCACCTGCGGAATCCCCGAGCCGTCGAGTTCCTTAGCAAATACCTGCCCGTTGGGGCCACCAACCGGGGCCAACGCGGCCACCGGGAACCCCTGGGCATGCAGGACACGGGCAACGTTGAGCCCCTTGCCCCCGGCCCGGCGCACGGGTGGGTCAGCCCGGTTGGTTTCACCGACTTCAAGCTCGGTAAACGCGTAGGTCTCATCAACGGCAGGGTTTGGGGTAATAGTCAGGATCATGAGTTGAATTTCCGTGTCTTAAAAGCTTTGAGGTAGGCACCGCGGAGGCCCGCGTTTTGCCCAAGTTGCGCCGCAACAATTTCTGGCACGCGCTGATAGGAAAGCTTGTTGCGAACCGCTTGGCGCAGTGGCACCAACAGGTTGTCACCGGCTTGGGAAAGCCCGCCGCCAATAATGATGACTTCCGGGGCAATAACCGCGCAGATCTGGGTAATGGAATAGGCCAATGCGTCTACCGCTTCGGTCCAAATTTTTGCGGCGAGCAGGTCGCCCTCATGCATAGCTGCAAGTACCTCACGTGCTCCGGGGGTTTCTTTTCCCGATGCCTGTGCGTAGCGGTTGGCGATGGCCGCGGCTGAGCCTACAGTTTCTAGGCAGCCGTGCAGGCCGCACGGGCAGTCAAGACCTCCGGGCACGGCCGCGTGCCCGAGTTCGCCCGCGTATCCGCCGGCTGTGATGGGCCGGCCGTCGGCAAACAATGCGGCCGCTATGCCCGTTCCGATGACCAGCATGGCGGAGTTCTTGATCTTGGTACCCAAGTCAACGCCCGCCCCAAAGTGCAGCTCGGCGGCTCCGGCGGTGCCAACGTCATGACCAAACCCAACGGGCAGGCCAAAGGCTTGGGAGGCTAGGTCTCGCAAGGGAGCATCACGCCACCCGAGGTTTGCAGAATAGACACCGTGGCCGGTTTCTTCATCAACTATTCCGCATACCAGCAGCCCTACGGCCTGCGGCTGGGTGGATTCTTCTCCCGCAGCCGCTAGCAGCTCATCACCGAGCGCGCGCAGTTGCTTAATTAGAGCGCCCGCCGGGTTTTGGGCGTCCCGCACGGTTGGCGCCCGGCGCACATCCAGAAGGTTGCCCGCGGCATCACTGCGCGCATACTTGATGTCGGTTCCGCCAACATCGAACAGCAAGTAGGAAGTCATTGCTTTGGTTTTCTCCAGCCGAATCTAGGGCAAAGCCATTGAGGGTCGCCCCCACCATGATCACCTATGATTGTTTGCCTTGTCCAGCGCTCAAAAGTAATCTCACATGCGTGTCTCGGACACCGGGCCGTGGGCTGCATGCAGATCCATGACGCAGCGAGTAGATTAATGAGTGCAAAGCGCTTGCCCAATGCAGAAAGGGGTTGTCACTAACCCATGCAGCAGACCCTGCACCTGATCCGTCACGGTGAGATTAACTCCAACATCACCGGTGCCCTTGATACGGCAACTCCCGGGCCTCCGTTGAACACCACCGGCCTTGATCAGGCCCAACGGCTAGTGAATACCTTTGCCAACGCATCCCTCGACACCATCTATGCATCGACCGCTATCCGGGCCCAGATGACCGCGGAACCGCTTGCCCAAGCACGTGGCCTGGAGATCAACGTGCGTGACGGGCTCAAGGAGATTTCCGCCGGCTCCCTTGAGATGAGTGCCGACCGCGCCCACCAAAAGGAGTATCTGGGTGTAATAACTTCTTGGATGCTGGGTGAGCTGGACACCAAACTGGCCGGCGGCACGACCGGTCACGAGGTCCTCGACCGGTTTGATTCCGTAGTCACCGAGATCAAGGAATCCGGCGCCCAGCACACCGCGATTGTGGCTCACGGTGCGGTCATCGTATTTTGGTCAGCCATGCGCGCCCCCAACCTCACCGGGGACATTTTGCAGAACTATCCTCCCCTGAACACCGGGGTGGTCAGCCTGCGCCCCACCAGCCCAGACCGCCTCCTGACCGTGACGGGGCTGTCTGCAACCGGCGCGCGTCCGGACTGGATTGCAAAGTCTTGGATGGGAATTAGCCTCTAATCTCCGCTTTTGCACCCTCAGTGCGTACAGTAGTTGCAACCGTAGTTGTTACACACTTGTCATAGGAGCCAACTGTGAGCACGTCCCAAGCAGCCGCAATTGTCATTGGCGCCGGCCTATCCGGTCTGGTCGCCGCATGTGAACTCATTGATGCAGGTAAACGAGTCATCCTGGTGGATCAAGAATCTGAAGCCAACTTTGGCGCCCAGGCGTGGTGGTCCTTTGGCGGCATTTTCTTGGTTGACTCCCCCGAGCAACGCCGGTTAGGGGTCAAGGACTCGGTTGATTTGGCTCTTCAAGACTGGTTTGGCACGGCCGGTTTTGACCGCGAAGAGGACCACTGGCCCCGTCAGTGGGCGCGGGCATACGTGGAATGGGCCGCTGGCGAGAAGCGGCAGTGGCTCAGTGACCGCGGGGTGAAGTTCTTCCCCGTAGTGGGCTGGGCCGAGCGCGGCGGCTACGGCGCAATCGGGCACGGCAACTCCGTGCCCCGCTTCCACATCACCTGGGGCACCGGCCCGGGCATTGTCGAGCCGTTCGCTGAAAAGGTGCGCGAGGGCGTCAAGAACGGATTGGTCGAGCTGAAGTTTAGGCATCGGGTAGATCGTCTCATTACCGCAGATGGTGCGGTCACCGGCGTGGCCGGGTCAGTCTTGATTCCCGATGCCGCACCGCGCGGCGTGGCAACCTCACGTGAGGTTGCGGGCGAGTTTGAACTACACGCTGATTGCATCATTGTTGCCAGCGGTGGGATTGGCGGAAACCATGATTTGGTCCGGCAGAACTGGCCCGAGCGCATGCGGCCCGCCCCCAAGCGGATGCTCAGCGGTGTACCTGCCCACGTGGATGGGCGCATGCTGGCCATCACGCAGCAGGCCGGGGGCGCGTTGATCAATACCGATCGCATGTGGCACTACGTCGAGGGCATCAAAAACTTTGCGCCCGTGTGGGATAAGCACGCCATCCGAATCTTGCCGGGACCGAGCTCGCTTTGGTTTGACGCGACCGGTAAGCGGTTGCCCGGGCCGCTATGGCCGGGCTTTGACACCCTTGGCACCCTTGAACACATCATGGGCACCGGGCACGATCACTCTTGGTTTGTGCTCACGCAGAAAATCATTGAGAAGGAGTTTGCCCTGTCTGGATCGGAACAAAACCCAGACTTGACCAACAAGGACCTCAAACTCCTGGCCAAGCGCATTGGCAAGGGAGCCCCGGGACCGGTTGAGGCCTTCAAAGAACAAGGCGAAGACTTTATTGTTGGGGACACCCTTGATGAGGTCCTCAAGGAAATGGCGGCCCGGGCGGCCGCAGATGGTGTGGATCTTGATATTGCCAACATCAAGGCCGAGGTTCAGGCCCATGACCGCGAGATAGTCAACGAGTTCACCAAGGACTCCCAGATCAACGCGCTGCGGCAAGCCCGTAACTACAAGGGCGACAAGCTCATCAGGGTTGCCACACCGCACCAGTTCCAAGACCCATCAGCGGCCCCAATCATCGCGGTCAAGCTCAATATTTTGACCCGCAAGTCACTCGGCGGCATTCACACCAATCTGAATTCCCAGGTGCTTGATTCAGATGGTGCACCCATCCCCGGCCTGTATGCGGCCGGGGAAGCAGCCGGGTTTGGTGGCGGTGGTGTGCACGGGTACCGCGCCCTTGAAGGGACCTTCTTGGGTGGCTGCTTATTCAGTGGCCGTGCTGCCGGACGCGCCGCAGCTCAATAACCTAGCCGGCTACTTACAGCTTCTGGAGCTGGGTTTTGCGGTCGCGCAGCTCTAGCAGGGCAACAATCAAGGTAATCACAACGATCACGCTGATGGCACCGAAGCCCACGGAGATTGCACCGGTCCAGTCGCTCTTGTCCAAAACGGAGAAGGCGATCCCGGTGATGATGGCCAGTCCCATGGCCGTTCCAATGCGCTGACCGGTTTGCAGGATTCCGCCCGCACTTCCCGAGTATTCGAGGGGGACATCCGCCAAGGTTAGGGTCTGGTTTGGGGTAATTACCAGCCCTTGCGCCATACCAATAAATGACAGGGTCACGGCTAGCCACCAGTAGCTGAGGTCCGTTGCTGCGACCAGTTGGACAACCACAACGGAGGTCACTAGTCCAATCAGGGCGCTAATAATGCCCGCAATAATGATCTTGCGTCCCTTGACCATGACCCGGTTTCCGGCCCAGGCAGACGTAAACGCAGACATGATCGCTGCGGGCAGGCCAACAGTTCCTGCAATCAGGGCGCTATGCCCCAATCCATTTTGGATGTACATGGCAATGAGCACCCACACCCCGGTAATACCGAGGAAGTAGAGCCCCGCAATCAATGTTCCCACAGAAAAGCTGTTGGTCTTGAAGATAGCAATATCCACCATGGGACTACGCCCGCGTGTCTTGTAGCGCTGTTCCCACCACACCCAGGTAGCTAACAAGATTCCACCGAACGGCACCAGCCCCCAAATGAGACTTCCCGAGGTGCGCTCAACAAATGGGAATAGCAGCGCCAACACTGCCGCCCCGAGCAAGATGGTGCCCACGGGGTCGAGGTCACGGTCTGGTTTTGCGGCTCCCGGCGTTGCCTTGTTAAACAGCGGCCGCGGGAACCACATGAACGCTAAGAGGATGGCCAGGACACCAAATGGAATGTTCACCAGGAAGGTCCAGCGCCAACCATCGTTGACACCCACCAACTGAATGATGAAGCCACCGATCAGGGGGCCAATCGCAACCGAGACACCAACCACTGAGCCCAGCGCACCGTACGCACGGCCCCGTTCCTTGCCGCGGAAGTACTGCTGGATCATGCCAACACCTTGCGGGTTGAGCAGTCCCGAGCCAACACCTTGAATGAAGCGAGCAATGTTGAGGCTAAGCGGGTCAGGTGACAATCCCGCCGCAACCGAAGCCAACGTAAACACCGCCACACCAATAATAAAGAGTGGTGCGCGGCCAAGGAGGTCGCCCGCGCGACCGGCCGCAACAAGAATGACACCAAAGGTCAGCGCATACCCGGAAAGCACCCATTGCAGGTCAGACTCATTAGCATCTAGACCCACCTGAATGGAAGGCAGGACCACGTTCACAATGCTCACGGCTACTAGCGACATGAACATTGCTACGAGAATCACGGATAAGATTCGCCAGCGCCGTGGATCAGGAACGTACTCTTCACCAACGGGTGATGAGGGGGATTGCGCGGGCGTCAAATTGTTATCCAAGTCTTTGTTTCCAAGTCAGTTGCGGTTCTTACTCATTCGTACGCTCTTAAACTTGAGCCGTCAACCAACTTGGGGACTAACGCCTAGTCAGATGCGTCACCCGGCGCAAATTCGCCCGACTCCTCAGCCTGCACAGCTTTTTCTTCAGCCACAGGAGCGGTCACGGACGGCCCCTTGACGCTAGCCACACTTGCGCAGACCACGATCACCGCCGCCACGGCCTTCATCACGGTAATGCCCTGGGACAACACGAGGACACCAACCACCGTCGTGATGACCGGTTCTTGGCTCAGAAGAACCCCAAAGGTCGCGGGAGTGAGTCTGCACAGTGCAGCGGTTTTCAACGAGAGTGGGACCACGAGGCCATGAGCGCGGTGACCAGCGCGATGGGATCAATTTAGGATCCACCAATTGCGCTGCCCCGTTAATGCCGAAGGGCAAAATAATCATGGCACCGACCATAAAGGCCACGGTCAGCACCGCAAAGCCAGGCGCCACCTTGCCGGCCCTCGAGCTGACCAGAATATAGGCGGCCCAAATGCGGCAACAATAAGGGCATAAACCACACCCACCACGTCGATCCACTCGCTGGCCATGAAGCCTTCATCACTCAGGGCAACGACGCCTAGGAACGCTATCAGCGCCCAGATTTTCTCCCGGCCACGTTTGGACGGCACCGCGGCAAGGACCAGGGGCCTAAAAATTGGATGGTCACGGCCGCACCCAGGTCGATGCGTGCAATTGCCGAGTAAAACACGAGGTTCATACCACCCAGAACCGCACCAAACAGCGTCACCATGCGCCACTGCAGTCCGGTCCAGGCTAGTACTTTTGGCCGGACCAAGATACCCATGGTTACTGTGGCAATGAAGAGCCGCAAGATTGTCACTCCTGCAGCGCCCATGGTTGGAAAAAGTTTCATGGCAAAGGCCGCACCAATCTGGAGGCTAGTGCATGAACCCAGCACCATCGCTACCGCGACCGTAGAGTTTGACCGGACAATCTTTTCGCTCACTGAGCCCCTTTCATTTGGCTCACCTACCATACGGCCCCTACCCGGTGTTTACTAAAGTTCCTCCTGTTATCCCAACGCTAACGAGGGCAAAACTACAATGGCCAAATACAAAAGGTCTGGTCCACCAACACCGTTAGTGGACCAGACCTGACACACAAACTACGACTCAGCGTTACCGTTGAGCCTTGAATTACTGGCTATCAGCGCTGCGAGACTACGCGGCGACGAGCAACCATTGCGGCTCCTCCAAGAAGCAGCGCAAGCGCTGGCAGAACTAGGGCCAGTGAGGCCCCGGTCTTGGCAAGGTCGTCATCGGTGCCGGCAGGCTTCTTACCGTCGTCCTTCTTACCATCATCCTTGTTACCGTTGTCCGCTGGGTCCGTAGGATCAGTCGGGTCCGTAGGATCAGTCGGGTCCGTAGGATCAGTCGGGTCCGTAGGATCAGTCGGGTCCGTAGGATCAGTCGGGTCCGTAGGATCAGTCGGGTCCGTAGGATCAGTCGGGTCCGTAGGCTCACTCGCGTCGCTGAAGGTGTGGCTCCAGGTTGTGACTGCGTCCTGTGTGAACTCAAAGCCCTCACGAGCAACGGCTTCAACGGTTACCGTACCTGCACCTGCGTGGCTTCCCGCAGCGATTACGTCACCGTCAACTAGGTAGTCAACACCTTCGGTCTCGGGAATCGTAAAGAGATCGTTTTCGGTACCATCCTCGTCAACAAACTGAACTGCTTTGGGAGTGACCTGGGTTGGTGCTGCTGGAGTCTCTAGGTCAGCCAAGCTGGCAATTTGGATGTTGCGATAGTCAACAATCTCCCCGCCACCATGGTTCTGTACGCCAATGAAGCCCTCACGGAGATCCCGGTCCGGGTGCACACTGTCGAAGTCATTAATCAGAGTTCCGTTCAAGAAGATCTTGATATTCTGCCCTTCGACCCTGATGTCATACGAGTTCCATGAGCCCACAGGGTTCAGTGCCTTTTCCCGGGCTTCAAGATCAGCACCCTGGAAGTCATAAATGGCTCCCGTGGTCTTGTCATCGGCATCACTTGCGTCGATTTGGAGTTCATAACCGCGGTTTACCGCAACCCATGGGTCATCACCCGGGTCTGGGAATCCAATGAAGACACCACCGTTGTAGTCGCCATTCATGCGCCAGTCGAGCTTAAGGCTGTAGTCACCAAAGGCTTGGTCCTTGAACCACAGCAAGCCCATCCCACCGTGCGTGCGCAAGTTGCAGTGTTCGGTGCGAGCAAATGCTCCACCGCCGGCGTGCGCCCAGTTCTCAAAGCTGCCGATGGTTCCGTCAAATAGTGCCTGGTAGTGCTCATCGGGTGTAAACGGAGCACAATACTCAATGCTTTCACCGATGGTCAGGAGGTCAAAGTTAACGTGTCCCTCATCTTCGGTGTCAACACGCAGCGCAATGGTGTTTACACCTGCCTTAAGGTCCAAGTTCCTTGAGGAAACATCCCACTTCTTCCAGCTATTGGTGCTTGGGAAGTTCCACACATCCAGCTTTTCACCGTTGACATAGAGGGACATATTCTTAGCACCCTCAAACGGGTTAGGTCCGTTAGCAAATCTGATATTAACGGGGTAGGTTCCAACCTCTGGAACCTCGACAGCGAATCGCACTCCTGCGCCAACGCTGCCTACCTGTGCGGCAAAACCACTGCCCGAGAACCCGGTGTGTTCGGTTTCGACCTTTGCGCCACCCGTTAGGTCCGCATATTCGGCTTCATACATTCCGCGGCCTGTCAGCGGTTCAACGTCTGGAATGGCGTTGAGGGTGTACCAAGCTTCCGCATTCCACAGGCGGTCGCCCTCAGCGGATGAAAACGGTTGCGGAGAACGCAGGTGTACTACGTAGCCGGGTTGTAGTCCATCAACTGCCAAGCTCACCGTCTTGCGGTCAGTTGACACCGTCGCTGAGGTGACCGGAACAATTTGCTCATCAACCTTGGGTCCACCGTATTGCGGAGATGGCACATAGTGCCACTGGCTCAGTTGGTAAGCGGAAGCAATTTTTTCTGCCGTCTCATCTGAAATAGGCTGGGTGTACTCAATGTCAAAACCCTGGGAAGTGGCACGCATTTCCTTCATGTCAAAGACATTTTCGCCAACAATCTCAAGTTTTTGCAGCCCAAAATTGAGTTTGTTATTCTCGCTCCAGTTGCCGGCTTCACCAACGCCACCAATGTATAGCGCGTTGTCTGGGCCCTTAATAACGGTGTTCACACCCGCTTCAAAGCCAGCCGAGTGACGGAACACGGCACCTTGGTATTCGCCGTCAACTTCTTCAAGGAATGCTCGCTGCAGACCTCCGTAGGTCACGTCTCCAAACAGCATCTGATTGGCAAAAGCGCCTTCTTCAAGGAGCAATGGTGAGCTCGGCGAGTTTCCAATTTCATTCTGTGGAATCCATACCGCAGGCTTGGTGACCGGATTAGCATCAAACGGTCCAGCCGGCGTGGTGTAGTGGTTAAAGAACCGGTCCTGCTTGACGTGGACAATTTTGGATGACGGCAACCAGTCCCCCTGGTTGTCAACAATGAAGAGTTCTTGGTCGGTGCCCTTGCCAATTCCGTTAGGGGTGCGCAGGCCGCCTGCTACATCACTAACCTCGCCGGTGGTCCGGTCAATCTTGATCGCGGTTCCGCGGCCGGGCGCCGGTTGCGGGTTGGTGCTTGCACCACCGTTGTTAATAGCAACTGAGAGCGCTACATAAAAGTAGTCGTCATCGTATTCAAGACCAAAAGCAAACTCATGGAAGTTGTTCCCATAGGCCCACGTTGCAAACGTCTCATGGTTGTCATAGAAACCGTCCCCATCCGGGTCCGTTAGTTTGGTGAGTTTGTCACGCTCGGACACATAGATAGCGTCATCAATGATCGCGATTCCCATGGGATTCAGCAGGCCGGTGGCCACTTTTGTGCGGGTGACATCTTGCGGTCCCGTTGCACCAATTACGCCGTCCAAGAAGAAAATTTCCCCCGGCTCAGCATTAGGTACCCAACCACTTGGACTCACTGATCCGGTAGTCATAACCGCTAGTTTTTCATCCGGAGTGAATGCCAATGCGGCCACCATGGGCTCAAAATCTGCGGAACGCAGGTTTACCAGGTTGTAGTTAGGGTTCACTCCGTCAAGTTGTGAGCCATCACCGGGGCTGTCAAGGTCACCCTCACAGAACTTATTTCCCGGTGCCGTTACCCGCACAATGGCTTCTTCAACACTCAACACACTCGACGGAACTACTTCAAAGTCGGTGGCCCCGGGTGTTTTCCAAGAAAACGTCAGCCGTTGACCATACCCGCCCTCAAAGTGTTCAATCTTGAGCTCGTGTGTGTCACCCGCATTTAGATTTACCGTGGCGTCTACCGAGGTTGAGTCTTGGGCGCCGTCGTTATTGATGAGTTCCACACCGTCTAGATAAACAATTGCGCCATCATCATTAGTTACCCGGAAGGTGTATTCTCCATCGGCTGGAACAGTCAACGTTGTTAGTGCATGGGTTATGAAATTGTCATTCAGTCCAAACTCACTTGTTTCGCTCCAGTCAATATTTGGCATGATCTTGTCAACGTTTGGCGTTGTGCCAGCACGCAGTTGACAAACCGCACCCGGATTCCCAGTGAGCTGGAAAGTCCGCAAAGTAACGCCCGGGGTGTGCCCCTCGGGCGCCGCCATTGCTGGCACCGCAAACGTTCCTAGGACCAAGGCGCCAAGGCCAAGGACCGCACTGCTCCTGCGCACACGCCGTTTTAGCGATTTATGCGTAGAAGATTTGGTACCGCTTACAAGCATCGTTGCTCCCGTTCGGTGATTCGTTATATTCCACCCGGTCGCGATACATCCATGTATCGCGCATTCCCTCTGGTCAAGGGCTTTTTAGGTGGACCGTGCGCCAGTATTCCACACTTTTGTTAATTTACGCCAGAAGTTGACCGCTAGATGAGCATTTCTGCATGATTGCCGACAAAAGCATCTCATGCCAGTAGTCCAAATAGGTTTTGACTCAGCCACTGGCGCACTGCCGTGAATGTGAACCAGGCGGTCAGCAACGTAATCAACAACCACTCTCTGTTTGACCCAGTCTTGCCGAGGACGGGGAACGCAAGGTTGCCGTTGGCTTTCCATACCCAAGACAGGACCGGAATCTTGCGCCACCACTTTGGTGGCTTCACTACAACGGGCCACAACACCGGAATACCACCGGTGGTAATGAAGTCACCAACCAGATGGGCGAGGTAGCCAATACCTACGGCAGCGGGGAACCATAGCCAGTTGTCCGCTCCGTACACCAAGACCGTGGCGGCCAGGGCGATACTGACCGCCCACGCCCCAAACCGCCCCTTGGTGAGCCGCAATGCGCGGAGCGCAAACGCGGCTAAGAGGATGGCGCCAATGCTCGCCCCTACATGGATGACCCCGTAGCACCCTACCTCGCGCTGCAACGGTCCCACGGCAAATGCGCCGGCAAGCGCAACGCCTAAGCCCAAGATCGAGTGTGTACCTTGCCGGTGCCCTCCGGAGAGCTTTTCACTTATTTTGGCAATCCAGTTTGAAACCGGTGGTAGCGAGTGCGCGATGGTTCCGCTGTGATGATCAATGTCCGGCAACAATGCCGCACCGGCGGCCACGACGGTACCGACCGCAAGCGCCGGTCCGTCTACGTGATCGACCAAACCCAGTGTCCCCGGAACGGTCCCTGCAATTGCCAACCATGCTGCCGCACCGGTAGCCGCGTGCGCTGCGCCCATCACTTGAAAAACCAACCCCAAAACTTTTTTTGGCCCCGCGTATCCCGCTGGGACCGCAGGTCAAAGTGTATGCGGGGGATCAGACATCGACAGATTTTGGCACGGCAACAGCGATCTTATGCGTCTCAGTTCACCCAAGGAGAGTGCAGCCCTTCCATAATGCGAGTATTGTTGCAGGCGGTGAGCCGGGAAGTCTGGTCGGCAGCGTTCTCGATGATGTGAGCGTTAAGTTTTTCCGCAACTCATTTTAAGGATGTATTTTGTCTTCACAGCCCGCATCTACACAGTCACGTCTGCGTAGCCTTCTTTCTCAGGACACTTTTTCTGGTGGCCTGCTCATCTTGGGTGCCGTTATTGCCCTCATCTGGGCCAACTCTCCTTGGCGCGAGGCCTACCATTCGTTTTCCGGGTTCACCATTGGTCCATCCGCACTGCACTTGGACCTGTCTCTGGGCACCTGGGCGGCCGATGGCCTGCTCGCAATCTTCTTCTTTGTTGTGGGCGTTGAGCTCAAACAAGAGATTGTTTCCGGCGCGCTTTCCAAGCCCAAGGAAGCTGCCGTTCCGGTCCTCGCCGCGATTGGCGGCATGGCTCTTCCCGCGATCGTTTTCGCCGTACTCATTACCGTTCAGGGCGACTCAGGCGCAATCCATGGCTGGGCCATACCAACCGCAACCGATATCGCATTTGCCTTGGCCATCCTTGGTCTATTTGGCAAAGGCCTGCCCAAGGCGCTGCGGATATTCCTGATGACGCTCGCGGTAGTGGATGACCTGTTGGCGATCATTATTATTGCAATTTTCTACACTTCAGGCCTGAACTTCCTGGCCCTTGGCGGAGCTCTCCTCGCGGTTGGGACATTCGCTATTTTGGTCCGCCTGCGCAACCCGCATTGGTGGCTCCTCATCCCGGTTGCCCTCGTGGCCTGGACCCTTATGCACACGAGTGGCGTTCACGCGACAATTGCAGGCGTCTTGATGGGCCTTTCGGTTCCAGCCAACCTTGTCCACGGTGAGCGTGCGCCGCGCACCGAACGCTACGAGCACGCGGTCTCGCCCATTTCCGCGGGCCTGGCCCTGCCAATTTTTGCTTTCTTTGCCGCGGGCGTGACCATCGTTGGGGACACCAGCTTTGGCGAACTGACCGGCACGCCGGTCTTTATCTCCGTTGCGGTTGCCCTCATTGCGGGCAAGCTTCTGGGCGTCCTTGGCATGACCGCGCTCGTTGTGAAGACCACGCCGCTTCGGCTTCCCGATGCTATTGGTGTGCGCGACCTGCTACCGGTTGCGTTCTTGTGCGGCATTGGCTTTACGGTCTCGCTTCTGATCGCAGAATTGTCCTACACGGACATTGCCCACACCACCCCGGCCAAGGTCGCCATCTTGAGCGCCTCGGTTATCGCCGCAATCCTAGGCGCCATCACCCTGCGCCTCGATGCTCGCAAGGCCCGTCACCACGACATGAATGAGGATGGCGTTCGAGACCGCAACATCGAGCTCATGTAGTTACGGTTGACCCACTTGCGCCATGTATCAATTCATTGACACACCAGACCCTCGCCTGTACCATTTAACTGGTACAGACGAGGGTCTGTCTCTATTGAACTGAGGATTGCAACAATGGTCAACATGCTGTTCCTTCTCTTTGTGCTTTTGGTGCTGGCGCTATCCGTAGTTTTGATAATCGCCATTACTACGGCACTGCGCCCGCGCACCGTTGCCTCAGTCCACACGAACACCGACCCCGAGGTCCTTGCCGTGTTGACCTCCGCCCAACGCAGAGCGTGGGGATCGATCGGCGCCGCGGTGGCGCTCTTGCTCATCATGCTGGTGATAGGTAGCTCGCTACCAAGCACCTTGGGGCTGCCCCTCGCACTGGCCCCCATGATCGCGGCCACCGGTGCAATCCTCCTACAAACGATTCCGGGACAACGCTCCTTTCAGGCATCGAAAAGCACTGTCCGCAGTGCTTCGCTCGAGGCCCGCTCACCCTGGGCATATGTCTCCAAACCGGCCCTCTGGGCCCCAATCTTAGGCGCGACACCTCTCGCCGGATTCCTGATCTTCACCGGCCTCACGGCCAGCGCAGATGATTTTGGGCTCGCCCGCGCCCTTCACATCGAGACCGAAAATATGGGAACCGGCGGAGGACCCTATCCCGGCTGGTACTACGGAATTCCTCTACTTGTTGCAGCTGCCGTACTGCTTGGCGCCACCCTGCTTGCGCACGTTCGTTTAAGCAAAATAGCCGCATTCCCACGTGCAGACCTCGGCGAAATTGATGCCACGTGGCGGCGCGGCTTGACCCGCATAGTTTCCGCAATTTGTGTGACCGGACTACTTTTAACATTGGGCGGAGTGGCACTATTTGCCAGCAGAGTTATCTTGAGTATTCAAGGGAGCCTTCGTGGTCATGGGGAACCGGTCCCCGGTTGGCTTAGCTCCGGGCCGTTCATCACCACCGCCGGTGCCCTTTGCATCTTGGGGGGCGTGACCAGTATTTTCCTGGCAGCAAGATGGGCAGCGAACCTCAAACAGCAGGCACTTGCAATCACGCCGCTGCACCCTGCCCAGCAGCCGCCCATGACAAATCCGTACGTTTAAGCGGCCACAATGATTACTCTGAACCCCACCGACCCGGTCCCCGCATTCGAGCAGATCAAACTGCAAATAGAGGCGCTTATTCGCTCGGGCACCTTGATCGAGGGACACAAGCTCCCGTCTATTCGACAGCTTGCCGCCGACCTACAAACCGCACCCGGAACCGTGGCTCGCGCGTACACGGAGCTTGAGACAACCGGCCTGATCGAGGCCAGCAAGGCCAAGGGCACCCGGGTGCGCGGCGATCAAATCCTGCCGGACACGGTCCAGCGTGCGGCGCAGACGTATCTTGATCAGGTTTCCCACCTGACCCTCGAGCAAGCTATCGGTGCGGTACGTGCGCAATGGAATGCCAAGCAAAAAGGCTAGATCCTTACCCGGCTATCGGCTTTCACAGCAAGCACCGTGACATTTCGGGTGGCGGGGTGGCGCAGAGTGCCGCAAACTGGCAGGATGCATCCTACTTCTGGCAGGGCACCCCGCTGGCTCCGCATCCTCCTCCCAGCCGCTCTGATTATCGTCTGGTTAGCCGGGGCCGCAATAGGTGGCCCGTATTTTGGCAAGATCGATGAGGTCTCCTCGAACGATCAGACGAGTTACCTGCCAAACTCGGCTGACGCCACGCAGGTGCAAAAAATGCTCGGGCAGTTTAGTGATACCAACGAGATTCCCGCCGTCATTGTGCTGGTGGGCGAGGAACCCCTGACCGAGGCGGAGCTAAGCACCGTATCTGAAGCCATCAGCGCCGTGCCTGAGATTTCCGGCGTTGGCGCAGGGATTTCCCCTGCTATCCCCTCCAAGGACGGGAAGGCCGTTCAGGCGTTTGCCCCGATCAATGCGGATGCAGATCTGGGTTCCGTGGTGACGTCTATCCGCGATACCTTGCAAGCCTCCGTACCGGTAGATATTTCCGTTTATGTCACCGGCCCGGCAGGGTTTGCGGCGGACTTGATCGATGGCTTCGCTGGGATTGATGGGATCCTCCTAGGCGTTGCGCTGTTGGCGGTCTTCCTCATCTTGATCCTTGTCTACCGTTCACTCCTACTGCCCGTCGCGGTACTGTCCACCTCTGTCTTTGCGTTAACGGTGGCGCTGCTGAGCGTGTGGTGGCTCGCCAAAGCCGGCGTCCTACTCTTGAGCGGACAGACGCAAGGCATCTTGTTTATCCTCGTCATTGGCGCGGCAACTGACTACTCACTGCTCTACGTCTCTCGGTACCGTGAAGAATTGCGGGTGACCAGGGATAAGTGGGTGGCAACAAGGCAGGCTATCCGCGGCTCAATTGAACCTATCGCGGCCTCCGGGAGCACCGTCATTGCGGGGCTGCTGTGCCTCCTGCTGAGCGATCTGAAATCGAACTCGACCCTGGGGCCAGTGGCTTCGATTGGCATCATTTTTGCCATGCTCGCGGCTCTCACCCTGCTACCCGCAATCTTGTTTGCGTTTGGCCGCACTGCATTTTGGCCACGTCGTCCTAAATTTGAACCGGAGGTTGTTGAGGCTGAACACGGCCTAAAGACCTCGGGTCTTTGGGGCAAACTTGCCGTACTCGTCAAGCGCCGACCCCGCCTCATCTGGGTGACCACGAGTTTGATCCTCCTAATCGGCACTCTTGGCATCACCCAGCTGAATGCCAGTGGAGTACCGCAGTCAGACCTGGTGCTCGGTTCCTCACAGGCTCGGGACGGCCAGGCTGCGCTTGGCGAGCACTTCCCCGGCGGGTCTGGCAGTCCCGTCCAGGTGATCACGCCCGAGTCTGCGTTGCAAGAGAGCGCCAATATTTTGCTCGGTAACGCCGGGGTGGACGCGGTTACGGTCGCCGCAGCAGACTCTCCGAGTGGATCTGCAACCGTTACAGCGGATGGAATTGTCGCGATTGGTCCTGAGGGCACCCCGGTTCCAGCACCGACCACGGTGAACGGAAACGTTCTACTGCAAGGCACGCTCAAAGATGCCGCCGATTCCGATGCCGCAGCTCAGACGGTCCGCGAGCTCCGCCTTGAGTTTGCCCAGGGTGCTTCTGGCGCCTTAGTTGGCGGTGTCACCGCCACGGCGATCGACATGAACGACGCTTCGATCCATGACCGCAACCTCATTATTCCGGTGGTTCTCGGGGTTATTTTGGTTATCTTGATGCTGCTTCTGCGCTCGGTTGTGGCTCCGGTTCTGCTGGTCTTGACCACGGTCATTTCCTTCGGAACCGCACTGGGAGTCTCCGCTTTAGTCTTCAATAACCTCTTCAAGTTCCCGGGGGCCGACCCAGCGGTTCCGCTGTTTGGTTTCATTTTCCTTGTGGCGCTTGGCATCGACTACAACATTTTCCTCATGACCAGGGTCCGTGAAGAGTCTCTTAAACACGGCACTCATGAGGGTGTCCTGCGTGGCCTAGCAATCACCGGTGGTGTCATCACCTCTGCGGGGTTGGTGCTAGCCGCCACATTTGCTGCTCTGGCAGTGATCCCCATCCTGTTCCTCGCTCAGATCGCCTTCATCGTTGCCTTCGGCGTCCTGCTTGACACCTTTATAGTGCGTTCCCTGCTCGTCCCCGCGTTGGTTTACGACATTGGGAACCCGATCTGGTGGCCGTCGCGTCTATCAAGGAGTACCTCTACCTAAGGTCCTGCTCACTGCGGCGCTCCTTAAAATCTTGGTAGGCCGCGAGCGCACCCCTTCTCGAGTCTGCTAGATCGACGATCGGATCGGGATAGTCGGGAGTGCCCCATTCTGGCAGGTGACGGCGAATGTAGGCGTTTTGAGGATCAAACTTCTTGGCCTGCAGCTCCGGATTAAACACCCGAAAATAAGGGGCCGCGTCAGCACCAGATCCGGCCACCCACTGCCAATTAAACGGGTTGGCCGCGGGGTCGGCATCGACCAGCGTGTCCCAAAACCACCGCTCCCCCTCGCGCCAATCGATCAAGAGGTTCTTAGTCAGGAAGGAAGCCACCACCATCCGCACCCGGTTGTGCATGGTGCCGTGCTTCAAAAGCTCACGCATGCCAGCATCAACGAGTGGCACACCGGTTCTGCCACGGCACCACGCCGCCAGGGCGTCGCGGTCAAGTTCCGGCCACATAAAACTGTCAAAATCGCTGCGCCAATTGGTACTGGCAAGATTGGGCGAGTGAAACAGCACGTGCCAAGAGAACTCGCGCCACCCCAGTTCGGTCAAAAATTTGGTGGCCCCTTCTAAAGCCGCTGGAGATAGGTGCGGTCTTACTGCGCTTACCTCGTGCCAGATCTGGTGGGCACTGACCTCTCCCCAACGCAGGTGCGGCGAAAGCCTCGAGGTGACCTGCTCCCCCGGAAAGTCCCGGCCTGCGGCGTAGCCTGCAAGATCGTTGTGCAAGAAGTCCTGGAGCCGTTCCCACGCTCTTGCCTCACCCGGCGCCCAGGTGTCCCGCAACCCCTGCGCCCAGTTAGGCCGGCTCGGTTGTAAGTTCCACTGTTCGAGAGTGTCTGTTGCAAGTGTTGGTGTCTGTCCAGATACTGCCGGGCCCGGGGCTGGCAATGGCAGCCGTGGCTCGGCGCCGTTGCGGCAGGCTCGCCAAAATGGTGTGAACACCGAATATGGTTTGCCCGCCCCGGTCTGAACGGTCCAAGGCTCAAAGAGCACTGTGGCGTGGAAGCTCGTTACCGCAATGCCCTGGGCCCGCAGTTGATCTTTACAAAGGGAATCAACCGCCATTTCACCTGCGCCGTAACGCCGGTTCCAAAGCACTCTTGTAGCCCCCGACTCCGCGACTACCTCGGCAATGATCTGTTGGGCCGGACCAACGCGGAGAACCAACGGGATCCCAAGCTCCGTCAACGCGGATGCCAATGCGGACAGGCTCTCGTGGAGCCACCACTTTGAGGCCCCGCCGAGTGGTCGAATCCCGGGAGATACTTCATCCAGGACATACAGGGCCACAACAGGCGCACCATGTTCAACCGCCGCACTTAGCGCCGGGTTGTCGGCAACCCGCAGATCATCGCGAAACAACACCACCGTTAGCTCGGGCTGGTTACCGTGAAGCGTGTTCTGCGTACTCATACCTACCCCCGTCATGGTTAACTACGCAATTAAACATAACGCGGGCGCCCGCCGCCGTCTCGGTGAGCGCAAACTTAACGAGCAGATACCGCGGTAAAAGCCTGCTTTGGCACGAGGAGGAGGAGCACGGCGCAGCACGCCGCAGTTATTCCACACAATGCCCAGACGGTCAGATACCCGGATAGGGGCGCCGCAGTTTGTCCCGCCTCAACACCCACTTTGGTTACCCCCTGCAGCAGGGCCACCCCAAATACGGCCGAGGAAATCGCTCCACCGATAGTTTTGCTGGTGTTGATGAGCCCAGTGGCCATACCGGTGCGGCTCTGGGGAGCGGCAGCAGCCGCCGCCGCAGGTAGGGCAGCCACGAGCGCCCCTGACCCCAACCCAATAATGACCATGTTCCCAACCAGTTGGATCAGGTTTTCATGGAACGGCAGGAACAGCAGGAATCCGATAGCTACCAACGCCGATGCCCCAATAAGCGCCAGCCTTGGCGTACGCCACCGGGCGACCGGCGCATACAACAGGGCCCCCACCAGCAGGGCAACCACATATATCCCGATTGCGTAGGAAACTTGGGCGGCGCTCAGCCCCACTCCGTACCCAACCGCCGCGGGGTCGGTGCGAGCAAAGGTTGACAGGGGAGCTTGGGCCCCCAAGATGGAGACCCCAAAAAGCCCGGCCACTAACTGGATGGGCCACATTGTCCGGTCCTTGAGCATGTCCACATCGATGATGGGCTCAGGGTGGCGGCGTTCATGACGGACAAACGGCACCGCGATCAGCAAGGCAACCGCCACCAGGCTCCACGGCCAGGGGTTGCTGAATCCTACGCTTCGCACAAGCACTAGGCCGGCCATGAACGTTCCCAGCGACAGGCTCAGGAGGACTACCCCGGTTACATCAATATTGGTTTTGGCTCGACCATGGGCTGGGTCCTTGGGCACCATGAGGAGCACCACAAAGAAGCAGGTGGCAACGGCAACCGCAGGAATCAGCAGAATGACCGAGAGGGAAAGCACTTCAGCAAGTGCGCCAGCGGTCAGGGCACCACCAATGACTCCCAGTTCCAAAGCGGCCACCAAAAACCCGGTCGCGCGGCGAGTCAGTGCAGGAACCTCATGTGCGGCATCGGAAAGCTTGGCTGTTTCCCGGGCCGCAAGGTAAATCAAGGCCACCTCGAGCGGCAACCACACAACGTAGGCACCCTGCAGCGTCCAGCCAACCAAGAAGGTCAAGAAACCAGGCGCAAGTGCCATGGTGAAGGACGCTCCCGCGACCACCGCCGTGGTTACCAGCAACACCAAGCGGTGGCCGTACAGGTCACCCAACTTAGCCAAGATTGGAACCGCAAGCGCCGCAAACATGAATTGAGCGGCTTCAAGCCAGTTCACATCCGCGTCATGGACTTCAAAGCGCCGTGCAATATCCGTCAAAATGGGAGTGTAGAACCCCTGGATGATCCCGCTGGTGATTTCCACCAGAGCTAGCGCACCAACGACTGCGGCGAGCCCACCAAAAAACTTGCGTCCAGCGGCTGGTCCTTGAATTGAACCGCGCTGAATCTCATCCCGTCTCGATGAAGTGGCCATGCCTTCGTACTCCCCCTAGTTTGGAAGACAACTGATAAGGAGCACGTCTTCGCCCAATAAGGCTACCCTGCCTCGTGCCTAACCGCCGTCGGGGGATTCTGCGGGTCTGGTGAGGCCAACTGTTATTGTTTATCTCATGAACTTTGCGAACGTTGGCACCATGGGCGTCCTACCCGGTAAGCGTGATGAAGTGATCGCGATCTTGACCCGAGCGAACCCGGCTTTAGCCGAGATTGGCTGCCTGGTCTATGAAGTTGGCGGCCGCGACGATGATCCGGACACCGTGTATGTCACCGAGATTTGGGAGTCTGAGGAGGCCCACGGCAAGTCCCTTGACCTCGACACCGTTCAGGCGGCAATTGCGGAAACCATGCCGCTGTTGAGCGGCGACTTTGGTGGCTATGAGTTCACCGTGGCTGGCTCACCCATTCGCGACTGAGTCACCGCTGACCTGCTGTTTGGGCTGAAAAGATCTCCGTGTCGGGTGGTCCCAGTACCGTAGAAACATGCTGAAGATCCTGGCAATTGAAAACTACCGGTCCCTCAAGGACATCACGGTTGAGCTTGGACAACTGACCGCGATCACGGGCCCCAACGGCTCCGGAAAGTCCAATATGTATAGGGCGCTTGGGCTCATTGCAGACCTTGTACGCGAGGGAGCTCTGCATTCTCTCGCCGCCGAGGGTGGCTTGCAGAACGTCCTGTACGCCGGGCATAGGCCTCCCGGCCCGGTCGCCTTACGTCTCGGGATAGCGACGGATGACGTAAGGTACGCAATCGAGTTGGGGTTGCCCCAGCTGGGGCCATTTCGCTTGGACCCCGAGGTCAAGCGCGAAGTGGTGTGGTCCGGTGTAGCTCCACGCCCAGCCACCTTACTGGCGGACCGCAAGAATCAGCATATTCGCCTGCTTAATGATGCCGGCACCCTTGAATCCTCTACTTGGAAGCCCCGCTCCGAGGAGTCAATGTTGGCTACCTTGACGGATCCATCGTTGTCCCCCGAGTTGTACTTCCTGCGTGAGGCCGCCCGCTCGTGGCGCTTTTATGACAATCTCAGGGTGGACGCCCATGCTCCGGCGAGGCGCCCAACACCTGCAACATTTACTCCTTCGGTTGCCTTTGATGGCGGCAACTTTGCCGCAGCTTTGGCCACGGTCATTAGGGTGGGCAACAACGCGCTACTCCAGGCCACCGTTGGGCGGGCCTTCGATGGTGCGAGCGTTGACGTGACCGAAGATGACCGCGGTATTGCCCGGGTCGAGTTTCATTCGGGGCTGCGCCGGGGTCTCGATGCCTCAGAGCTTTCTGACGGCACCTTACGTTTCTTGATGCTTGCGTGTATTTTGCTGCCGCCACGTCCGCCGGGTTTGCTGGTTTTGAATGAGCCCGAAGCCAGCCTCCACCCGAGTTTGCTGCCGGAGCTGGGGAAACTCATTGCGCTTGCTTCCAAGAAATCTCAGGTTATTGTTGTCACGCACGCCCAAGAACTGGTTGCTGCGATGGGTCCGCAAGCGCACATCATCCAGTTACAGCGCGGCTCAGAAACCTCGGTCGCAAACCAACTTCGGTTTGAGGGTCCAGAATGGATTTGGCCTAAACGCTGACTTGCGGCGACCTCTCTTTCGCTAGGGCTTTAGCTAGCTGCGCCACAGCCCGTAAGTGTCCGCTAGATTGGCAACCTTTTGGGCGCGAGCCAGGCGCGGCAGGTAGGAGCCATCGATGATTTTGGCGCCCTTCTTTTTTGACAGCGATTTCTCATGGGCCGCGATCATTTCCTTGGCCCAGCGCAGTTCCTCTTCGCTTGGGGACAACCCCTTATTGACGTCATCAACCTGTTCAATGGTCAGGCACAGTTTCCCCGTCATACCCATGCGTTGTGTAATTTCGCACGCCGCATAGACCTCCTCGGGGGAATCCGCCGCCCCCGGTGGGCCATCGATGGGACCCGGTAATTTGCCTACCCGCGACGCCACTACGAGCTTGCCGCGCGCGTATGCCAAGGCCATGGGATCCTCGGTCACTCCGGTGTCCTTGCGGAAGTCATTGACCCCAAACGCAAGGCGGAAGGTACCCGGGGCGCTAGCAATTGCGGTCGCATTCTCAATTCCTAGGGCAGATTCAACAAGCGCAATGACCGGTGTCCCCGCCTGCAAGCGCATTGCCGTGAGCGTCACCTGCTCCGGCTTCTCGGTTTCTGCGAGCATGACTCCACGCAGTCCTTGCGCACCGACCAGTGCAGCAACGTCCTTTTCCCAGTGCTCGGTATCCATCTTGTTGATCCGTACCCACGCGGACAAGCCGGAGTTCAAGGAATGCAGCACCTGATCCCTGGCTTGGTCTTTGTCTTGCTCCGCAACGGATGATTCAAGGTCCAAAATTACCGAATCTGCCTCGGACATCAGGGCGGGCCGGAATAACTTGGGCCGAGAAGCATTGACTAGGAGCCAAGACCGCGACAAATTGGCTGGCAGTTTTGCGGCCCTCGCATTACGAACGAGCTCGCGATTGTCCGGATCGTGGTGGTGAAGCTCTTGGCTCGCGGTCTGAGGCTGTTCCATGATGCACCTTTGCATTGTGAGAGGCTCTTTTTCCTATCCTAGACAAATTTTAGGGGTGCGTCCCTGGGGCGGGCGGTGAGCAAGCAAACGAGACTCACTTGAGACCCTTTCGCCAAAAAATGCGGACAAGTCACCCAAAACACCCTCCCCATGATCGTTTTTGTCTCAACACTCAGACATGCAGTCCACGGTTTGGGATGGGCGATGCTAGATTGGTTCCAGCGCAGTGCAAGATGCGAAGCCTCGCGCCCTGTAAGAGGGCACTTCCTGCGATTCCATTATTGAATTTGGAATCGCCTTGGCATGCCTTCCAGTTGCCTCCAGCGATTCCCGTAAGTGTAAGGATTGCTGATGTCTTCCAACTTCATCCCGGTATCTCACGCCGGCAGTTTGCCACGTACCCCTGAACTAGCTGCGGCGAACAAGGCCGGCCGCGAGGGCGCTCCTGTTGAAAACTACAACGAGCTCCTGACCGACGCCGTTGTTGACCTGGTCAAGCGCCAGACCGACCTGGGCATTACCGTTCCGGGTGATGGTGAATTCGGCAAGGTCATGAGCGAAGCAATCGACTACGGGGCTTGGTGGAGCTACTCCTTTGGCCGCACCGATGGCCTGGCCATCGACCCGGACGTAAAGTGGCTGACCGAGCAGAACCTGTCCAGCCCGGGCAACGTAGTGCTAGATGGTTTTGGCTTCCGCCGCGACCGCGCACTATTCTCCGAGGCATACAACGACCCATCGTCGGGGATCACCACCGGCTCACAGCCCGCGTTCCCCAAGGTTGTTGCCCCAATCTCCTACACCGGCCAGGAAGCCATCGCTTCAGACATCGCAAACCTGAAGGCGGGCCTTGCAGCCTCGGGAGCCAAGGAAGGTTTCATCACCTCCCTATCCCCAGGCTCCGCTAGCCGCATTGGTAACGAGCACTACAAGAACGATGAGGAACTCCTGTGGGCGTGGGCTGATGTCATGCGCGAGGAATACCTGCCCATCATCGAGGCCGGACTCATCCTGCAGATCGACGACCCTTCAATCGCGGAGAACTGGGACCAGATCAACCCGGAGCCAACGGTTGAGGACTACCTGAAGTTCACCGAGCTGCGCGTGGAGGCACTGAACTATGCTCTGCGTGGCCTGCCAGAAGAGCAGATCCGGTTCCACCTGTGCTGGGGATCCTGGCATGGCCCACACACCACTGACATTCCAATGAAGGACCTTGTGCACACCATGCTCAAGATCAACGCCGGATCCTACTCATTCGAGGCCGGCAACGTCCGCCACGAGCACGAGTACCGCGTCTGGGACGACGTAAAGCTGGCCGACGGCAAGTTCTTGGTTCCAGGTGTTGTCTCCCACGCGACCAACGTTGTTGAGCACCCAGAGTTGGTAGCCGAGCGCATTGAGCGCTTCGCCACCCGTGTAGGCCGTGAGAACGTAGTGGCCGCAACCGACTGCGGCCTAGGCGGACGCATTCACCCACAGATCGCCTGGGCAAAGCTAGACACCCTGGCGCAGGGCGCGAAGATCGCTTCCGAGCGTCTCTGGAAGTAACCACCCGTCCTACCGCCCCAAACGACAGTAGCTTACTTGATAATTTAGACTTGAGGGCGGCTCTCCATTGCGGAGGCCGCCCTTAAGTCTTGAACCGCGACTGGTCTAGGCAGGTTACTTTGGAACGCGCACTGCTTCAGTGGGGCAGCATCCTTGCGGTACTGGCCATCTTCTTTGTGGTCAGCCGCTATGCCCGCAAGCGTCCTCATCGCTCAGGCAAGCACCCTAATAGGGTCCGCGCCCCGAAGATCACGGGATTTATTGGCTGGCTCGCTGTACTTGCGGGGCTTCTTTTTACTACCGTGTCCTTCACCGGCCCGGCCAGCGCGACAATGCCCCTGGGGGCCAAGATAACCGCCATCGGTTTGGTTGTGCTCGGGGTAGTTTTCTTGCAGGTCTACTTCCGGTGGTACCTCATTGTTGAGTACGACTTCATTGAGCGCCGCGGCATGATCTTGCCCCCACGGCGGATCAAGTATGCGGACATTACTGGGCTCACCTTCGCCAGTGCTAACGGCATGCAGCACATGACCGTCACCGGCGCCAACGGCCAATCGCTGTCTTTGAATATCACCGTTTTCAAAGTGGATAAGTTACTGGCGTGGAATGACTTTTTCCGGCAGATGGGTCGCTCACCCTCACCCCAGGAGGTCCAGTTCCACCGGGATACCGGCCAGTGGCCCGGCCTTGCGCCCTACAGTCCGCAACACGGCTCTGGCCGTAAATAATTAGATCCGCCGCCCTCTTGATGCTTAGATGGGAGCGATACAACCTTCTAAAGAGAGCACCATGCACGCACTGAGCACAGCCGAAATTCAGAAGTCTTTTGTGAACGCCAGCCGTTCCGAGGCAGCCAGGATCAACCTGCCTAAAGACTTGGACACGGTGAACTGGGACCGGTTGGATTACCTTGGCTGGCGTGATCCCAAGTTTCCGTTGCGGGGCTACCTCGTTGCGATCATCGACGATCAGCCGGTTGGGCTCGTGTTGCGAGCTCCCGATGCCGCGAGCCGGCGGTCCAAGATCCTGTGCGAGCTGTGCCGCGATGTGTTCTCCGAGTTGGATGTGTTGATGTGGGTGGCCAAGAAATCTGGCTCCGCCGGCAAGCGCGGGGACACCATGGGCACGCTGATCTGCGCCAACTTTGAATGCTCAGCAAACGTGCGTGTGCTGCCAAAACCGACGGCGATGTATCCGGATCCGCAGGTAATTGTTGACCGGCAGATCGAGGGCCTGCGGGAACGCACCCAGACATTTGTTGCCCGGGTGCGGGCCACAAGCTAAATTTTGCGCGCCGCCCAGGCCACGCGGGTGGCAGAAACCGTCAGGTCCGAACGGTTACCTAGGAAGTTTGAGCTATTTGGATCAAGCAACTGGTCCAACGCTTCGAGGTCTGGGCCGCTCAGATTCTCGGCATGGCTCGTGCGCACTTTGGTCAAGAAGATCTGCGCTGCTCGGGCGATGAGTTTGCTGTCCTGCGAGGCGCTTGGGTCACCGGCACTCTGCGAGGAGTAGCTAAAAGTGCGCTGTTCAATCATGGTCAGACCGGCTGCCTCAATTGCGATAGCCCAGTCTGGGTAGGTATTCCACCCGGCACTGCCCACCGCGTCGTGGCACCGCTGTTCCAGCCCCGGCACACCAAAACCTAGGTCGTGAGGTAGGTACCGCGGCCATCCGTCCATCTCTACAACCACCAGCAACCCTTGTGAAGACAGGGTGCGGGCAATGTTGCCAAATACTGCGTCCGGATCGTTCAGGTGGTGCATGGATAAGGCCGCCCAAACGAGATCCACCCCGGCCGCGTCAGCGCTTTCCAGTTCCGGCCAAGCAGTATCTAGGTCTACCTGTGCTGTGGTCACCCGGTCGCTCAAGTTGTGGCCCGCCATGTTCGCGGCCAGCCGCTCGAGCATGAACTCGGAATAGTCCACGGCAAGAAGCTTTGCTGCCGGAAACGCTTTTGCCAGCCCCAGGGTTCCGGTGCCTGTGCCCGCACCCAAGTCCATAATCATGGTGGGAGCCTGCTGATAGGTTGCCGTCCACGCAATAATTTCGCTCAGGTGCTCATGCAGAAGCTGCGCATCTAGGTCGAGGTTCTCGGCCATATCGGCCTCAGCAAAACTTTGCTGATGACCATGTTGGTGCCCGTCAATGCGCTCGTGGCCGTGCTGGTGTTCGTGAGTGTGCTGGGTTTCCATGATCTAAGCCTAGGCTCTGTGCCTCCATAGATGCCGCTTCATAAGCATCAGGAAGCTTTTGCCCACTTTGCTGTAGGCGCCTGCCAACGCCCAAGTTTGTCTAATAGCTCGTCTGCATTGTCCGCGACAATGAGCGTCTCTCGGTACTCGGGGCGCAAGAATCCGGCCACAATCATTTGATCAATGGCTTTCAGTAGACCGTCCCAGAATCCGTTGACGTTCAACAGTGCTACCGGTTTAGCGTGGATGCCTAATTGCTGCCATGTCCACACCTCAAAGAACTCCTCAAGCGTGCCGGCACCTCCCGGGAAAGCCACAAAGGCGTCACCCAAGTTCGCCATCCGCACCTTACGGGCGTGCATGTCCGGTGCCACCTCTAGTGTTGACAGCCCCTCATGCGCCACTTCGGTGTCTTTCAACCCCACCGTGGTGACACCGTGAACCTGTCCACCCACCGCAAGTGCGGCATCGGCAACCGCACCCATGAGCCCGGTATTACCGCCGCCGTAAACGATCTTGATCCCGGCCTGAGCAAGGATTGTTGCGGCCCGTTTAGCCGCTGCCATGAAGCCGGGCACGTTGCCACTGGCTGAGCCGGTAAATACCGTTACGGCTCCAACGAAGCCAGGAAGTACAGCTGTCACTTTGGGGCGAATAGATGCGGAGGAAGTAGCAGAATCAGTCACTCCATATGTTTATCACCGGGGTCTGACACACGCCAGCGCGCACGCCGTAAATCACTAAATGTTCCGTACTCCTTGCGATTTAGTACCACATATAGTGGTTACCGGATCCTCGTGCCGCTATTTCAACACCGCCGCAAAGGCCTCACCAGAACCTAGTGCCACCTTAGAAACGGCCCCATCGCCACGCGCTGTCACCGGCAGTTCCTGGGATCTGCAGCATTCCCGGGCAGGGTGAACAATTCAGGGTTTGAGATCTTGTGTCCCACAATCGAGTTACTCTGTATCCTAATGAGTGGATTTGTTCGTCTATTGGGAACGCAAGGTTGCGGCCCCGCGGCCCCGGTCGCGCACATTGACGCACCAGAAGGAGACATGAGCATGCGCAAGAAATCAGTACACATCTGGGGCGGCCTGCTAGTTGCCGCTAGCTTGGTTCTCACCGGCTGCGGTTCCAGCAAGACCCCTGAAGTGGACCCTACTAGCTCTGAGAAACCGGCAGAGAAGCCTGCCGAGGGCGACAACAACGTGGGAGAGCTTGAAGCGGTCACCATTGGTGTTAACCAGTTGCTGACTCACCCATCACTCGACGCGACGTTCGAGGGCTTCAAAAAAGCATTTGCCGATGCCGGCTACGTTGAGGGTGAAACGGTCAACTACAATGCACAAAACGCTCAGGGCGACCAGGCAACCGCAACTACAATCGCATCCAAGTTCAAGTCAGACGGCGTTGACCTCGTGCTCGCAATCGCTACCCCAAGCGCGCAGGCAAGTGCTCAGGCAATCACTGACATTCCAATCCTGTTCACGGCCGTAACCGAGCCAGCAGAGGCCGGACTTGTTGACACGTGGGAGGCTCCGGGAGCAAACGTAACCGGAACCAGCGACCTAAACCCCGTTGCAGAGCAGATTGCACTGGCCAAGGAAATTGTCCCCGATGCAAAGACCGTGGGTGTCATTTACTCCTCCGGTGAGGTCAACTCCGAAGTTCAGGTAGACCTAGCTAAGGAAGCTGCCGGAGAGCTCGGCCTTGAGATCAAGGAAATCACGGTTTCTAACTCCTCAGAGGTCACCCAGGCCATTGAAACTCTGGGCGATGCTGACATTATTTACGTTCCTACGGACAACACCGTAGTTGAGGGCCTTGAGGCCGTCATTCAGTTTGCCGAGTCCAAGCAGATTCCACTCATCGTTGGTGAGGGTGACAGCGTTGAACGCGGCGGTCTAGCCACCTACGGCATTGACTACTTCGACCTTGGTTACCAGACGGGCGAAATGGCCATTCGCGTCCTTAAGGATGGCGAAGACACCGCATCCATGGGCGTCGAGACCCTAGATAAGATCGGGCTGATCCTGAACACAGGCGCGGCTGAGCGTATGGGCGTTACCTTCAGCGATGAGCTGGTTGCAAAAGCTGACAAGGTAATTGAGTAACACGTTTTGTAAGTAACAAACCTTGCTGGCGAGGTTTGGGGATCAAAGAGAAATTGGTGAGTTGTGACTACGGCACTTGAGCAAGGGCTGATATACGCGATAGTTGCCTTAGGTGTTTATCTCACCTTTCGCATTCTGGATTTCCCAGACCTTACCGTCGATGGAAGTTTCACACTGGGGGCCGCCGTCACGGCCAAAATGATCATTGACGGCGGTTCCCCACTCCTAGCTACCGCAGCCGGGTTTGGGGCGGGAATGATTGCCGGTATTGTCACCGGCCTGCTGCACACAAAGGGTAAGATCAACGGCCTACTGGCCGGTATTTTAACCATGATTGCCCTGTACTCGGTCAACCTTAGAGTCATGGGGAAGTCCAACCTTTCCCTGCTACGGGAGGAGACCCTGATCTCCCCGCTGAAGGACAACGGGCTGCTGGGAACCGCCACTTCGATCATGATCTTTGCCGCCATCGCGCTGCTCATTAAGTTCATCATCGACTGGTTCTTACACACCGATCTGGGCCTTGCCGTTCAGGCTACCGGTGACAACGAGGACATGATTCGCAGTTTCGGCGTTAACACCGACAACTCCAAGATCTTGACACTGGCGCTGTCAAACGGTCTGGTAGCGCTCAGTGGCGGCCTCGTTGCCCAGTACCAGGGATACGCAGACTCCGGCATGGGAATCGGTTTGATCCTAGTTGGGCTGGCCTCGGTTATTTTGGGTCAGGCAATCTTTGGGTCCCGGCACATCTTTGTCTCCACTCTCGCCGTCATTCTCGGTTCCGTGCTGTACCGCTTGGTCATCTACTTCGCCCTGGACATTGGTTTCAACCCGAACGACATGAAACTGATTACGGCGGTAATCGTAGTGATTGCTCTGCTCTTACCCCAGTGGCGCCCGGTCAAAAACCGCAAACCGCAACGACCCGGTGATTCCATCTCCGGGGTCAGCATTGGTTCTGCCCCTACCCACTACACCGCTGGACAGGAGGCCCGCTGATGTTGCGTATTACCGGAGTTAGAAAGACGTTCTTCCCCGGCACGGTTAATGAGCGAGTCGCACTCGACCACATTAATCTGCAGCTCTCCCCCGGCGACTTTGTCACCGTCATCGGTTCGAACGGTGCGGGCAAATCCACCCTCCTGAACGTTATCTCCGGCAAGATGCCCGCCGACTTTGGCACCATCGAAATTGCCGGCAAGAGGGTAAACCGGCTCAATGATTTCCGTCGCGCAGGTTCCATTGGCCGGGTCTTCCAGGACCCGATGGCCGGAACCGCACCAAACCTGACTATTGAACAGAACTTGGCTATTGCGTATCACCGCGGTAAGCCGCGGGGTCTCGCGTTCGGTGTCACCAACCGCAAGCGTGAGATGTTCAAGGAAGAGTTGGCTTCCCTTGAACTCGGCCTAGAAAACCGCCTCAAGGCCAAGGTGGGACTCCTCTCTGGCGGACAACGCCAAGCGTTGTCCCTGCTCATGGCCACGTTCACCCAACCGCGCATCCTGCTCCTCGACGAGCACACCGCGGCTCTTGACCCGCAGCGTGCCGAGTTAGTCACCCAGCTGACCAAGAACATTGTGGCTCAGCACCAGCTGACCACCCTCATGGTCACGCACAACATGGAACAGGCGCTGCGTCTAGGTAACCGCCTCATCATGATGCACGAGGGCCACATCATCTTGGATGTCAACGCCGCCCGCAAACCCACTATGAAGGTCAGCGACCTATTGGCCGAGTTTGCCAAGGTCAAGGGTGCAAGCCTGGACGACCGGACGCTCCTGCAATAGATCACGATTTCCGCAGTTGGAACAATTGAAAAAGCCTGAGGTGCTCTCTGATTTAAGGAAGCACCTCAGGCTTTTGTTATTGGGGTAAAAAGTCAACGCTAGTCGGCCTTTGCCAAAAGCGCCCTACGCAACAGGAGTACAGCCCCCGCACCTACCAGTAGTACAAGGCTCGCAACTGCGGTCGGGGATGAGGTGAAGCCGGTCTTGGCTAGGTCACCACTCGGCTGGCCGCCACCCTCAGCTTTGGGTTGGGGAGTCTTCGTTGGGGATGGCGCACTTCCCTCAGAACCACCTGGTGTTACAGAGTCACCCGGATCTTCTGTTGGCTCTGGGCTGGGTTCCAATGTCGGTTCATCAGTTGGATCCGGGTTTGGATCCGGGTTTGGATTCGTGGAACTCTCTACCAGCGGCCTAACTGTAACGCTATCGAAGGTAGCTTCAAAGCCATCTCCACCCATAGAAACCAAACCAATTCGCAGTTGGGTATCTAGTTCCATCGTCCAAGTACCGGCTTCTTCCCATATCTCACCGTCTAGGCTACTGAATCCGGTCAGAAGAGTTTCAGTTTCTGAAGTTGTTCGGATAATCCGCAGGTGGGTCTTCTCCCCAACCGGGCCACCTACTCCGTTTCCGTAGGCCGGGTAGTTACTAGGGAAGTGGCTACTGCGCTTGGCAAACTCTACTTGCCTGGTCTCCCAAATTGACGCAGTAACAAGTTTGATGAAGTTTGCCTCATCCTGCGCCAGGATCAGACCCGCTTGACGGTAGTTATAGCAGCAGCCCTCGGGGGGCAAGTTCATGCTCACCACGACATCAACCGCAAAGTCGCCCTCGGGGGTTTCTTCAAACAGCACGGACGTTGGGTCATCCGGATTTCCATTGAGATCGCTTGCCTGGGTGTCCCAACTCAAACTTCCATCTTGGAGACGTACGGTTCCTTCAGCGGGTGACTTGTTCCATTGCCACTGTGGGGCCAAGGCTTCCTGGTCAAAAGTATCGGAGAGTTCTGTAATCACAGGTCCCAATTCCACTTTCTGCGGAGTCTGCATGACGTAACCGGTCTTTTGCCCGGGTTGGGCCGCGGGACCGGGAATTGGTGAGTTCGACGGGCCAAATCCGCCGCGCACCACGGGCCAACCATCGACCCAGTCAAGCGGGTCCATCAATACCGGCCTGCGAGTATAAGTTCCGGTTTCCTGCATGTACGGCTGTGTTCGATCCACTGCGTGGTACACAATCCACTGCTGACCTGCAAAGTCAGTAACAACCGTGTGATGACCGGTGCCAACCCATTGGTTACCGTTTTGGTGCAGAACGGGGGTTCCACCTACCCGCCCTGCAGTTAGAGGCACACCTGCCTTGTCTACAAAGGGCCCCATTGGGCTTTTAGAGCGGCCCGCAAAGACTCCGTAACCTGTTACCGGTCCAGCGCAGCAGTTCGTTGCCGAAGCCAGCAAATAAAACCAGCCGTCACGCTCAATGACATGTGTTCCTTCATAGCGATTGCTGATAGCAATCTCAACCTGCGATTCAGGGTCTGAGGTCAGCCCGTCGGCACTCAAAGTGCGTACTGAAACTCCACCGAAGTAGCTACCAAAGTAAATGTAGTTGGTGCCGCCGACGCTGAGGACCTCTGGGTCATAAACCCAACGTTTGTCAGCGTCGCCCCCGCCGACTGGCTTCATAGGCTCAACCACAGGCCCACCGGAGTCAATCCAGGGACCTAGCGGACTGTCACTGACAGCTACCCCAATCGCAGAGCCACCGGGAGTTACCGTATTGGTAGCAGTGTAATACAACAAGTATTTACCATCGATGTAGGTAATATCGGGTGCCCACATGTCTCCGTCACCGATCCACGCAGGCCGCGTAGTCAGAGATTCCCCAACGAAGTCCCAGCTCACTAGATCAGTAGACCGGTAAGTCGGGATATTGAAAAACCTTAGCGCCCCATCCTGCTCGGTCAGGTCCGGGTGTAAGGCATCTCGGGTACAGAACAAATACCAGTGTGGATCTGTCGGTTCCTGGGACCTGATTATGTCCGGGTCCGCACACTGCTGGGCCTGTTTGCCGTCCGTCAGGTTCAGGGTCAAAGGGTTTGTGAACTCTGGCGCTACAGAATCATCAGCGGTGCTGGCTGCTACTTGCATGCTGATGTTACTCGCCAAATTCAGAGCACCGTCCGGGGTCACCCCACTTTGCACAAACGGGCCAATCGCAAGTGCCCCCGCTGTGATTGCAGCAAAAATTTGCTTATACAACTAGTCCTCCACGTTGAGCTGTTGAATTGTTTTGATTGGCAAAGCACAGGGTTGGCGCCTCAATAGAGGCGCCAACCCCCGCTTGTCATGCTTTGAAATATGAGCCGATGCCTGCGCAGTTTCCAGCAGTACGCTGACTACACTGACTACACTGGCTTTTTCTTGGGGCTAGTAATTACGGTTTGAGCTCTCCCGACGGCAATTTCAGTGTTATATCCGGGCCTACCGGTTCACCAAAGACCGGCTTGGTCCCTTCCCACTCAAATGGCTGCATTCGGAGCACTCGGTCCCATCCGGAACCAGGCGCCCTCGACGCGTGGTAGATCATCCAGTCTTCGGTGCCGTCTGGGGACACCACGAACGATCCATGGCCAACCCCAGTGACTTTGTCTGTTTTCCCAAACAACGCGTGCGGTGTCTTGACCCAGTTAAGCGGGTCGAGGACATCGCCGCCTTGGAAGGTGAGAGCACCGTAGGCATAATCGTCAGTCCAACTGCCCGAGGCAGAATAGATAACGTGCGTTGTGTCTTCCTTGACTAGGACCTGCGGGCCTTCCTGGATTGGCATGGCCATCTTCTCCCAAGTCTCGGTTGGCTCCGAAAGCTTTACTCGCTCTGCTGCCAACGTTGTTGGCGAGTCCATAGGTGCGATGTAGAGGTTTTGTTGTCCATCTTCCTCCGCCTCCCACCCAGACCACAAGAAGTAACGCTGGCCTTCTAGGTCTACGACCGTGCCATCAATCGCCCAGAAGTCCTCCCGCATTGCTACCGGCCCCAGATCCGTGTAACTACCCAAGGGATCCATGGAGTCAGACTTCAGCACAAACATGCGGTGGTTTGCGTTATCGCCATCACAAGTTGTGGCCGCGTAATAGACGTACCATGCGTCGTCAAGGAGGTGCAGTTCGGGTGCCCATACATCTTTGCAGTTAGCACCGGCGGTTGGAGTGTCCCAGATCTTCTCAGTGACACTAGATTTGAAAATTCCTGTAAGGTTGCCTGGTTCTGATTGGGTAACCCAAAGTCCACCATTTTTAGATTCAACCGCAAGATACCCGTCACCATGGTTAATGACGTAAGGATCATTTCCAATCGTCGAAACAGGATTGGTAAAACTGTCCTCAGGACTACTGGCGACCAATTCACTTTCCTTCGAGGTTGAGCAAGCACTGAGCAGTAGCCCTAATGACAAGACTGAAACGGCTGCTAACACCTTGGTCAACAACGATTACCCCTTAATTCCACTCGCGGCCACGGACTCAATGATCTTGCGCTGCACCAAAATAAATACAATCAGCGCCGGAACACTAGCCAGCACTGCCCCTGCCATGATCAGCGGTTGGTTAGCAATGTAGGTGCTTTGCAGCAGCGGCAAACCAGCCGGGAGCGTGAGTTTCGAATTTGTGTACAAGACATAGACCGGCCATAAGAAGTCATTCCAACTTGCCAAGAAGGTCAAGACTGCAAGCGTGGACAGGCCAGCTTGGGCTAGCGGCAGCATGATTGACGCAAAGATACGGAAGTCTCCAGCACCATCAAGTTTGGCTGCCTCATCAAGTTCTCTGGGGAGCCCACTGAAGAACTGGCGCATGAAGAACACCCCAAATGCGCCACCAACACTAGGCAAAATAAGTGCCAGTAGTGAGTCCAGCAGACCTAACTCATTGATGATGAGGTAGTTGGGCACAAGAAAGATGAACCCGGGCAAGAATAGGGTGCCGATTACCAAAGAAAATACTAGGGACCGGCCCCGGAACGTAAACCAGGCCAAGGCATAGCCCGCCAATGCAGCTGTAATTACGACCAAAACAGTGGTTAAGGATGACGTCAGAACACTGTTAAAAAACCAGCGCAGAACAGGCGCCTTTCCTTCCCATTGCAACAGCGGAGCGTAGTTTTCAAAGGTTAACGAGTCCGGAATCAAACTCGTACTGGTGACCGCCTCATTTTGAGTTTTGAATGACGTAGAAATCATCCACACCAGTGGGGCCACGAACATCAGTCCCACCGCGGAGAGCACCATGTAAAACACGGATTTACGGGCCCGTTTGGCAACCACCGCAACGTTATCTTTTGGCGGGGCGTCAAGTTGGTTACTCATTGCTCACCACCTTTGGCGATCAGTTTGAAGTTGATGATACTCACCAGCATGAGCGCAAGCGCCAAGATGTAACTCATAGCTGATGCGGCTCCCATACGGAATTGACGCAGCCCGGTCTCGGACATGTACATGATCGCTGTCCGGGTGGTTCCATTGGGGTCACCCGCAGTCATCACATATGGCTGCCCAAATACGTTCGCAGAGGCGAGGATCGTAATAATGACTACAAATATCAGGACCGGTCGGATTCCAGGAATAGTTACATACCGAAACCTCGACCAGGCGCCAGCACCGTCAAGTGATGCGGCCTCATAGAGTTCTGCTGAAATATTTTGCAACCCTGCTAGGTAAATAATGGCGTTGAAGCCAAGCGTCCACCACAGAGTCACCAAAACCAGTGATACCCAAACCCAAGGCACCTGCTGTAACCAGGGGATGGCATCGGAAATATTCAGGGCCTGCAAGAGCTTGTTCACAATGCCGTGCTGGGTATCCAACATGAATTTCCACAGCACACCAACAACCGCAACCCCCAGAACATACGGCGCAAAGTACAACGCCCGAAAGAATGTGCGTCCTTTAAACTTCTTGTTCAGCAGGAGAGCTACACCAAGTGGTATTGAGACAAGAAGCGGGACACTGAGAACCACAAACAGGCCAGTAGCTCCCATAGCTCTCCAGAAGTCCGCATAGTCACGGGTCCCCGGAGTGAAGAGGTTGATGTAGTTCTTGAGTCCCACAAATGGCTTGTTTGGCAGCGTGAAATGCCAGTCAAACATACTTACGTAGAGACCAAAAATTGCTGGTGCAAGCACAAAACCAACAAAGAAGACCAAGAACGGGGCAAGGAACACCCACGGTAGCCATGGTTTGCTCGGCACCCTGCCCGCTTGGTTTGCAGCCGCGCCGGACCGCCGTTTAGCGGCGGTCCGGCGTGAAACTTTTGCAACCGACATATTGGAGTTAGTATCCGTACTTAGCTCTGTTGTCATCGACGATGAGCTGGCCTGCCTCTGCAGACTTGTCGAGTGCCTCTTGTGGCGTTGCATTTCCTAGGAGAACCGCGTTAATTGCTTCTTCAAGGGCTCCAAAGGAATCTGCGAGCCCTGGGAAGGTTTGCGGCAAGGAGGTTTGGGCTACCGTACCGGCAAACATTTCCATGTGTGGGATCGCTAGGAACTCTTCGCTCTCCTGCACGCTAAGGCGGGCTGGGACTTGGTTCGCCTTGGCCCACTTGATCGAGTCCTTACTCAACTCGTTTACAAAGTAAGCTGCCGCCGCGAGTTTGTCTTCATCCTTTTCCACCTGCGTGGTCATAACAAATTGGTGCGAGCTACCCCAGGTGGCCGCCTGGTCGCCGATCACTGGAAGAGGAGCGACTCCCCATTCGATGTCTTCGAAAGTCGGGTTGCCCAATTCCCAAATACCACCGATTACGTAAGCGTTCTCGTTGGTTGCGAATGCCTTCCAGTAGCCATCCTGGCCCACGTTGGCTGGGCTGTAACCGTTATTGATCAGGTCAGCCATCCACGTCATAGCCTTCACTCCGGCTTCGGAGTTCCACGTGACTTTGGTGCCATCCTCAGAGAAGAGCTCGCCGCCATTTTGTGCAAGAAGTGCCGTAAACCAAGTCCGCATCCAGCCGGATGAGTCAATCCACATTCCCTGGACGCCCTTAGACTTGAGTACATCCAGGTTGGCAATCAGTTCGTCACCAGTTGTCGGTGGCTTTTCTGGGTCTAGACCCGCAGCCTCGAGTACACCCTTGTTGTAGTAGAGCGCGTGCATGTGAATGTCTAGTGGAATGGAGTACCGAGCGTCTTGGTACATGCCGCCATCCCAAACAACTTGAGCAAAGTCGGCTTCCGTGAGGTTCAGGCTCTCTGCTACGCCATCGAGGGGTGTGAGAGCTCCCTGGGCGGCCTGGTTAGCCACCTGGTCAAGGTGCACAACCGCTACGTCAGGGCCGCTGTTTGATTGCACCGCGATTGGCAACTTGGGGTATAAGTCTCCCCACTCCATCGTGGTCGAGGTTACCTTGATGTTTGGATTTGCCGTGTTGAATTCCTCAACCATTTCATCAAAGTAGGCGCCATCGGCGCCCGTGAAGCCGTTCCAGAAGTCGAGTTCTACGGCTGGGCCGTCATACCCTTCCCCTTTTACCTCGGAGTTATCCTTTGGGGCAGCATCACCCCCACCACAGGCCGCAAGTGTCATGAGTGATACTGCTACAGCACCTGCAAGCACACTGCGAGAAATAGTCTTTCGCATTCTTACTCTCCCTTGAGTTCAATTCGTAAGTGCGACTTTACAGCGCTGTAAAGCATCGCGCAACCCCTCCACACAAATAGCCGCAGGTGGCGTAGATTATGAGGACTAGAACTTTAAGTCGCTCGTTTTGGATCAAAGGGACCATATGACTCGTGTACGACTCAAGGACGTTGCCGAGCACGCAGGCGTGTCACTTAAGACAGTTTCCAACGTGGTTAACAGCCACCCGCACGTCAAACCGGAGATGCGACAAAAGGTTCTTACATCGATCGACCTCCTAGGATACCGACCAAACATTACAGCGAGGCGCTTAGCCACCGGACGCACCAAAACACTCGCCCTTGCGGTATCCGGGATCTCAATTCCCTACTTTGCTGAGCTTTCCGAGCGCATCTACAAGCAGGCTGCCGCCCGTGGCTATAACGTTTTGCTTGCACAAACTGGAGACACTCTCGAAGGCGAACTTGCCGTTCTGAATAACCAGGAAACCGGTCTCTACGATGGACTGATCTTCCATCCGGGCCAAGTTACGGCTGATGAAATTGAGAAAAGGGCCTCAGTCTTCCCCTGCGTGATTATCGGTGAATCCAATGCTCCGCCTACCGTCGACCACGTTTTCATTGATAATTACCAGGCCGCAAAGGATGTCACCGAGCATTTATTGGCTCAAGGGCGCAAGAATCTCTTGTTCGTGGGTTACGAATCGCAGCACATCACCATGACCTCGATGCAACGGCTGATGGGGTTTCGGCAGGCATTCTTAGACCGCGGGCTGACTTCTGACCCCAACCGAGAGATTGCAATTGCCCATTCTCGTCCGGATTCTGCTTTTGAAGCGCTGCTTGCCACCCTAGAGACCGGGATTCCAGTTGATGGAATCATTTGCCGTGACGATCTACCGGCAATGGGTGTGCTGCGCGCGCTGGCATCGAAGGGACTGAGGGTCCCCCAAGACGTAGCTGTGACGGGCTGGGACAACCTTTCAACTTCCGCATTTTTAGTCCCGTCGCTGACTTCTGTCGACCCAAATTCCGATGAAATTGCAGCTCAGGCAGTGGATCAACTCATCGCCCGAATCGAGGGAGACCAATCACCAGGTCGCCCAATCGTAATTCCCCACAAGATCATTAACCGCGAGTCAAGCGCAGGTGAGTAGAGTTCCCTTAATCGAGAGCCCAAAGAAACACATTCACTTCCACTCTTTACAGCGCTGTAAATCTTGTCCATACTGGTGCAATGACAGAATCACCGACGACGTTGAATCCTAAAACCTTCGATCCGCACTACCCGCGGCCCCAATTACGCCGTAGTCATTGGCTATCTTTAGACGGCAACTGGCAATTCCGGCAGGATCCACAGGATCTTGGCCTTACGGAGCGCTGGTTTGATGAGCTCTCGAACACCCAGTCAATTACCGTGCCATTCCCTCCCGAGTCCACCGCATCGGGGATAGCCGATCCTTCTTTTGATAACCAAATCATTTGGTACCAAAAGACCCTTTCAATGGCGGACCTTCGCGCTCTAAAAGATAACCCAAATGACAGAATTTTGATGCACTTTGGGGCCATCGACTATGAGTCTCAGGTTTGGGTGAACGGCCAGTCTGCGCATAAACATGAGGGGGGAAACACTCCATTTTCCGTAGATATTAGCCGGTTTCTCGGCGACGGGGAGTCTGTTTCCATTACCGTGCGTGCACAGGATGATCCACTCGATGTTGAGAAATCACGCGGGAAGCAAGATTGGTTGCCACAGCCACACGTTATTTGGTATGAGCGCACGAGTGGGATCTGGCAATCCGTTTGGTGCGAGGCAGTTCCCAATACCTTCGTAGTAAACCTGCACTCAGTAACAAACGTTCCTGCGGCCACTGTGGAACTCGAGTTCCTCCTCAACCATCGCGTTTCTGACCCCACCGCGTTTAACGCCACCATCTCCTACGGCGAGGAACTGCTTGCCCAGGGTTGCGTACTTGTTCAGGGAGACCGCGGCAAGCTCACCTTGGAGATTGACCGGCAACGCAACGGGCAACATTACGAGCACCTTTTATGGTCCCCCGAGCATCCTCGTCTGCTAACTATCTCAGTTGAGTTTGGTGCGGACCAGATCACTTCATATACCGGCCTCCGCAGTGTGGACTACGCCGACGGTAAGTTCCTCTTGAATGACCGCCCGTATTACATGCGATCGGTGCTCAACCAGGGGTACCGGACGGAGTCTCACTTGGCTCACCTCAATGTGGACCGTATGCGAGAAGAAATCCAGCTCATCAAGGACTTAGGCTTTAACTCCGCTCGCCTGCATCAAAAGGTGGAGGACCCCCGGTTAGCCTTCTTTGCAGACACGATGGGGCTCATGCTTTGGGTGGAGGCACCGAGCGCCTACACCACGAGCACCCGGGCAATAACCCGGATGCTGGCCGAGTGGCCCAAGGTAGTCGACAGGTTCAAGTCGCACCCGAGCGTCGCAGTTTGGGTGCCAATCAATGAGAGCTGGGGAGTCCAGCACATCGCACACGACTCAAAGGCGCGGCACTACTGTGAAGCGTTATGGCACCTCACCAAATCCCTCGATAGCACTCGCCTAGTAGTCTCCAACGATGGCTGGGAACTGACCAACACAGATATCTGGTCAATTCATGATTACGAAGGAAACCCCGAGGTGCTCGCTGCGCGTTACGCAACCGCTGAAAAGGTTGAAGAACTCCTCAGTGGGGTGGGCCCAGCTGGGCGCCGCATGCGACTGTCGGGCGTATCAAGTGGACCTCAGCCAGCAATGCTGACTGAGTTTGGCGGCATTACCTACGCCCCAAGTTCTTCCCACGACACTTGGGGCTACTCCACGGCAAGTTCGCCTCAAGAGTACGAGGCCCACCTGCGTTCGGTGGTCTCCGCTGTCACCGCCGGCAAATTAGCAGGCTTCTGCTACACCCAATTGCGTGACACTCTGCAAGAGGCAAATGGTCTAGTAGACGAAGCCGGCGTGCCAAAACTTCCGCTTGAGACGTTCCGTGAGATATTCGGTGGCGCAGTTTCACGCTAATTCAAATTCGAGCTTGCACTTGACTGTGGGGCCCTAGCGCACTTGCGCTAGGGCCCCACAGCTCCCTGGTGAAAAACGACCTTGGTGGCCGCCTACTACTTATCATCACCAGTGAAAACGTCTTTAACTTTCTCGCCGGCTTGCTTCAGGTTTGCTTTGGCTTGATCAAACATGCCCTCGGCCTGCATCTTGTCGTTATCGGTCGCATCACCGACAGATTCCTTGGCCTTGCCCTTGAGTTCTTCTGCCTTGTTACTGATCTTGTCGCCCAGTCCCATGGTTACTCCTTAGCTAATTCCTGCGGTGGAAGGTTTCCACGCTTTCCATCGTTGCGCAGATCTTGCGGGTACGCATGTTGAAATGAAACTTATTTTTTGATCAAACACACCCACGGTGCAGAACACGAGTAACCACTTTTGAAGCAGACGGTGTTGTCAACCTCAGCCCACTCGTTAGAGCAACTTTGGGAAGTCATGTTGGACGCGTCCTTAACTTGCCCGCTGCTCAGATGAGCTCGAAGGCACCACCTTGATTTCAGACGAGCCTCCAACGAGTTGATTGAGTTTAGCTAGAAGTCGTTGTCCCAATTCTTCCAAGCCTATTAAACCCGTTGGTGGCGGCATCGTTGGTGGACGAACACGATGCCATTTTTGGCGGGGATCAGCCCAGAGAGGAGCCTGCACATGCGGAAGATTATCAATCATCTTGATATGCCAACCATTAGTGTCGATAGTTCGGTGATGGTACCAACACAGGCTTACGCCGTTTTTGATTGTTGTGGGTCCGCCCTTTGACCACTCAACAACATGGTGGATCTCGCACCATGTTGGCGGAACGTCGCACAGTGGAATAGCGCAGCCGCCATCACGCATGGCAATTGCCCTGCGTTGGTGCCCATTGAAGATTCGACTTGGCGAGGACACATGGTTAACGCTGCCATTTTCTGCCAAAACTACTCTCTGCAAGGAGCCTGAGCAGCCGGCTTGTCTAATGAATGGCATCGACGTGGGTGTTGCAAGTCCATTATAGTCAAAGAGGAACCCGCTGATTCCTCCCATCGGGTTCGTTGGTTTTTCTTTTGCCTGCGCCGCGGCACTGTTCATTTCCTGGGCAGCAATACCGGCTCGGTCACCACCAACATCAACAACAAAGGCATCTTTTTCTCCAACAGCATTGCCTTCACCTACCAGCCCACCGCCAGTGCCCTGCTCACCGCCAGTTGCGTGACCACCGCCAGTTGTCAGCCCACCGCCAGCACCCTGCCCACCGCCGGTTGTCAGCCCACCGCGTTCTACTGATCCGGCACCTTGCGGTGTCTGTTCCAGATGCTCCCGCAGTGTCTGCTCTGTAGTTTGCACGAGCACCGTTACCGGTGACCCGCCCTGCAAAGGGGTGTCCGGGTGACGGGCCAGCACTCCTAAAAGGCTCATGAAAGCATCATGGCGTTTGGTTGCTGGAGATCGATCATCAATAGCCGCTGCAATGCGGCCAAACTCTTGCTGAGATTCCGTGTCCTTGGACGCCTCTACATTTCCCTCAGGATCTTCTACTTTGTTCAGGTCTACCCGTGGGTTGTTCACAGCCTCAAGTAACTGGCTCAGCAAAGATGCGGCCTCAGGCACAAGCATGCCCCTGATTGGCACTACCCCTCTGAACTTCTTTCCAAAACTCAGTTCTCTCAGTGGCGGTAGATCACTATCCTTGGGCTCAGGTCCATCTTGATCCAGAAATTGAGCGATGGTCGTACAGGAGGCTTGCAAAAGGTCACAATTCTGCGGGAAGTCACCCTCTTGTGCGGTTCCGGTCGCCAGAGCCACTAGAGTTACTTCAGCCCACTCCAAATTCTCTTTAGAAGCAACCGCTTTCAGGGTCCGTTGGTCAAGGGTTTTGGTAATCAGTTGTGCTGCTTCCACCCCAAGGTGACCGGCTTCTAGTCCCGCTCCAACAGCTGGATACCGGGCAGGAATAACGGCACCGGTAAGTGAGATATCAGGTTCAGTTGTTCGGCCTAGTAAAATTCGCTTACGCGCAGTAGCCGCAGATGAACCCGTCAGAAATTGCAACGCGTTGACTGCATTACGCATTCCTAGCTGCCGTAGGATCGACTGCTCACCTGGGACGTTACGAGACGCGCGGTCCACTTGAGCCGCAAGACGTGCACGCAGTACATCAACTCGCTGCCCAATACTCTCGGCAATAGAGACAGCTTTTATGAGTTCTAATCCCTCCAAAAGGTGCAGTGATTCCGAACCCCACTCACCTTCATCAAGCAGCTCTAGGATGCTTGCCAAGTCCCCCACAACCGCATTCAACCCAGCTTCATTGCTGGGAGGCGCATTGTCTATAGCTAGGTTTCTTTCCATACCTCATCATATCTCAATTAGAACTCTTGTTCTAGTCTTTTGGGATATTTCCGGTTTATGCACAGGACCGGACTACCCATACTTTTTCCACAACAGGAGAAACGACCGACGCTCCGGCAGCCGCCGCCCGGCACACACTCGCACACCAACGCCCCAACGCCCCAACACCCCAACACCCCAACACCCCAACACCAATTATCTCAACCCGCAAGACTGTCACGGGCAAGACATAGCAGAAAATATGGGCCCGTTCCCCAGCCCCCAAGCAGCCGGTACTCGGAGCCGCCCGCCCAAAATCGTTGGAATTTCAACAAACATCCAAAGGCGACCCCAGCATCTACGTCTCAGTGGTCGACCGGCAGGGCGTCCGCAGATTGAGACAGTCATTGTCTCTTCTGTGCTTGCCATGCAGACTGATGCCTGTACGTCCATCCAGAGCGGTCGAGAGTCCTGGCTCATTGACACCGCAGCAACCCAATTCCGTGGCAGCCACCATGGGGGACAGGGTGCTAACGCCAGATCCGATGGAGATTTAAACAATGGCCTCTATAGAAGCCCCAACTTTAGTGAACGCACACTCTCGACCGACCATCTCGTTCGAGATTATGCCCCCACGCAACCCAGAGATCGCACCCAAGTTTTGGGCCACTGCGCGCCGTCTAGCGGCCGCACAACCCGACTTTATTTCCGTGACCTACGGCGCCGCCGGCACCGACCGTGACACCTCACAAGCCGTAGTCAAGCGGATCACCGAGCAAACCAGCATCCTGCCCATTGCTCACCTGACCTGCGTAGGGACCTCGCGGAGCAACGTAGCAGACACCATTGCGGAATTCCTGAGCGCCGGTGCCCGTACGTTCCTTGCACTGCGCGGCGACCCACCCAAGGACCAGCCGGATTGGCAACCGCCAGCAGACGGTGTGCACTCGTCCAAGGAACTCATTGGATTAGTCCGCGAGGTCGAGTCCAAGCGGTGCCGGGCCAATGCGGCATCGGCATTGCGCAGCGCAGCCAAGCCACTGACCATTGCGGTTGCCACGTTCCTCGATGGAAATAGCGCCTCCGGAACCACCCGGGAACAAGAAATTGAACACCTCTACGAAAAGCAGGTGGCCGGCGCAAACTTTGCAATCACCCAGCTCTTCTTTAACGCCTCAAGTTACGTCGAATTTGTGTCAGCGGCTCGGGCCGCCGGGGTGACCATCCCAATCTTGGCGGGCATTTTGCCCACCACGGACCCAGCACGCCTGCGCAGGGTTGCGGAGCTTACCGGGGTGGCTGCCCCGCAAGAGTTATTGGATCAGCTGGACGCAATTACTGACCCCGCTGAGCGTTACCGGACCGGACTGCAGTTTGCCATCAACCTGTCCCAAGAGGTGCTCCGGCTAGGTGCGCCGGGGTTACACATCTACACCTTTAACCAATCTGACGCAGCCATTGATCTACTCGAGGCACTCAACCTTGGACCCCAAACTACGCCGTTTGAGGAAGCATTCCCGTCCGAGTTCACCGCCCTGGAAGATCAGAGCGCACTCGCTACAACACGCTAGTTCCCTTGCTTCATGCTCGCTTGCTCCAGCTTTGCGACATCTTGACATTGTGGCACCACAGTCTTTATAAAAACCCATCTTTGCTATATCTATTTAAGGAAAATCATGTCCCTCACCTCCACCCCGTCTGCCCAAAATCAGGGCTCTGCCTTCCCAACCGCTTCGGTTCTGGGATACCCCCGCATTGGCCCAAACCGCGAGTTGAAGCGCGCGGTTGAGGCTTTCTGGGCCGGCAAGACCGACGTAGACGCCCTTGAGGAGACCGCACGCGGCCTGCGTTCGCAGACCCGAGCCCGCCTTGCTGAGCTGGGCTTGGGCAAGCAGGACGCTTCCATTCCAGAGACGTTTAGCTTCTACGACCAGGTTCTCGATGCCTCGGTTGCGTTTGGTGTTCTGCCCACGCGCTTTGAGCGGTTGCGTGGCGAGGACGGGTCGATTGACCTGGCCGGTTACTTCACCGTTGCTCGCGGCCAGGGCGATGACCTGCCGCTTGAGATGACCAAGTGGTTTGACACCAACTACCACTACCTCGTTCCTGAGTTGGGCCCGGACACCGAGTTCTCCTTGGCCGGCAACCGCTACGTGGAGCAGTTCCTTGAGGCTAAGGAAGAGGGCTTTGTAACCCGCCCGGTTCTGCTTGGCCCGGTAACGTACTTGGCGCTGTCCAAGCCTGCAGTTGGAGTCGCCGCTGATTTCAACCCACTTGACCTTCTGCCTAAGCTGTTGCCGGTCTACGCAGAACTTCTTGACCGTCTTGCTGCGGCCGGTGCCCCATGGGTGCAGATTGATGAGCCTGCGGTTGTTTCCGACAACCTTGGACTGTCTTCCGAGCAGATTAGTGCCGCAATCACTGCGGCCTACGGCGTGCTCACCACCGAGGGCGCAAACCGCCCACAGATCCTGATCACCACTCCATACGGTGACGTAGGAACACTGCTGCCAACCCTTGCGGCCCTTGAGGTTGAAGCGCTAGCCCTAGACCTGGTGCTGGGAACCGTAACCGAGTTCGACGCAGCGACCAAGGCAAATCTTGCGGACAAGACGCTGGTTGCCGGTCTCGTTGATGGCCACAACATCTGGCGCACCGACCTGGGCGCCCAGCTCGAGATTCTCGAGTCACTCGAGTTCTCCGGTGTTGGCTCGGTTGCCGTAACCACCTCAACATCGCTTCAGCACATTCCATACACCCTTGCCGGCGAGGAGCACCTGGGTGAGGAACTCATCAGCTGGTTGGCATTTGCCGAGGAGAAGACGCAGGAAGTCGTCACCCTAGCGACCGGGATCGCTGATGGCCGCGAGGCCATTCACACCGAGCTGTTGGAGTCAGCCGATTCCATTGCGAGCCGCACCAACGCGGCCGGCGTGAACATCAAGGAAATCCGCGAGCGCACCGCAGCGTTGCAGCCCTCAGACTTTGACCGTGTTGACGCGCAGATCCGCAAGGAAGCTCAGGCCGCCCGCCTGAACCTGCCGGACCTGCCAACCACGACAATCGGTTCCTTCCCACAAACCCTTGAGATCCGCAAGGCTCGCGCCGCCCACGCTCGCGGCGAGCTCAGCTTGGCCGACTACGAAGAAGCCATGAAGGCGGAGATTGCCCAGGCCATCAAGCTGCAAGAAGAGATTGGTCTGGACGTTCTGGTGCACGGTGAGGCCGAGCGCAACGACATGGTCCAGTACTTCGCTGAGCTTCTTGACGGGTTCTCAGTCACCAAGAACGGTTGGGTTCAGTCCTACGGTTCACGTTGCACCCGCCCCTCAATCCTGTGGGGTGACGTCTCCCGTCCAGCCCCAATGACCGTGCGTTGGACCCAGTACGCCCAGTCGCTGTCTGACCTGCCGGTCAAGGGCATGCTGACCGGTCCGGTCACCATCATGGCCTGGTCGTTTGTGCGTGATGACATTTCCCTGCGCGAGACCGCTAACCAGATCGGTTTGGCTCTGCGCGACGAGGTCACTGACCTTGAGGCCGCCGGGATCGCAGCCATTCAGGTTGATGAGCCAGCACTGCGCGAGCTGTTGCCGCTGCGCAAGGTGGACCACGCCGACTACCTGGACTGGTCGGTGAACTCCTTCCGTTTGTCCACGGCTGGGGTTCGTCCGGACACCCAGATCCACACACACCTGTGCTACTCCGAGTTCGGTGACGTCATTGGCGCTATCGACGGCCTGAACGCCGACGTTACATCCATTGAGGCTGCCCGGTCCCGCATGGAGGTTCTGCCAGAGCTTGCCGATGCCGGCTTTGCTCGCGGTGTTGGCCCCGGCGTGTATGACATTCACTCCCCACGGGTTCCGTCCCAGGAAGAGATCACGGAACTTCTTGAACTTGCAGTGAAGTCAGTTGACCCGGACCTGCTGTGGGTTAACCCGGACTGCGGCTTGAAGACCCGCGGTTATGCGGAGACCACCGCTTCCCTGAAGAACCTAGTTGGTGCAGCACTTGCAGTGCGCGCTCAGGTCTGACGCCAACTAGGGCCTGTATAGCAATGCGGTTGTCCGGATCTCCTGGGTCCGGACAACCGCATTGTTCGTCTCTGTATTACGTAGATTCCGGCCAGTTGAATAGCGTGGCACCGGGGCTTGTCAGCCACCAAACTCTTCCCTGCGGATGCTGAGTTCGCGCTGCGTTCCACGCAGCGGCGATCCACGGAAGGGCAGCTTCTCTAGCTCTACCCTGGCTGCGGCCCTCAGAGCTATCTGGTTGACCGCAGCTGCTGCACGTTGGGGTATGCCTAAAGAGTCCGCAAATTCTGCCCAGTGCCGCGCCCTGATCCTGCGTACTTTGCCAGCAATGCTCAGTGCCATGGTTTCATCGCCATAAAGTACCGTGCACGGCACGTCATACACGGGCGCTACCGAAAACTCTGAGCGCTGATTTCCCAGAATCGAGAGGTTCTTGGCGTGTAGGTCTCCGTTGCCGGTCAACCAGGCATAGACAAACTGCAGGTACAAGTTACGTAACGCCACCTTTGGTGCCACGCAATGCCCAGCAAGCGCAAGCGCTACCGCCTCAGACTCAACCGCATATTTGGCCGCCGGGGGCAGTCCCAAGACCTGGGTGCCATCTTCAAGCGGTAGCCGCAGTTGAGAACCGTGCACCTGACCAGAACTGACATTATCGGTGTTGGTTACCCGATCAAAGCGGGTAACCAGTAAGCCGTTACGCCCCACCCGGTCAACAACGACCTGGGCTTGGGCTACGGGGATGCGCAGGCCCCTTGCTCCGACAAGATGGGCAGCCTCGTTCACCACAAGGTGCGGGTTGGTAGCCGGATCTAGCTTGAGCAGGTAAGACCTGCCTGAGATAGCCACCGGGGTAGTGAGCATTGTTGCGCTCACTTTGCTCTGCACCCCCGGTACACCCTGCAAATCAAGCGTGTGTGCCAGAGCTTCGAAGTCGAGTTCTTGAGGCACACTTACTTCCGCAAGGGCGCGAGGGGGAACGAGGGATGCTCCCTCGGGGATGATTTGCACATCGCCGGGAACATCCGCACCTACGGCCATGAGGAGCGTCAGCTCATCGTCCAGGCTGGTCTTGGTGGCGTCCCGCAGCATGGTGAGCCTATGCCCCTCCGGGAGCAAGCCAGCAAAGAACGGGGGCACGGCCCCATTGCTAGCGCTAACTTCCGCGTCAGATAGTGGAAGCGAGAACGCTACGGGCGGTTTGCCCGCTTCCACATATGCAGCGTCATACACAAATATGGTGCCACCCTGCTCGGTGCGCACCAGGTGCCCGGCAAGGTGTCCAGACTTATATACCTCTGCTCGCTGGTCCAACTTGAGCCTTTGAAGGTCCCCCGTCACCGGACTACCTCAAGCCGCAAACCAAGAACATTAGCCGCTGCCATCACAGCCTTCAGTGAGGGATTCCCGGTTCCGGTTTCAAGGGCACGGATTGTTCGCTCGGACACCTCTGCCAGCAGCGCAAGATCCTCTTGGGTGAGCCCCGCATCCTTGCGTGCCTTGCGTATCCCAGCCGCGATACCACTCGCCTTGAGTTCGGTCACTTCATCCACCTCATCCCGCGCTCTGTGTTCCGTGCTCTGTGTCTTAGGTTCTGTGTTCTGCGTTCAAGATTCCGGCAAAATCATGCCGTTTTTGAATCCTGTCACCTCAATCATGCCCCAGAACAGCGGCTTCGGCAATAAGTTGCCGGTCACGGCTTCTGTGAGCACCAGGGGCGCCGCCGCGCACTCGAAACCAAAGAACCGGCAAGTTATTGCCGCCGTGCTTCAATCAGGTGCCGCGTTGAGTGCGCAACGAACACCCCATCGCTTTGGATTTGCTTATGCAGGTCCCACAGCCGGTCCCGGTACTTCTCAACCGTGAACCCGGGCACCCACCAGATCACTTTGCGCAGCAGATAAATCGCGGCAGCGGCATCGTAAAGCTCAATTCTTAGACGTGCGGTCTGCAGGTCCACAATCTCAAGCCCAGCTTCTTTGGCCTGGGCTATCTCCACCTCCGGGTCCCGCGCCTTACGCGCCTGAAGCTGCGGCCCCAGGAAGAACTCGATCAGCTCAAACGCACTGGTCGGCCCCACGTGCTGGGCTAGGTAGGTGCCGCCCGGCGCAAGGACCCGCGCAATCTCCGCCCACCAAATGGTGGCCGGGTGCCGGCTGGTGACCAGGTCAAACGTGGCATCCGCAAACGGCAGGGGCGGCTCGTCCTGGTCCGCCACCACCAGGATCCCCTTGGGCAGTAAGTTTTCCGATGCCTTAACCAGATTGGGCGGGTAGGACTCGGTCGCAGCGGCAACCGGCGGCACGGCCGGGACCCCGGCCAAGATTTCTCCCCCACCCGTCTGGATGTCAAGGCTCGCCTGGGTCGCGGCCATGCGCTCGCCCAACAGGTTGGCGTAGCCCCAGGGCGGGCGCTCCTCCGTGGCATGACCGTCAAGCCAGGCAAAGTCCCACCCGGTGATGTCCGCGCTCAAGCCCAGTTCAATTTGGTCATAGAAGGATTGATCCATAGCCTTATTGTCAGGGCCAGCCTCCTCCCCTGCAAACCTATTGTTTGCTTTCCCCTACGTTGAAGGTCAACATGTCGCCCCAGCAACCAGCCCGAGCGGTTCAACCTCTTGTGGAGCAGCCTCTTGTGGCGCGAGCTATGGCGGATCGCTCGATCGAGGTGCTCTCCGTTTCTCCTGAACCTGACAATGCCTCCTACGGCGCTCAGATTTTGGAGACATCTTCGGGCACCATCCGGGTCCGTGAAGGCAATGTGACTCCAACCAAACCGGGAGTTTTCATTGCCGTATGGCGGAGGCTGGAATCCGGGAAAACCGGGCCGTTTACTCACAGTGACGGCGTGGATTTCCTCTTAGTCACCGCTCAGGAAAACGAGCAGGCCGGCAGCTTCCTCATCCCCACCGCCACGTTGGCAACGCGCTCGATCGTCAGCGTCGCAGGCAAGGGTGGCAAGCGCGGATTCCGGCTCTATCCCCCGTGGCTTACGGAACTCAACCCCCAGGCCACCCGTAGCCAGCGCTGGCAAGCCGAGTTCTTCCAATCTATTGCTGCCCTGCCGCACCTACCTTGCTAAGCCGAGTGAGGCATCGGCAAGTCTTGTAGCCGTAACCAGTCATGGACCTGCTTGTTGGTCCGCAGGTGGACGATAACCAGACCGTCCAAATGCGACTGCGGAATCCCGGCGCCGCGCGCCATCTCTTGGACTACCAGCGGGAGACCACGGAGTGCGTTTCTGTGTTTCCATCCCCACCACAGAATCGAATTATCGCTGCGGCTCAAGAGCACCCGTAAGCCCGGCTCGCGGTTCCCATGCCATAACTCCTCATGGGTAGCCCAGCGCCTGAACGTCCGGCGCCAAAGTTGAGTTTGAACCCGCCCGGTGGGCAGGTCCAACCAAACCAGGGTGGTCGCTCGCGCTAACAGGAGCGGGCGGGCAACTTTGTACTGCCACTCGGTGACCCACTGTTCCTTGGCAATAAAGTCCGTTACCTCTTGTAAAAATGTTTCACGTGGAACCCAGTTGGGACCGTGAAAAAGGGAATCGAGTTCAACGCAAGGCAACGCAAAAGAAGTAGCTAGGCTCCTGGCAAGTGTGGTCTTGCCACTTCCCGTTGGACCCACCACGGCGATCCGCTGCACCTGCTGCGGTAGACGGGACCCGGGGCCAACAATTTTCATGCGGTTAGTTTACGCCCGACAAGCCCTAACCTATCCAAATACCAACACCGTGAGGTTGCCGCATTGCTTTGGGCGTACGATTCTTACAGGTTCACTATCATCGCTGAATTGCTCGTCTGTATCGAAGGACATAATCATGGTTAACACCGCTTTTGTAATCGCCGGATCCGAGGCCACCGGTGGCGCCGGAATCCAGGTAGATCTGAAGACCTTTCAGCAACTCGGGGTCTACGGTATGGGCGCTCTGACCTGCATTGTTTCCTTTGATCCCAAGAACGACTGGGCGCACCGCTTTGTGCCGGTTGACCCTCAGGTGATTCAAGACCAGATCGAGGCGGCCACCTCTTGCCACGACGTAGACACGGTCAAAATTGGCATGCTGGGCACACCTCAGACTATCGATGCCGTGGCACAGTCCCTCGGGCAGCAGCAGTGGAAGAACGTGGTGCTAGACCCGGTATTGATCTGCAAGGGCCAGGAGCCTGGCGCTGCTCTGGATACGGACACCGCGCTGCGTGCCCAAATCCTGCCACTGGCTACCGTCGCCACACCCAACCATTTTGAGGCCCTGACGCTGTCTGGCATGGACAAGATTGAGACAGTTGATAACCTGATCGAGGCCGCCAAACTCATTCAGCCCCAACTCAACCAGGCTAACGGCCCTGCAGCTGTGATCGTCAAGGGCGGCGTCTCCATCGCCGGCCCAGACGCGGTGGACGTGCTCTTCGATGGCACCGAGGTCACCATCTTGTCTGCACCAAAGGTTGGCGAACTACGCGTTTCCGGAGCAGGCTGCACCTTTGCCGCTGCGGTCACCGCAGAGCTAGCCAAGGGTGCGTCCATCAAGGATGCTGCCCGCACGGCGAAGAACCTAGTCACGGCGGGAATTGCCGAGCGCATGGAATCAAACGCACCGTTCACCAGCGTGTGGCAAGGCGCCACGGTCGGTTAGGCATCGGGCACAAACAGACGCAAGAACCCTAACGGGCTGGATCACTAGAACCGGTCCGTTAGGAATTCTCACAATGTTCAACCTCAGAGCCGAGTGTCCGGTTCATTGGAACCATCTACTTCTTTGGAGTCTTCCGTCTCTTCCAAACCAGTAACATTGTCCGATTCACTCGGCAGAGTTTCTCTCGACTGTGAGACTCCATCTCGAAGTGACTGTGCCACAGATTCTGGGAGCCGAACTGACCTCGCCAACTTCTCACTAAGTTCAGCCCACTGCCCCAGCCCTTCCCGTATTGTTTCAGTTACCTTTAAGGTCTGCCCAGTCAGGATCACGGACGAACTCTTGCCAACTATTTCAAATGCTTCACGTAGATCACTAGACATAATGAGATTGGCATAGTGGGCCCGTATAGAATCTGAAATACGGAGAGATTCTGCTAGTTGGATTCGCACAGCTTCAGATGCCATGGCTGCTGAGACTGATAGACGCATTGCCCCGGTCAGATTGGCATGTGAAATTGCCTTCTGCACGCTAGCCAAACTGGCGCTTAACTGCCGCAAGTGACTGCTGGTAACTTGAAGTTGGATTTCTCTCCACGTGGGATCAGAAACCGTTTGGTAGGCGATTCGCTGACCCAAGTCTTCAAGTTCATCAATGAGTAATCCTGCACACCACACCTGACGTCTCTTACGGTTTGTGAGCGGGCGAAGCACTCCCGCCTGGGCAAGCTTTTCAATTCCCGAGTAAATAGCTGATTCTGAACCACCAATGGAGTCCTCGATTTCCTCGGACGTAAAGAAGGGCACTGCGAGTAGTTGGCCAAGGATCTTGCTAGCTGCACTTCCGACTCTGGGTGCCCTACCCATTTCTTCGCGATACATTGCTTCCCACTGCGCAGGCATTTCAGCAAGCCTTGTTGCCGTTAGTACGGACTCGCGCGCCGATGTCTGCGATGCGTGAGCAAATGCTCGAACGATAGGCCCAGCGTCACCTTCTCTGTATGCGGACAAGACTTCGAAGTACGCCTCTCGCTTCGCCACTAGGGCAGACGCCAAAGGGACAACCACCTGCTCAGTCACCCCACGTCGCCTCAGAATCGCATTAATGAGTGCTCGCCCAATGCGCCCATTTCCATCGGTGAATGGGTGAATCGACTCAAATTGCGCGTGAGCAACTGCGGCCTGAACCAGTACCGGTACATCATCTCTGTTGACGAAGATCAACAGATCTTCCAAGTACCCTTGGACCGTATCTGCGGGTGGTGGCACATACAGAGCATTTCTTGGAGCAAAATCTGATCCGCCAATCCAGTTCTGCATATCCCGCAGACGGCCAGCGTATCGACTCTCATGCGGATCATCAGCCATCAGAATCCGGTGCGCGGCTAAGACGTTTTCCAACAAGACATCCCCGTGGTCATTAACTGACAAAATCAGCGAATCAAGGGCATTTGCTGAAGCAACCATTGAAGTAGCCGATGAGTTGGCTTTGACGCCATGAGTCGCCTTAGCAAAGTCTTCCATGGTGGCCTCGACGTTCTCAATCTTCGACGATGCCACTGATTCTGCCCGGAGCAATAGGACCGACAGCACCCCCAAGGTTTGTCCATGCCCAGAATCCAGCCGCACAATCGAGGCAATTGCCCTGTCTGCTTGAGCACCAATCTCCGGCGGGAGGACCGGTTCAAAATCACTAATTTTCGGTGGAAGACTAACCGTAACCTGGCGCATCATTCGATCATCGCGGTTGCCCCCTTTGCCCGTCTTCCGCCAGTCGACGACCTTTTCACCATGCGCCTGGATGGCAACACGAAAACGATCATCAACAACTTCTGGGCCTGACTGCGACTCGTCCATCTTCAATCCATTCATCTCTAACCCGGAATAACGACTCCGTTATTCCGGGTTAATATTGTTAACCCGGAATAAAGTCTACCTAATTCCGAGTTACTTACGGGCTCCAGGACGGCAGGCATTAGACCAAAGTGCTGTGGCATCGAGAATCTGAAACCATCTGTAGACTTTCCTCCGAGGAAAGCTGCTATTTCCTCCATGAAAAACGTACAAGGCCTTTCCTCTACGACAGAGGCACGGAACGCCCTGTCCTCCATCGAAGAATCCAAAGCTCGCTTGGCTGACTTTACGAAGACCCTCTGGCGGCTATAGCCCGTTCAGAAAATCACCGCAGCGGGCCTAGTATTGGTGGCGATCCTGGGCACAGGCAAAAGTCGACTTGAGTTGGGCATGACTTACGAAATTAAGTTGCGTCCTGCTGTCGTTCCCACGTTAAACATATTGCTCGTAAGGATCGCGACCACATTCGTGGGGCGATTGCAATTCTCGATGAGGGACTTATCACCGCCCACTGAGTGGCAAACAGATCTAAGGTAGAAGCATGCATGATCAGTTCATCAACGTGACATTGTCAACGGCGTCCGTATTTCCACGGCGTTGTTCCTACGCGTTCGAGCTGGCTTCCCGCCTTGGCTACGACGGCATGGAAGTGATGGTCTGGTCTGACGGCGTCACCCAGGATGCAACTCGACTTATTGAACTATCTGATAAGTACGAAATACCTATCACCTCAATTCACTCGCCCTCGCTCGTGGTCAGCCAAAACGTGTGGGGAGTGCGGCCCGCAACCAAACTGGAGCGGTCTGTTGAATTGGCCGAGCAAGTGGGAGCCAGCACGGTTGTGGTCCACCCACCGTTTACCTGGCAACCTAGGTACGCGGCGCGGTTTGCGGAGCACGTGCGAATCCTCAGCAGGGCCACAGGAATAACCATTGCCGTGGAAAATATGTACCCGTGGCGCCGCAAGAAGCGGGATTACCTCGCCTACCTCCCCCACTGGGACCCCACGGATCAGGACTATGATGCGCTGACCTTGGATCTATCCCATGCGTCAACCTCCTGCCAGGATTCCCTCGAGCTCACCAAAAAGTTTGGTAACCGGCTGCGCCATATCCACTTGGCCGACGGCACCGGCTCCACCAAGGATGAGCACCTGGTGCCCGGGGTGGGTAATCAGCCGGCCCGCGAGGTCATCGAGTACCTGTACTCTTCCGGGTGGAGTGGTGACCTAGCAATTGAGATTGGCACCCGCAAGGTTGACAGCGCCGCCCACCGGGAAGAGATGGTTAAGGAGTCGCTCGACTTTGCACGGGCTGCCCTTGCGGGTACCCCAACCCCTCGGATGGAAACCGCGCATGCTCAGATGCAACACCACCGTCCCACCGATGCTTGGGAATAACATGGCGACTTGAGCCTGCATCCTCCTCGCTGGTGTGAGGAAGCACACGGCACCCATCCTCGCCCCGAGGAATATCCCGCAGAACTTGATGGTTCAACTAATGGTGGACACGTTAGTCCACCGTGAAGGTAATACATCAAGGAATGGTATGTCAGTAAAAATCGGTTACATCGTAGGGTCCATCTCTAGCTCATCAATCAACCGCCAGGTCTTTGAGGCAACAAAGCAGCTGGTGCCAGCGGGCGCTGAGCTCATTGAGATTCCTATTGCTGACCTGCCAATGTACTCCCCGGACTGGGACGCAAACTACCCGGACTCCGCCCGCGAATACAAGGCCGCCATTTCCAACGTAGATACCGTTATTGTGGCTACACCGCAGTACAACGATTCCCTGTCCGGCGTGCTCAAGAACGCCCTAGACTGGGCTTCTCGCCCATGGGGTCAGCACTCCTTTGCTAACAAGCCGGTCGCTGTTGCCTCAGCTTCGATCGCATCCCACGGCGGCGCCAAGGCCGGTGGATTTGTTGCTGACATTCTTGCATTTGGTCAGGCAAAGGTACTTGAGACCCAGATCAACGTCTTTGTTAATGAAGAAACGTTCGATGCCTCAGGCGCTTTTGCACAGCTGGCTCTTGTTTCCGAGACCACAGAGTTCCTCAACACGGTTGTTGCCAACGCTAAGTAAACGCCAAGATATAGCTCAAGCAAACACTCTGCTTAAGTAAATACTCAGGGCGCTGCCTCAACCGGATCACGGTGAGGCAGCGCCCTGCATGTTTTACACTCGCTACGCGTAGTGCCGGAGCAACCGAGTCACTTCTTGGGTGACCGCTCGCATACCCTGAGCAACGTACTTGCGAGAATCAACCACATCAGGATTCTCGGCCAAGAAGGCACGAACCTGTGCGGTGAACAACTTGTTCAGGTGGGTAGAGACGTTAATCTTGGTCATGCCAGCTTTGATAGCGGCCGCCATACCCTCGTCGGAAACACCGGACGAGCCGTGCAATACCAACGGCACATCAAGAGCAGACTGCAACGCGGAAATGAGTTCCAGGTCCAAAGCTGCGTCCCTCGTGGTCATCGCGTGAGAAGAGCCCACGGCAACGGCCAAGAGGTCCACGCCTGTGGCGGCCACAAATGCTTTGGCTTCTTCCGGATCGGTGCGCACGCCGGGAGCATGCACCCCGTCCTTACCACCGACCTCGCCGAGTTCCGCCTCCACGCTGACCGACTTGGCGTGAGCGCGCGCAACGACTTCCTTCGTTGCCGCCACGTTGGCCTCATAGTCCAGGGTGGAACCATCAAACATCACCGAGCTGAATCCAAGGTCAATCGCCTCGAACACTAGGTCTAGATCTTCCGCGTGATCCAGGTGGACCACCACCGGCACGGTCGCCGCACGAGCCGCCGCGAGGGTCCCCAACGCAATAGGGGCTAGCGCGCCGTGGTACTTCACCGCGTTTTGGCTGATCTGCAGGACTACCGGTTCCTCGGCAGCTTCGGCAGCGGCAACAAAACTCTGTGCGTGCTCCAGATGGATGACGTTGAAGGCCCCTAGGCCTTGGCCGGTGCTCGCCCGGTCACGGGCCAGCGGAGCTAGTTCTACAAGCGGCATCTACTGATCACTTCTCGTCATCAAGAATTACAGCACGCGACAGTGAGCGCGGAGTGTCTGCATCGAGGCCACGTGCGGAGGTGCGCGCAATCGCCAAACGGTGCAAGAGTACTAGGTGGGCCATTGAGTCAAGCTCAGAGGTCACCATTTCGGCACCCGTAGCTGCGATCTGCTCGGCCATTCCTTCTGGGGCCTGACCAAATACCCAAACCACACGGTTTGGCTGCGCAATCGCGATCGGTCCGTGACGGTACTCCATTGCTGGGTAGGATTCGGTCCAGCTCTGTGAGGACTCGCGGAGTTTCAAGGCGGCCTCGTGTGCCAGGCCCACGGTGAAGCCGGTGCCTAGGAATGTGATTTGGTCGGCGTCAATCCAGGACTGTGGAATCTCTGCCTCAAGCGCGGTGCGTGCACCGGAGATGGCAGCCTCGGCGTCTACGCCAAGCGACGTACGCAGGACCAACAGGACGGTTGACGCAAAGCGGGTCTGCACAACGGAAGTCTCGTCTGCAAAGTCGAGCACAATTTCGTTGTCAGCGTGCTGCGCAGCAGGACCCCCACCGACTGCGGTGAGCAGGGTGGATGGGGTATCCGTCTGGGACAACAGGTCAACGATCTCGGTTGTGGTTCCGGACCGTGAAATGGTCACAATACGGTCGTACTTACGGCTGGCACGGAACTCGGTTGCGGTGAACGCATCGGTTTCACCCAAGCCCAGCTCTTCACGCAGGTATGCGTATGCCTGAGCCATGAACCATGAGGTGCCACAGCCAACAACGGCCACGCGCTCACCGGCGGCTGGGAATCCTACAAACGTGTCCAGCTTGTCAATGGCCTCACGCCATACCTCAGGCTGCGACTGGACTTCTGCAATCGTATTCTTGCTTGCCACATCTACTCCTTTACTGAGCAGCTTTGCTCACTCAGCGATTGATTAAGATCGATTCACACTCATTCTAGCCATAAACAATCATAAAATGCCATACTGCTATGATCTAGGTTGATCAATTTGAACTGGAGAACTGCATGAATCGGCATACACGGCTGACCGCTTTGCTAGATCTCGTCCTCGAGCGCGAAGAGGTAAGAGTCGAGGAAATCGTTGAAACACTTGGGGTTTCACCGGCTACCGTCCGCCGGGACCTGGATAATCTGGCCCAACAACAACTGATCACTCGCACGCACGGCGGTGCACGGTTGCACCCGAGCTCCTCTGATCTCCCGTTGCGGTATAAGTCCGGTCGCAACGCAGATGAGAAGTCACGCATTGCCAAAGCAGCGATCAAGCTCATCCGCCCGGGTGAGGTTATTGGCCTCAATGGCGGGACCACAACCACCGAGGTAGGCCGGGAGATAGCTCTCGCCCCTGAGTCGGACGGTGTGGTTGGCGACCAACGGTTCATTGTGGTCACCAATGCGGTCAACATCGCCAATGAACTAACCGTGCGCCCCCGCGTCAAGGTGGTTGTCACGGGTGGTGTGGCCCGTCCCCACAGCTACGAGTTGACCGGCCCACTATCAACTCTCATCCTCAATGAGATCTCCATTGACACCCTTTTCTTAGGGGTCAACGCTATTAGCGCTGATCTCGGCGCAGCGGCCCACAATGAGGGCGAGGCTTCCATTAACGCCGCCTTTGTTAAGGTTGCCAAGAAGGTTGTTGTTGTGGCTGACTCAAGCAAAGTTGGCCAGACTGCCTTTGCTCGAATTTGCGATGTCTCCGAAGTCCACACGCTCATTACCGACAGTAATATCGACCCCACCGAGGTAGCTAAGTTTGAAGCAGCTGGCATCAAGGTGATTGTGGCGTAGGCAGTCTGTGTACCAAATATGCGGCAACACCGTAATTTGAACATGCTAGAGCGCCGTCAGTCTTCATTCGAAGACTAACGGCGCTCTTATTTTGGTCGCCGCGGGCTATACGTTTTCTATACGGCGGTTATGCGCTGGCGATGCGCTGGCGATGCGCTAGTTATGCAAACCACTTAGACTCGGCCGGTCCCAAGCTCACAGTTTCGCTAATTCCCCCGGGTCCGGTGACCGTGGTGGTGACGGTTTCCAAGGTGGAGTTCACCACCACGAACGTGTCATCCCAAGCCGCAACGTCCGTGCGTGGATCACTCGTCCACCACTGAGCTGGCGCAGTTACATCTTGATCCTTACGTGCCGCCCACAGGATTGCCCGGTAGAGCAGGCGTGCATTCTGACTGGAGTGTGGCAACCCAGCCAAATACACCGAACGGCCCTGACCATACTCGTTCGTAGCAATGTGCGTCTCCGCCTGGTAAGCCAACACTTGAGCAGTGTCCGTAACCGGGTAGACATCCCGTGCCCCCTCGCCCGGGTTAAACGGTTCGGTGAGGTCGTGGGTGATGAAGTGCTCGGTTACCGGGGTAACGTACTTGTCTGTGGATAGCGAGAAGCCCAGCTCCTTGTCCACACCAAATACGTCAGAGAGTTGGTAGAACCGGCCCTCGTGAAGGTGGGCGCTCGGGTCACCAACACCAATCAGGGCACCTCCGGCGTCCACCCACTGGCGCAACTTCGTGGTCAAATTCGGATCCTGCCACACATCGCCACCGGAGAATGAGGTAGCCGCCTGGCCCGCATTGATAATGACGTCAATATCGGAGTCAATGCCGTTCGCCAGGACATCATCGAACGCAATGAACTCAACTTCAACGGGCATTCCCGCGAGGGCCTCGATCACGCCCAGGTAGGTAACAATCTGCTTGTAGGGCAGCGCGTGCGCAACCATGTGGGTCTGCCAGGTACGCAGCGCTCCCCAGTGGTTCAACACGGCAACCTTGAGCCCCGTGCCCCAAGCTGTGCGTTCCTTGGCCGTGTCATGGATGGTGCGAAATTCGTTGACAACCTGTTCGGTGAAGTCAATAAATTCCGGGAACTGAATGGCCAGCGAGATATATCCGCCGTAGCCAATGCGATCCAGAGGGTTGCGCAAGATCGCCCTGCGAGCGTCAACCCAGCACTGCTGGGCCTCTGCCACCGGGTCGCCGTCCGGGTTGAAAACATCGGGGAAGAAGTACGGCAGCATGCGCCCTTCGGTGTACTTAACCGATGGAATATCTGCAATCATGCGGGTCGTTGCTGCCGAGCCAACCGAACCAACCACCGCGTCAAGACCAACCGCAGCAAATTCTGGGCCGTATGGCTCAATGCCAATCCAGTTGTCACCAAGGAACATGATCGCTTCTTTGCCTGCCTCATGCACTGCGGCAACTAATTCCTTGGCGCGGGACGTGACAAAGCGGTGTTGGAAGCCCAACCAGTCACGGAACTGCTTGGATGGTACCCGGAACGGCGAGTTGTAGAAGCCACCATCAACAAAGTCCTCGGGGCTCAACCGGTAACCGTGCTCCTGAGCAAAAGCCTCGAGCGCAACCGCAGAAACCGAGGCAGAATAGCCAAACCAGTCCACAAACTTCTCTTTGGCCTGGTCATTAAACACGAGCGTGAAGTGGTAGAAGAACGTGGTAAATCGCACCACATCAACCTCAGGGTGCTCGCCGAGCCAAGTGTCTAGGCTGTCCTTCATGAACTGCCAGGTGGCCTCATGGCGAGCGTCGTATGGCATTTCCTTGACGCGGTCCGTGTTCTGCCAGCCGTTGGTGATGTAGTTGTACATCTGAGTTGGGTCCCACACCTTCCAAGCCAAGAAGGCAACGGTGTACTCGTGAAACGGCACGGTTCCGGTAATGGTCACCACTCCGGCAGAGTCAATGGACCAGTCTGCGGTAGCTAGGACCTGCCCGGTAGTGCGGTTGCGGACTTCCCAATAGATTTTTGGATCGTGGTCAAGGTCTGGTTTCACCTGATCGGCAAAGTACCCCACCATCGGATCGATCACGAGCGTGCTGGTCCGCGCGGTGTGCCGGTTAGAAAGCAAGTACAACTGCTGAAGTTCATCGGTGTGGGACTCGGCCCATTCCTGGTCTCCACGCGCCACAAAGTAGGTGGCATAAACCTTATCCACCATGCTGGCGGCATCGGCTGGCAACTCCGTGCCATCGCTATTGCGAATAGCATCTGCGCCAAGGCGCGCAATCAGTTCAATTGATTCACGTTCTGCCCCAACTTCGGTTGGCAGGGTTAGGCGTCCGTGTGAGCTCATTAGTGTCTCCTCGTTGAGCAACGATGGCAATATCGTTAAAAGAATGTTGGTACACGCAAGGCGCATGCTCGTTCATGATCGAAGACCGACAGGCTTGAGCGCATGCAATCAGTGGCAATGTTAGCACCGATTTCGGCCCATGTGGTCGCGCGCACACCCCATCGTATAAGAACTCGTTTTTGGCAGTTCTCCGGGCCCACTCAATGCCTGACATAATGGGCCGGTGTCCACTGAATTTGAACCACGCATTCCAGCAACTGACTTGGCTCAGGCCCTTGAGGTCTTGGCTCACGCTAATGACCTCGCCGAGGAGCACCCAGACCGGGTTACCCTCATGCACGCCACCGCCAAACTTTACAAGACGGTTAAGAAGAACCGCCGCCTTGAGGCCAAGCGCAAAGTGCAGCAACACGACACCGCGATCGTTCATGCAACCGCGACCGGCGCCCCCACTCGGATCGATGATGAGACGGAAGGATTGGACCTCACCTCACCAACCGAGGGCAAGTTTGCCGGCACACTCCTAAACTCTCAGGCCTGTTACATTTGCAAAGAACACTACGTCGATGTGGACTACTTCTACCACCAACTGTGTCCCACTTGTGCGGCGTTTAACCACGCCCGCCGTGAGGCCACAACCGACCTTCATGGCAAGACCGCACTGTTGACCGGTGGGCGGGCAAAAATTGGAATGCACATAGCCCTGCGGCTACTGCGAGCCGGCGCACACACGACCATCACCACCCGGTTCCCCAATGACGCCATCCGCAGGTTCAAGGCTCTCGATGACAGTTCAACTTGGATTCACAATCTCAAGATTGTGGGCATTGACCTGCGTGATCCCGGGCAGGTTGTCGCCCTCGCTGATGAGGTCAGCGCAGCAGGGCCCCTCGACATCTTGATCAATAATGCCGCCCAAACAGTGCGCCGTTCTCCCGGTGCCTACGCCCCGTTGGCTGCAGCTGAGGATTCACCATTACCGCAGGGAATCCTACCCGCGTTGGTTACCTTGGGCCGCACCTATGACCCACACCCGGCAACGCTGGAGGGACAGATCCAAGGTGGTGCCGCGCTTACCCACCCTTCCGTCACAACCCCGGCATTCCTGACCAGCTTGGCGATGACCGCTGGCTCAGCTTCGCTTGAGCGCATTGCCGCGGGCACGGCTATCGATGCCGCAGGCCTGCTGCCAGATTTAGTTGACAGTAATTCCTGGGTCCAGGGGGTTGAAGACGTCGATCCGCTTGAACTGCTTGAGGTTCAGCTGTGCAACAGCACGGCCCCGTTTATTTTGATCAGCCGCCTCCGAGCTTCGCTGCGGGAGGCTGCCGCTCGGTCAGCGGCTGCCAGCGGGCGCGGCCGGTCATACGTGGTTAACGTTTCCGCTATGGAAGGCGTGTTTAACCGCGGGTATAAGGGCGCTGGCCACCCACATACCAACATGGCCAAGGCCGCGCTGAATATGTTGACCCGCACGAGTGCCGGGGAAATGTTTGAGGCCGATCAAATCTTGATGACCAGCGTTGACACCGGTTGGATAACGGATGAACGCCCGCACGTTACCAAGGTTCGGCTAGCCGAGGAGGGCTTCCATGCACCCCTCGACCTAGTCGACGGCGCGGCCCGCGTATATGACCCAATTGTGCGCGGCGAGGCCGGCGAGGATCTCTATGGCTGCTTCCTCAAGGACTACGCTCCGGGCAAATGGTAATCGCTTAGAAGTAGCTGCGCAGGTGCTCGACTATCGCCACGTCACCATCTAACCAATCGAGGCTGGAAAATTCTGACGGACTAATCCATTGCAGTGCGTCATGTTCGATGAGGGGCTGCGGATCACCGCTGGTAATTTGGGCGAACCAAAGGCGCATGATGTGCCGCTCAGTAATGGGCCAATCCGTGTACTGCGCACTGACCACTTGGGCACCAAGATCCGCTTGGACTCCAAGTTCCTCTCGCAGTTCGCGGTGCAGAGCTTCTTGGTCGCTCTCCCCTAACTCAGCCTTACCACCGGGAAATTCCCAGCGCCCGGCAATGGCCGCGGGCTGTTTGCGCCGGGCCGCCAGCATCTTTGTGGGGTTCTCTAAGTCATCTACGATTACGGCCGCAACAACCAGAATTTTCTCAGACATGACCCGCAACCTTCCGCCCAAACAAGAATGAGTAAGGCCCTGTGGGGCCCCACTCATCTTATTCCTTACACCGCGTTAGATTCGGGAGTGTCCAACACACAATGTGAGGTCGTCTATCTCTAGGCTGGTAGTTTTGGCAGCCGTAAGGTTTATTACTGTTTGTGAATACCCACCGTGCGAGCCCACTGAACAGCATCAGCGCGCGTGGAGACTCCAAGTTTGCGGTACACACTACGCACCTGTGATTTCACGGTGTTGCGGGTGACAAAGAGTCTTGACGCAACCTCTTCCAGGGTGATTTCCTCTGAGAGGTTGGCCAGCACCACACGCTCGCGCTGGGTCAAAAAACCTGTGGCTTCATTGCCTTGAATGCGGTCCATAACGGTCATTACTTCCTCCATCAATCCTGCGCCACCGGTAGGCGGCTTAACCTTCTGCTTGCTAAGAGAAGGGAAAGCCGCTGCTATTACGCAGAAATGAAAGAAGTTTTGTAGATCACAAAATTTATTGCGATTTATCCGCAATTAGAGGGCATTTTGCCACCGTACAATTCGGTCAATCGCCTGGGCCACTGCCTCCGCAGATGACGCAAAGCTCAGCCGGACCCACTCGCTTCCGTTCACAGAGTCAAAGTCAGTTCCAGGAGTCACCGCCACACCTGCCTCATCCAGTAGGCGAGCACACCACGTCACAGAGTCCAAGCCACTCGCCGCAATATTGGCGTAAATGTAGAACGCACCATCGGCCGGCGCAACCTTGTCCCACCCCAAATCCTCGAGGCGGTCCAAGATGATCTGCCGCGATTCTTGGTACTTGACCACGCTTTGCTGTGAGGACGCGTAACCCTCCGGGCTAAACGCCGCGATTGCAGCATGCTGCGAGAGCGCAGGTGGGCACAGAGCCACATTTCCGGCTAGGGCACCGGCCGGTCCGATCAGGTCTTTGGGCAACAACAACCAACCCAAACGCCAGCCGGTCATGGCCCAGTACTTAGAAAAAGAGTTGACCACAACTACGCCATCGTCCAAGTATTTGGCAGCGGTCGCGGTGACTACCTCATCGGTATAGGTAATACCGTGGTAGATCTCATCGCTAATGAGCCGCACGTCAAAGTCCGTGCACCAACGAGCCAGGTTCTCCAACTCAGACGGGGTCAGCATGGTTCCCGTGGGGTTGGCGGGGCTTGCCACAATCACGCCGTCAAGCCCACCCTCGTAATACACCTGCCGTAGTTGGGAGACGGTGGGTTGGTAACGGCTCTGCGGTCCGCAGTCGAGTTCAACGACCTCGATTCCCAGCGAAGTCAAGATGTTCTTATATGCAGGGTATCCGGGGCGCGCCAAGGCAACGCGGTCGCCCGGATCAAACGCGGCCATGAACGCCAGCATGAATCCACCCGATGATCCCGTGGTGATAGCGACTTGCGCTGGGTCCACATCCACTTCGTACCAGCGCTGATAGTGCGCGGCAATTTCTTGGCGCAGCGCAGGTACACCCATCGGCTCGGTGTAGCCCAGGTCCTCGGTACGCAGCACCTCGATAGCCCGGTTCCGCACGACCTCGGACGCCCCGGCGGCTGGCTCCCCGGCACACAGAGACAAGATATCTTCCCCGGCAGCACGGCGCGCATTGGCTGCGGCCAAGATTTCCATAACGGCAAAGAGCGGGATTTGGGAACGAGCTGAGGTCTTCATACCCTCATCTTTTCATGTTCTTGCTTCTCGATGCCTAAGGCACGTTTTTTGGACTCGCACGCGAATTCCACTGGGTTAAGAAACAGCCTTCCGGACTCTTATCACCGCTCCCCCAAAGAGCAGTTTGGGAATTTCGTTGACATACTCACCGGCGGCCTATACGCTCTCTGTAATCGTTTACGGAGGAGCAATGAAGCAGGTAATCAGGAAGCGAGCAACCCTCAGGCAAGTCGCTGACCAAGCTCAGGTCTCGACCGCTACGGTGTCCCGGGTGCTCTCTGGAGCGGACCCCGTGGCAGCGGACAAGGCAGAACGCGTACGTGCGGCTGCCGCCCTGTTGAACTATGAACCAAACCGGTTCGCTAGTGGATTACGACGGAATAGGACGGGCAACATTGGCCTAATCCTGCCCGGCTTCACCAACGATTTCTTCTTCCAACTCATTGCCCAATCGGTCGAAGTAGGGCGTGAAGAGGGGTATTCAGTGCTAGTCACAGGTAGCGAGGATCCCGAGGACGAAGCCCAGAATCTCATCAAGAGCCAACTAGTCGACGGCATCCTCATTGTTGCGGCCCATACCTCCAATCAGTCCGCCGTACTGAACGAAAGCCCCGTGCCCATTGTTGGCTTTGACCGCGCCCCCTTTGAGAGGAACTACCCACTAGTACACGTCGACAACGAACACGGCGGATGGGAAGTCACCCGGTACCTGCTTGATACCGGTGCACGCACCGTCGCACACATCGCGGGCCCATCCGAGGTGCTGGCCAGCGCTAGGCGGCAGGCGGGGTATGAACGGGCACTGCTCGAGTCTGGTCTGTCGGTGGATGATCGCCTCATAGTCACGGGAGACTTCACCTCGGAGGCAGGTCATGCTGCCGCACGCCAACTGCTGCAAAGCTCGGGCAAGCCCGTTGACGCAATTTTTGCCGCAAACGACCTCATGGCTATCGGAGCAATGAGGGCGGCATCGGAACTGGGCATGGCTATTCCTGAGGAATTAGTCGTAGTCGGTTTCGATGGCATCACCTCTGGAAACTTCACTGTTCCAGGCCTCACCACCTATGTGCAACCCATCGCTAAGATGGCACGCCTAGCCATGCTCCGGCTGATCGAATCCATCGACAATCCCGAAAATCAGCGCAATCGCGAGCAGATCATGGTCAATGGAGATCTCATTGTCCGTGAATCCAGCAGCACCCGGGATTAACTCAGCCTGAGCTCAATCACCCAAGCCACCACCACCTACGTTTCATCGGGCACAAACCAAATACTTACCATGCAAGAGTCGCAGCATCGCGGCCATTTCAAAGGAGAAACATGAGCAATCAACCCGCACGGAAGATCTACCTCGACTGCGATCCCGGCATTGACGATTCACTGGCGCTGGGCTACCTCGTTGCCAGCCCACTGGTCGAACTGCTGGGCGTTGGTTCCGTCTTTGGCAACACCCATGCCACCACCGGAGCCCAAAATGCATGCGACTGGCTTTCACTCATGGGGGCAGCCGATGTTCCGGTCGCCATTGGGGCTACCAACCCCAGCCACGGCGAATACCACGGCGGCCCTACTTGGATTCACGGCGAGCATGGCACCGGCACCGTCGTTCTGCCGCGTTCAGAGAAAAAGCCCATCGATATGTCTGCGGCTGAATTGATTGTGGACCTCGCCCGCCAGCACCCAGGCGAACTCGAACTCATCACGGTTGGACCCATGACCAACATTGCCCTCGCGCTCGAGCTTGAACCAGAACTGCCACGGCTTGTAAAGCACCTCACCCTCATGGGCGGGACTGCCCTACACCCGGGAAACATCTCTCCTGTGACCGAGGCGAACGTTGGAAAGGATCCCGAATCCTCCCGCAAGGTCTTTGCCCAGCCCTGGCCCATGACCATGGTTGGTCTGGACGTAACTTTGACAAACACATTCGAAGAAAAGCACCGTCAGGCTCTGCTTAACTCCTCAAGCACCGCCGCACGAACACTCGCTGAAGTCTTGGACTTCTACTTTGACTTCCACATAGGCGTGTTCGGTCGCCGCTGCTCAGCTCTCCACGATCCGCTGGCCGCAGCTATCGGTGCGGGCGGTATCAAGCCACAGTTGGCTCCGGTAGTGAACGTAGAGATTGATGACACCTCTGGCCCCGGACGAGGGCAGACCATTTGTTCTTTAGGCGGCAAGTATCTGGGTTACCCGGAGCAAGAGGGCGCGCACTGCAGCGTGGTTCTCGAGACCGGAACCGATGCTGCAGCCCACCTGGTCGATATTTTGACGACCCTTCCGTAATCGTTTACAAGCCTTTTCCTAAGAGAAAGCTAGTCCCTCATGTCATTAAGTAACAGCAAGACAAAAACCAATATTTCTGCCAACCAGGCAGCGCTTCTTGTTGGCCTCATTATCGCGGTGGTGGCGTTTCAGCTCAACGCCACCATGCTGAATCCGGCCGTCGAGCAGATGCAGTCGGAGCTTTCTGCGACCACCGCTCAGATTGGGTTTGCCACAGCCTTCTTCTTCCTCTCGAAGGCAATTTTCCAGATCTTCATGCCTCGGCTCTCGGATATGGTTGGCCGCCGCCGCATCATGACCATCAGCCTGGCGGTCCTCGCCGTGGGAACGGTCATCTCGATGGTGGCCCCATCCGTTGGTTGGCTATACCTTGGCCGCGCTATCCAGGGTGTTTGCGGGCCGGTATTTACCGTAGCTCTCTTAATCTTGCGGGAGGCATCACGCAGCGAAAAGGAGTACGGCACCAAACTCGGCTTGGTCATCGCGATCAACGGCGGTGTCGCCGGACTTGACGTGATCCTTGGCGGTTGGCTGTCAGACAACTGGGGCTTCCGCTCCATCTTCGCGTTCACGCTTCTAGTAACCCTCCTTGCCCTGGTCGCCACGCGTATGTGGATTCCAGAGTCCGCTCCATCGCGCGGCCAACGCATGGACTGGGTCGGAGTATTCTTTATTGCTATCTTCTTCATTGGCCTCTCTTGGGTTGTCGGCGGCGACCCATTCTTGCCATTCCCTAGCGTCTGGACCGCGGTCTATGCTGTCATCACCGTCCTTTCCATCATCGCTTTTGTCATCCACGAGCGTCGTACCGCGCACCCCCTGATCCCTGCAGACCAGTTGGGCAACCGAGCCATCTGGGCTATGCCCCTAACAACGATCCTCACGTTGACCGGCATCATGGCAGTGGTGAACTTGATTGTTCCGTCCTACACCCAGAACGCAACCGCTGGTTGGAGCATGAGCGCAACCACCGCGTCACTGCTGTTCATGACCCCGTTCGCGATCATCGGCTGGATAGTCGGCCCATTCGCAGGCCGACTAGCAGGCACCGTTGGCTACAAGCGGCTGTTACAGATCGGCCTAGCCTCTTCCGTGGGTGTGTTGGCACTGCTGGCACTGTTCGGCCTACATAACCAGTGGGCGTTCGGCATCTTGATCTTCCTCCTTGGCGTGACCTACGCCGGAGTCACCAACGTGATGCTCAACGGCCTAGGTATTACCCTCTCACCAAAGAGCGCCCCCGGTTTGCTTCCCGGCCTCAACGGTGCTTCGTTCGGTATCGGTGCTGGCCTGAGCTTCACCATTCTTGGCCGATTGGTCACAGCCGGCTCACCAGTCGGTTCCGATTCCGCCGCGGGTTATCAGTTGGCGCTCTGGGTCAGCGTTGGCATTGTTGCTCTAGCAATGCTGGCCACCGTCCTCTTACCAACCCCAAAACCGTTGGAAGAAGAAGACAACGGTACATCACCCGCTGAAACTGTCGGCGGAAATAGCAAGTAAGTAGAAATAACCCGGTGTCCTAGGCTGCGAATGCAGCCTAGGACACCGGCAGTAACAACACCGGCTGCTCCAGAGAAGGATACGTCCATGCGAGAAAAGCAGTTCCAGCAAATCTGTGTCATCGGATCGATCAATGCGGATCTAACTGTCCGCGCCGCGAGGTTGCCCAAGCCTGGTGAAAGCGTTGCCGGCGGTCCGCTCCAGGTGCTTCCCGGAGGAAAGTCCGCCAACCAAGCCGCAGCGGCTGGCCGCCTCGGAGCAACGGTATCCCTCGTAGGCATGGTGGGAGACGACTCCAATGGCGAGATGTTGCTGCGCAGCCTGTCAGCGAACGGCGTGCGCACTACCTCGGTGGGCTGCGCGGAAAACATCGCCACTGGCACGGCGATGATCACCGTCGACGATCAGGGGGAGAACTTCATCATTGCATCTCCCGGGGCCAACGGCATGGTGGGCCCGGATCTCGTAGATGCCCACGTGGACCTAATTGAGTCTTGTGGAGTTCTGGGGCTGACCTTTGAAGTTCCTATGGCCGCTAATATACGAGCCGCTGAAATCGCTGCGAACTGCGGAACACAAGTCGTGTTGAACCCATCCCCGTTCAAACACCCACCCGCCGAGCTCCTACGACACGTGGACGTGCTTGTGGTCAACGAACATGAATTTGGGTTACTTCTTCCCAACTCGGACCTCCGAGGTGACATTACGGATAGCGCCAGATTTCTCGCCGCACAAGGAGTCCGCTCCGTGGTCATCACCCTCGGGTCTCGTGGTGCTGGTGTGCTTTTCACCGGTTTGGCTGAAGGTGGCGCTGCTGGCGAGCCACGGTACGCAGAAATTGCAGCACCCAAGGTGGATGCCATCGACACCACAGGATGTGGCGATGCGTTTACCGGATCGCTCATGCTCGGGCTTGCCACCGGGCAAGAGTTGGCGGACAGCGTTCGCACCGCTTGCGCTGTCGGCGCTTATGCAGCCACATCGTTGGGGGCGCAGTCGTCCTATCCCGACTCCGAGCAATTGGCAGTTTTTCTGGCAAGCCAGCCGGCACTCGCAGGAGCTACCGGCTTGTAACGGCAGGTCTAGAAACTCCCGGACAGCCCCAACCTACTCATCACAGTGGCTCAGGACTCCGCGGGCCTCGAGCTTATTGGCAATGACAAACCCATCCTTGCCACGCACACTGAACTTGGGGAAGGCTGCTTCTTCTTCCGATGTCTGCTCCGCGTTGGAGCGATTGGTTGGGAGGGGGTGGGGCGCCTCTTGGTTGTGCGTCCGTCCGGCTGGATAATCACCCACAGTTCCGTGGGCAAGGACCGCCTGAGTTGGGCTTAGTTGTCTGATGGCGATGCCCGCAACATGATCGGGTTTGGACGCAGCAAACTCGTCATAGATCAAAGGGTCGCGTTGACCGTCGTCGCCAATCAAGATCCAAGCGATGTTTGGAAAGTCGCTGGCCAGGCGGTGTAACGAACGTTCCTTGTGTTCCTTACCGGAGCGAAACCAACCCGTATTTGTGGGCCCAAAATCGGTCATCAGCAACGAACCAGCGGGGAATTGGTTGTGGGTAAAAAACCGTAGCATCGCCGGAACCACATTCCAAGCACCCGTGGAAAGGTAGAACATCGGCATATCTGAGTATTGCGTGCGCAGCCGGTTATACAGTTGAGCCATCCCGGGAACCGGTTTACGCGCTGACTCATGGACGACCAAGGAGTTCCAAACTGCAAGGAAAAACCTGGGGACTGCTGTAACCATGGCGGTGTCATCAATGTCCGATACCAGTCCAAGCCGCTGCTCTGGCCCGATGACCTGCACACCGGCGGTGCTCGTGGCACCGTTCGCGGTCTGTAAGGTCACCTCATGCCACCCGGTCATAAGCTGGATCGGGAGAACGGCATCGACATATCCGTCGTGATCAGCCTGGACCGTAAAGGGCTGATCACCAAAGGTCACTGTGACCGCTGCGCGCGGAGCCTGGACGGTAGAAAAGCTCCGCCACCCACGTACTGAACGGGGTTGGTCCCCCGCTCCTTGAACTGAGCTACGGGTAATCGCTACCCGTTTTTTGGGTGACACCACGACTCTGCCCAGGACACGAACCCACTCATTGGCCAGACCGTAGCCCACGTATGGCTCCACGCGTTCCTGCCAGCCAAGGCGCTGAAACAGCCGCACCAAGCCAAGGTTGAACTTGGTTTCAGCCCGCAAAGCCCAGTGTTGTTGGGTCCACTGCGGGCGGCTCGTCGAGTGCGGATGCGCAGGAGCAGGAGATTTCGATGCTTCCATTACGCGCGTTCTACCCGCTCAAGTACAAACTCAATCAGCTGTGGCATAGCCGCCTCCACCTGTTCTAGACATAGTTCAAAGTCAGTCATGTTCCCGTACCAAGGGTCCGCCACATCAAGAAGTGACTCATCGTTGAAGTCAATCGCTTGGGGTGCCTGCGGGTCAAAGGAGCGAAACATCTTGACCCTGCTGCCAACCTCAATCTGGTCTGCCCGCTCCGCAAATCGGCGAATGGCACGGGCATGCCTCGAGGTCATTGCCAAGATGAGGTTGTGATCCAATTGATCGGCTTGGAGTGGACGGGCCCGGTGGGTTTGCAACGCGGTGTCTACGTATCCGGCAGCTTGGAGCACTCTGCGAGCGCGCGGATCGATTGGGTTTCCGTATTCTTCTGAACTTACTCCGGCGGAGCGCACCACGATTTGCTCGGCTATGCCGCCGTGGTCGCGTTGTAATTGCTCACGCAGGACAATCTCAGCCATTGGGGATCTACAAATATTTCCGGTACAGACCATGAGGATTGAAATCACTGCGGAGCCTCCCAAGACTTCCCAAGCGTTTGTTGTTTCCTGCGGTACTCGTATGAGGACTCTTCCTATTCTAGGTCGCTCAACCGTTCTAGGTACCTTACGGCAGCATGTCCGGTAGTGGCACCACCGCTGATCTTTACCAAGTTCTGTGGCATCTTCGGTGTTTTAGGAGCACACTAGAAAGTAAGAACAACTTCGGTGCAGTCACCGGCTGCCCGGATCCGTAAGGAAGGGGAAAGCCATGGCTCATGCACTGGTGGAACACTCCGCCTACGAGGAATCTTGGACACCAGCGTCACGTAAAGCCTTCAAAGTCATTGTTGTCTTGGGGCTTGCAGTCGCATTGTCCGGGCTAATAGGTTTCTTCAACCATCAGGTTGATCTGCATTACGGAGGTGGTGCCGGCTATTCAGTTATCAACCCAGTCTGAGTCCAAGATACCTACTCAAGAGAAAGTCAGTTGGAGGGAACCGCGTCATTGTTAGGCACGCGGCTCCCTCCAACTTTTGTTTGCCCAGGTTCTGATTGGAACACGGCAGGTCACGCTCAAGCCGTCACTGACCGTCACTGTACATACAGTGACGGTCAGTGACGCCCTATCAATCATTTGAGGCCAACTCGGCAAAAGAGCAGGTAAACCGTCTTTTGAGTCCGACTACTCTACGCACACAAGTCATCTCTGTGCATCAGTGTATGTACAGTGACGATCACTGTATATACACTGATGCACAGTGAGGTTTAGGGGCCATCATAAGGAATCGTCCACGACTCTCGCCTTTGACACAAGCATCTATCTAAAGCGAGAACACATTTCATGGACCAAATCGATTTAGACCATGCCATTACCCGACTACGTGCTCAGCGGACAGATGACGCATTTATTGAAGTCAAGTCCAGCCAAAGCCAGTTAGGGAAAGCAGTCTGGGAAAGCATTTCCGCTTTTGCCAATACCACCGGCGGCTATCTCTTGCTAGGGGTCGATGAGAAGAAGAACTTCACTCCGGTGGTGGACTTTCAATTGGATAAAGTTCAAGATTCCCTTATTGATGGCTTAAGTAACCCGTCAAACCTTCGGGTAACTCCACCACCCTCGTTTGAAACCTTCCGCCTCACCGTTGATGGCAAAGCTGTCTTGGTCATAGCAATCAAAGAACTATCGCTGCAAAACAAACCGTGCTACGTCACCGACAGGGGACTGGAAAATGGCAGCTACAAACGCGTAGACGACAAAGACATCAAACTCAGCACCACCGAGATTTTTGAACTACGAAATGCTCTCATTCCTCAAACCACTGACAAAACCTCTGTTCCCGAGGCCACTGGACTGGATCTTGATCCCGCTAAAATCAGTCGATTCATTGATTATCTCGAAGCAGCAAACTCTCGCGCCCTGCGCGGCACCACAGACTTAGAAGCCCGCCAAACCCGGCTCAATATCTTATCCTCCCAAGGTGTGCCAACATTTGCTGCACTCTTGGTATTTGGGAATTATCCGCAACAATTCTTCCCCAAACTCAACGTTGATGTAACGGTCCACCAGGGAACAGAAAAGGCTTTACCCAGTTCCAGCGTTCGCTTTATAGACCGCAAGATTTGCGACGGTACCGTGAGCGAGATGTTGGAGGAGGCACTCCTGGCAGTACAACGAAACTTGCGAACTTACTCCATCGTAGAAGGCATTGGCCGCCAAGATCAATTAGAGATCCCCCTTGAAGTATTACGCGAGGGAATTGCCAATGCCATTGTGCACCGTGAATACGCGGCCCACTTCTTGGGCACGCCCGTAAGTGTCGACGTATATTCCGACCGAATCGAGATAACTAGTCCCGGAGGACTATGGGGCGGAAAAACCAAGGATAATCTCGATGATGGGCACTCTGCCGCTCGCAATCAGTTGCTCATTCAGCTACTCAGCCTTGCTCCAAGCAGTGAAAACCTGGGGATCACGGTTGAAGGACAAGGTTCCGGAATCCCCCTCATGAAGAATCAGATGCGGTCGCGCTCCCTTGAGCTACCTCAGTTCAGAGTAAATCCCGATCGAATTATCTTGACCTTACAGCGTCACGGTGCGGAGATTCCCTCGGAACGACAGTGGATTGAAGATGTTGCTATGCGCCAGCTATCCCACCACGAGAATGTCGCTTTATTGCAGGCCCGCCGCAACGGCAGGACTTCCATTGCGGAGTTGCGTCAAATACTTCAAATTGATTCTGAAGATCTCAAAATTTTGGTTCAGCGCCTCATTTCCCAGCAATTACTTTATGACATGGGAAACGGATTTTACACTCTGCCCGATGGTTCTCCACTCCTCAGCCCCGCTGAGCAGGAAGTCTATGATCGCCTTGAAAAAGAAACCGGGATCGGTATTAGAGAACTAGCTGAACGCACCGGTCGCACTGTGAATTCCTTAAGACCGGTGCTGCGCCGCGCCATTAATAAGGGATGGATCGAGGCGATAGGAGAGACTACCAGTAGGAACCGCACCTACCGCAAACTCATCTAACTCTTGTACGCTCAAAATCACGGACTCTGGGAAGGGAACTAACCATGACAGCACAACTACTAGCGGATGCCCTTGAGGCTGAGCACCACGAGATTGATGGCGGTATTGAACAGTTCGCGGCGGGGCTTGCGAGCGGACACAGCAATCCGGCACCGCTCAAGCGTGCAATGGCTGCACTACGCCGGCACATTTACCTTGAAGAGTCATTTCTGTTTCCGCCTCTGAAAGCGGACCTTGCCATGCCTATCTTTGTGATGGAGCGAGAACACGGGCAAATCTGGGATGACATGGACGAGTTAGACGCGCTTTTGGAACTTGAGCAACCAGAATCTGCCACGCTGCAAAGTACCTGCCGGGAACTCTTGGCAAAATTAGAACGGCACAACGAGAAAGAAGAACCCATCATCTACGCTCACGCGGCAAATACACTCAGCCCCGAACTGGCCAAACCCATGGCAGCATTCCTAGAAACTGGCATGATGCCAGATGGCTGGCGGGCCAGCAAAGCGAGCTGAGCAGGCCAAATCCGAGCAGGCATCGAGAAACGCCTTTGGAAAAGCAAAAAGCCCCGGTTTTCACCGGGGCAATGCCATTTGTGCGTGTGGGGGGACTTGAACCCCCACGCCCTTGCAGGCACTGGCACCTGAAGCCAGCGCGTCTACCATTCCGCCACACACGCTCGAACGTTAAAAAGATTACCATGCAAATCTTACACAGTTTGCATTGAGATGCTTCACTGTGATGTAGATAGCATGTAATGACGCTAGGACTGCCCAGATTTGGCTCAGATGGGCTTCACAGTGGTTATATGCAGGTGCAGAAGAGATTTACACCTTAGGCTTACAAATAAACTTAGATAGACCACTAAGTAGAACGTGCCAGGGTGCGAAAGGAGGTTCCGTTGAGTTTTTTAGATAAGTTTGAAAAAAGTGTTGAGCGAGCGGTAAATAGCACTTTTGCGAAAGTCTTCCGCAGCGAGATTAAGCCGGTTGATCTAGCCAGCGCGCTTCGCCGTGAGGTAGACGACCGTGCCGCCGTTGTGGACCGGTCCCGAACCGTTGTGCCAAATGACTTCACCATTGAACTTTCTGACTCCGACTTCTCCCATATCGAAAATTGGGGAGCTGAGACACTCGCGGACGAGCTCGCCGTTAACGTGACCGAATACGCCGGAACCCAAAACTATGCTTTTGTGGGACCGGTTGTCGTGTCATTCGAGCTCGTTGAGGGACTGGAAACTGGACGGTTCCAAGTCCGTTCCTCTTCCATACGTGGAACAGTTGCCCCAGCAACGGGCGCCGGGTCCAACTCACGCCACCCACTGCTTGACATCGACGGGCAGCGCTACCTGCTAACCGGCCCGGTAACCGTCATTGGGCGTGGAACCGAGGCAGACATCGTTGTTGACGACCCAGGTGTGTCCCGCCGCCACCTTGAGATTCGGGTAACCCCAAACGGAGTTATTGCCAGTGACATGGGGTCCACCAATGGTCTCTACGTTGAGGGCCACCAGGTTCCAGCAGCGACCTTGCTTGACGGTAACTCTTTAACCATTGGCCGAACCAGGATCATGTTCTGGATGGGTGTGGCAGATGATGCCGAAGCTGGGGAGTGGTGACTTCTAAGCATGAGCGCACTGGTGATGACCCTTTTTAGGGTGGGGTTCTTAGTCTTACTTTGGGTCTTCATCTACTTTGTTATTCGGGTGTTACGCAGAGACCTATTCGGTGTGCGTCCGAGCGGGCCGCGCTCTGATGGAGCGCAGGTCCACATTTCCCAACCCCTAACTGAGGCGCCCGCAGTCCCACAGGTTCAGCACACGCCCCCAATGCAGGGACCCAGCCCGGTTGAGTTGGGGCCAACTCGCCTTGTGGTCACCGCAGGCAGCCTGATGGGCACGCAAATACCGTTGGCAACCTCCGCAATCTTGATTGGGCGTTCCCCTAGCTGCACACTAGTTTTGGACGATGATTACTCATCCTCCCGTCATGCCCGGATTTTTCCGCGCGCTGACACCTGGTTTATTGAGGATCTTGGATCCACGAACGGAACCTACGTTGATTCCGAACGTATCTCAGCTCCCGTACCGCTGTCCCTTGGCTCCTCGGTTCGAGTAGGCCAAAACACTCTAGAACTGCAAAGGTAACGCCTTGGCAATTGCAATACGCTTCTCCACACGCTCAGATGTGGGGCTGGTAAGGGCGAACAATCAGGACTCCGCGTTTGCGGGTGACCGGTTGTTGCTGGTTGCCGACGGCATGGGAGGGCACGCCGGGGGCGATGTCGCTTCCGCGTTGTGCGTTGCTTCAATTGCTCCGCTAAATAATCAAACGTTCACGTCCTCCAATATGTTGGAACGTCTTGGCGATGCCGTTGAGAACGCCCGGATTGACCTGGTCGAGCACGCCCGGGCCACCAAGACGCTTGCTGGCATGGGCACCACGGTCACCGCGCTGCTGCTTTCTGAGAACAACCTAGCTATGGCCCACATGGGTGACTCGCGGGCGTATTTGCTACGCGACGGCAAGCTCACCCAAGTCACGCGGGACCACACGTTTGTTCAGCACCTAATCGACACCGGAAAGATTACCGAGGCTGAGGCCGAGGTCCACCCGCAACGGTCCGTGGTCATGCGAGTTCTGGGTGACTTTGAGCTTGATCTAACCCCTGATCTTTCAATTCGAGAGGCACGCCCCGGCGACCGGTGGCTGCTGTGCTCCGATGGGCTGAGCGGGTTCATTCGCTTTGAAACCATTGAGCAGACGTTGCGTGATGTCGCTGACCTCGAGCTGTGTAGCGAGTATCTGATCCAGCTTGCACTGCGCGGCGGCGGCAGCGACAACATCACCTGCATTGTTGCTGACGTGCTGGACACGGACCAACCTGACCCTAACTTCTCCCCCGAGATGGCCGCTTCACGCGCGAATTTCCCCGTGGCCCAGGCCGTGGGATCCGTTGCGTACGGTGACCATCTACCCCAGGGTATTGACTCGGCCGAGTCCGCGGCCCAAGCCGCCGCCCTGCTGCGGATCGCCCACGATCAGGTTCAGGAGGTCATAGCCCAGGCTCAAAACCGTGTGGACCACCCGGACCAGCCTGAGCAACAGTTAGGGCTTTCCGATGCCGCACAACAGCTTCCAGCGGCCGCTTCCGCCGCGGTAGCAACGGATTTCGATGATGCTGAGCCTGCTACCGAGAATAAGAAGGCCAGTCTAGGGCGAAAGCTCTTTAATACGTTTTTGATCTTGGTACTTCTTGCCGGAGCCGGGCTTGGCATCTATTCGTGGGGGTCCAAGCAGTACTTCTTGGGTGTCTACCAAGGTAATGTGGCGGTTTTCAACGGCTTTCCGCAGTCTCTTGGGCCGCTTCACTTATCCGAGAAGATTGAGGTTTCCCAGGTTGCGGTTGATGATCTGCCGGCCTTTGTGGCCAAGCAGGTGTATTCCACTATTCGGGTTGACTCCCGTGCGCACGCCCAGGAACGCATTGCCCAGTTTGCTCAGGATATTGCTGATCAGAGCCAGCCAGAGATCGAGCCCACTACGGACCCCACGCCAACCCCTGGAGCCACTCCTGCTCCGCGAACTTCAGTTCCCGCTGCCACGGAACCCTCACCTGAGGGGCAGTAACCTATGAAAGCTACTCAGCCGCCGGTTCGCACCGGTCGGGGCAGCGAATTATTCTTGATTCTGCTTGCCCTCATTATTGGTATGGGCGCATACGTAATCACCGACCTGCAGGTGAACGGCGAGCTTCCGGCCAACTTCTACCTACTTTCCTTTGGCATGGCTGTCTTGGGGTTGGGGCTGCACCTGATTGTGCGGTTCCGGGCCAAGTATGCGGACCCGCTCTTGGTACCTTCAGCGCTGGTCCTCAATGGGATAGGGCTTGCCATGATTCACCGCATTGACCTCGCCCGCGAAACAGACCTAGCTGAACGTCAGCTGATGTGGACCGCGGTGGGTGTGGTTGGTGCCTGCGTCATCATCTGGGTCCTCAAAGACCACCGCATCCTACGCAGATTTACGTACTTAGCCGGAGTTTCTGCTCTCCTGCTCACGCTCTTGCCTCTGATCCCCGGTATTGGCAAGACCATCAATGGTGCTCGCATTTGGATCTTCATTGGTCCCTTTTCTCTGCAACCGGCCGAGTTTGCCAAGATCCTGTTGGCGGTGTTCTTCGCCGGGTACCTCGTTGACAATAGGGACCGGTTGGCACTTGCCGGTCCAAAGATCTTTGGTATTCATCTCCCGCGTATTGCCGACTTTGGCCCGCTCATCCTGATCTGGTTGGCCGCCATTGGCATCTTGATCATGCAAAAGGACCTCGGGACATCCCTATTGTTCTTTGGCCTGTTTGTGGCCATGTTGTACATAGCTACGCAACGGTTGAGTTGGATCATCATTGGTGGAGTGTTGTTTGCCTCCGGGGCGGCCCTCGTGGTGGCTAACTTTAGCCACGTCCAGCAGCGTTTTAACGGCTGGCTCAACGCCTTTGATAACGACGTGTATAACGCGGTTGGGGGGTCTGGGCAGCTGGTCTCCGGGTTGTTTGGGATGGCAAACGGTGGACTATTTGGCACCGGCCTAGGCGATGGCCAACCGCATAAGGTGCCGTTTTCTTACTCCGACTTCATCTTCCCGTCCTTGGGTGAAGAGCTCGGTCTCATGGGGCTGTTCGCCATCTTGACGATCTACATGGTCTTTGTCCAACGCGGGTTTTATATTGCGGTCAGCACGCGTGATGGCTTTGGCAAATTGTTAGCCTCCGGGCTCGCGTTTGTGTTTGCCTGGCAATGCTTCGTGGTGATCGGTGGTGTCACCAGGCTCATCCCACTGACCGGTTTGACCACCCCTTTCTTGGCCTACGGTGGCTCATCGCTCCTAGCCAACTGGCTCATTGCCGGTCTCCTGATTCGCATTTCTGACCGGTCCCGGCGTCCCGAGTACGCCATGACCAACCCAAAGCGGTCCAGCCGCCCCCATGACGGTGCCCCCGTGCAAAGCGTGGGTAAAGCAGAGATGAACACCGAGGTAAACCAGTGGGTGAGCGCTCAAAATGAGCAGAGCACGCAGATCATCACCCAGCTAGACGGCGCCACGAACATTCTGGATAGAAAGGGGGACCGTCCAAATGAATAAGACTATTCGCCATATTTCTATTGTCACACTGGTGCTATTTTTGTCGCTGTTTGCTGCGTCCACCTGGATCCAGTTTGTTAAGGCTCCCGAGCTCAACGCAGATTCCCGCAACGTTCGCAGCCTCTACCGCGAGTTTGGTACCAACCGCGGACCCATCTTGGTCGAGGGTAAAGAAATTGTTCATTCTGTCCCCTCGAACGACTCGTTCAAGTATGACCGCGTCTACACCGACGGCGAGCTGTATGCATCGGTAACCGGGTTCTATTCGGTTGTTTACGGACGCACCGGCGTTGAGCTGGCCGCAAATGAGTACCTCAACGGTTCCTCCGATTCGTTGTGGTGGTCTCGCCTAGAAAACCTGATGACGGGGGCAGACCCGCAAGGTTCTTCGGTTGAGCTCACCCTCAATGAGGCAGCCCAGCGCGCGGCTTATGACGCCCTCGGAGACCAACGCGGTGCGGCAGTTGCCCTCGATGTTGAAACCGGGGCCATTTTGGCGTTGGTGAGCAAGCCATCGTTCGACCCAAATCTGTTGGCCGGTCACGTGACCGCCGAGGTAACTGAGAACTATAAGTTACTCACCGAGTCGGAGACCAAGCCCATGGTGAACCGCGCTATTGCCGGTAACACCTACCCGCCCGGGTCCACGTTCAAGCTGATCACAGCGGCCGCGGCCCTTGAGGATGGGCTCGACCCGGAGACCCAGGTTGAGGCCCCACGGACCTACACGCTTCCGCAGACTTCCACGACCCTGAACAACTACGGCGGATCGTCTTGTACGAGCGCTGAGACCATGTCGCTTTCCGATGCCCTCCGGATTTCCTGCAATACAGCGTTTGCCATCCTGGGTAACGATTTAGGGCCGGACAAGTTGGCCACCCAGGCTGAAAAGTTTGGTTTTGGGCAAACCCTCGAGGTCCCGCTACGCGTGACCCCCTCCAGCTTTCCCTCCGATCTCAACGCCCCAAATACGGCGCTTTCGGCTATTGGTCAGTTTGAAGTCAAGTCCACCCCCCTTCAGATTGCTATGGTCTCTGCGGCCATTGCAAACGGGGGCAAGTCCATGGAGCCGTACCTTATCCAAGAGGTGCTGTCTCCCAAGCTCAACACCGTTTTTGAGGCTAGTCCCAAGACCTTTGGCAAGCCTGTCAGTGCCAAACAAGCCGCTGCCCTGACCGAGATGATGGTGGGCGTAGTTGAGAGCGGAACCGGAACCGCAGCCAAGATTAAGGGGGTCTCGGTCGCTGGTAAAACGGGAACCGCTGAAACCGGAACCGGGGCTGCACCTCATGCCTGGTTCACCGGGTTTGCCCCGGCCGATAATCCCAAAATTGCGGTAGCTGTCATTGTTGAAAATGGTGGTGACGCGGGAAGTGAAGCCACCGGTGGCGCGGTTGCGGCCCCAATAGCGCGCTCAATCATGAAGGCGGTGTTAGACCAGTGAGACCTGAAGCAGGTAAGGCCCTTGGTGAGCGCTACCGATTGGTACGCCAAATTGCCGTGGGCGGTATGGGCGAGGTTTGGGTAGCACACGATGAGTCGCTCGCCCGGGAAATCGCCATCAAGGTACTCAAGCAAGAGTTTGTTGGCAACGATGATTTTTTGAATCGGTTCCGCACTGAGGCGCGCAACTCCGCGTCGCTGTCCCACGCTAATATCGCCCAACTGTATGACTACGGGGAGCAGGACGGTTCCGCTTACTTGGTGATGGAATTGGTCCCCGGTGAACCAATGTCCGACCTGCTCGAACGCACCCCCATTGTCCCTATTGACAGACTGTTGTCCATCCTCGCGCAGACTTCACGTGCGCTGCACGCCGCTCACGTTGGTGGCGTGGTGCACCGTGATATCAAGCCCGGAAACATCTTGTTGGAGGAATCCGGGGACGTTAAGATCACCGACTTCGGTGTGTCCTTGGCAGCGAACCAAATCCCCATGACTGCCGCCGGCATGGTCATGGGAACCGCCCAATATCTGTCTCCGGAACAGGCTATTGGTCAGGCAGCCACGGGGGTTTCAGACATTTACGCCCTGGGAATCGTCGCCTATGAGGCGATTGTTGGGCGGCGTCCGTTTACCGGCAAGACCCCGATCGATATTGCGATCGCCCACGTCAATGACGCTGTTCCCCTCCTGCCCGCCAGTACCGACCCGGAACTAGCCGCCTTGATCATGAAGATGTTGGCAAAGGACCCGGTCAACCGCCCACGCTCGGCGGCCGCGCTTGCACACACCTTTGAATCCCTGTCCGCGCGGCTGGGCCCAACCAAGGCATCTTCCGGGTCCCCTAAGGCTGCTCCCGCCCCCCAAGCCACTCGCACGGCTACACCAGCGGGTACACCACCAACTCCTAGCTCACGCGCGTCTAGTCCGTTGGCCGGCGCATCCCGTGCACCAGGTGCAGCGGTGCCCACCGGCAAGCCCGAAATTCGGGAACGTACTCGTTCTCATGCCAAGGCCGGATCGGTAAAGCCGCTTCCACCCGGCGCTGGGTCACGCGCGGCCGGCCCGCATGGGTCAGGTGTGCAAGGTGTCCGAGCGCCTGTCGCTGGACCAAGTAATCAGACGGCACCGCCTCAGCGGTCGGCTCCGGCCCAGCGGTCGGCTCCGGCCCAGCGGTCGGTTCCGGCCCAACGTCAGGGGTCGCCGGTTAAAGCCTCACCAACTAGGCGTGCGGCAGCCCCTCAGCGGGTGCCAAGCCCTCCTCGCGGACAACAGCGCGTGGGTTCAAGGCAGGCCCCTGCCGCAGCACCGGGAAGCACCCGAGCGGCCAGCCGGGCACCAACCGGACTCATGGACCGCATTAAGGCTTTGGGCCCGTTTACGCTCGTTCTTATTCTTATTGTTGTCCTCATCTTGGGGGCAACAGTGATCCGCGCGCTCACGGGTGAAACCAGAGTAACAAGCGCTACAACGCCAATAACTGGCATGCAAACAGTACAATTCATTTCAGAGCAACAACACCAGTCACAACTGGGTTCCATCGAATTTTTGGTTAACAGCAACGGTGACCAGAATTTCCCAAATGTTAAGGACGCGAAGTGGTAAACCACGCCCCCCGCATTTTGTCGGGTCGCTACGAGGTCGGTGAACTCATTGGCCGCGGAGGTATGGCCGAGGTTCACATTGGCCACGACTCCCGCCTTGGACGCACCGTCGCAATCAAAATTCTGCGCTCGGATCTAGCCCGCGATCCGTCATTTCAGGCCCGCTTTCGCCGTGAGGCGCAGGCCGCGGCCTCGCTTAATCACCCCGCAATCGTGGCCGTTTACGACACCGGCGAAGACACGGTAACCGAGGTTACCGGCGCTGTGTCCCACGTGCCGTTCATTGTCATGGAGTACGTTGAGGGACACACCGTCCGCGACATTCTGCGTGACGGTAGCGCCGTACCGATTGAAGAAGCACTCGAGATCACCGCCGGCGTATTGTCTGCCCTCGAGTACTCCCACCACGCCGGCATTGTGCACCGCGACATCAAACCAGCCAACGTCATGTTGACGCCAACCGGCGCCGTTAAGGTCATGGACTTTGGTATTGCGCGGGCCCTTGCGGACTCGGCAGCCACCATGACCCAGACCCAGGCCGTCATTGGAACCGCACAGTACCTTTCCCCCGAGCAGGCCCGCGGCGACCAAGTAGATACCCGCTCAGACCTGTACTCAACGGGTTGCCTGTTATACGAACTGCTGACTGGGCGCCCACCGTTTACCGGTGACTCCCCCGTTGCAGTTGCCTACCAGCACGTACGGGAAATCCCTAAAGCGCCAAGCACCGTGGCTCCGGACATCCCAGCCATTCTTGATTCAATTACCCTTAGAGCCCTGGAAAAGGACCGTGAGGACCGGTACTCAACCGCAGCCGAGTTCCGGGCTGCGATTGAGGCTGCCGCACGCGGCGAGGCCGTTGATCCCACCCTCCTGGCCGCACCGCTGCCGGTTCCGGTGGGCGTGCCGGCCACCCAGGTCATGGCCCAGCAGGCTCCCGCTCCGCAAGAGGTCGCCCCTTCTTGGCAGCAACAGGCTCCTGAAGAAGAGCTCCTGCCGGATACGCACGACGAGGAGGAGAGCAAGAAGAAGTGGGTTTGGATCCTCCTGACCGTCGGGTTGCTTGCGGCCTTGGTAATTGCGGCGTTCTTGCTGTTGAACAATAAAGACCGCCCCATTATGGTGACCATGCCCAATCTCAATGGCATGACGGTTGAGCAGGCCAAGGAAGAACTCGTCAAAGACGGCTTCACTGCGGAGCCCGTCATTAACAAGAAAACTTCCGTGGATATTCCCAAGGACATTTTCATTGAGTCCAAGCCCGGACGCGGTGAAGTCGTTGACGCGAGCCTGCCGGTTGAGCTGTGGTTCTCCGTGGGACCGGAGGCGGTAATCATGCCTACCCTGGCCGATATGGATCTCGCGGAAGCTAAGGACGCCCTTGAAAACGAAGGACTCAAGGTCGGTATGGTGCAGAGCGAAAACAGCGACAAGATCAAAAAGGACCGTGTCACCCGCACCGTTCCAGCTGCCGGTGATGAGATCCCCGAGGGAACCGTGGTCGAGCTCTGGCTCTCCGATGGGTTCATGAAGGTCCCTGATGTCACCCCGCTCGGTGTCGAAGGCGCTAAGGCCGAGCTTTCCCGGCTTGGTTTTGAAGTAGTTGAAGATGAAGAGGAGACCAGCGAGGTCGAGGCCGGCACACTAATGCGGCAGTCCCCCGAGGGCGGCGAGCTAGTTGAGCAGGCTAGCACCATCAAGCTGGTGATTGCTAAGGCCCCTCCAGCCGTGCTGCTTCCGCCTCTTGCAGGGCTCACCAGAAACGAGGCGTTCTCGGTTCTCAATGACCTCCTAGCTGGGCTAACGCTCAAGTACAACCAGGAGTTCAGCGACACCGTTCCAGCCGGCGAGATTATCTCAACGTCGCCTGAGGCGGGAACCGAGATCAAGTCCGGAGATACCATCAATATCTATATCTCTAAGGGACCGCAGACGGCTCCTGACCCGTCAGACTCACCCACGGATTCACCTACTGATGGAACCGATTAGCGCGCACTAGCGATAGCCAAGAGGCTGGCCTGGGAATCAATTCGATTCCTAGGCCAGCCTCATTTATTTGGTTCGACGCGCCTGATTATGGCAAGCCCTGCGCACTATTTGCGGATAAGTGGTGCCAGTCCCACTGAGGTTTGCACCGCGGTGGTTGACCCGCACATTTCTAGCCAGTTGGCCAGTAACCGGTGACCGTGCTCGGTCAGAATCGATTCCGGGTGGAACTGGACTCCGTGTAGCGGCAAGGTTTTGTGGGCAAGTCCCATGATGATGCTGCCAACCTCAGACTCCACGGTTGCCGTGACCCGGAGCTGGTCATCAATGGTGTCACTCATAACCGCAAGAGAATGGTAGCGGGTGGCCAAAAATGGGGATGGTATGCCCGCAAAGACACCGGTTTGGTCATGCGTGATGGGGCTAGTCTTTCCATGCATCAACTCCGGGGCGTGTGCTACAGTCCCGCCAAATACCTCACCAAGTGCCTGCTGTCCCAAGCAAATCCCAAGAAGCGGCTGGGCCGTTTGAGCGCAGTCACGAATAATCTCATTGGTCTGTCCCGCTTCAGAGGGGGTACCCGGGCCGGGAGAAATGAGGATGCCATCAAATTGCGCACGCCACTGAGCATCTGGGACCTGATCGTTGCGGACCACAACGGTGTCTGCACCTAATTGCTTGAGATACCCCTCGATGGTGTACACAAACGAATCATAATTATCCACAATGAGAATTTTTGTCATATCTCTGCCCAACGTTTTATGTGCGCGGTTTTGATGCGCGGCCAAACTGCTCTACGGAAAACAATAGCGCTCAACTGATCGGCGCGGTAACTAGTTCCAAACACTGACGCCCGGGGGAACTGTTGCATACTTCAAACTTGCCGAGCCAGTGCTCGCTGGAATCTGAACGGAATCCGGAAACTCTTTAGAAAACCCTAAGCCCACAATCTCAACGTACTGCTGATAGATTGCCAACTCCTCAGAATCCTCGAGTGCCTGTCCAAGTTTATCCTGGTCGCCCACAACTTCGACTACGTACGGTGGTGAGTACACTTGGCCGTGCAGCAGCAAAACGTTACCCACGCATCGGAACGCTGTTGTTGCTGTAACCCGCTGGCCTTGGAGCGTCATGGCTTCCGCACCACCCGCCCATAAAGCGTTGATAACGGCCTGTAAGTCTTGCTGGTGGACAACTAAGTCATCGGGCTGAAATTCGCTGGCCACAGGCGAATCTGTTGGGGCATCCCACAGAGCCACGCGCGCACCCGGACCTTCAAGCGCAACCGTTCCGGCACTTACCTTGGTTCCAAGGGCAACGTCATCTGATAGGGAACCGGGAACTTGTACCTGCGCATCGGTCAACTCATCAACGCTGATCTGGAGTGCATCAACCCGCTCAAGCAGATCGTTTTGGCGTTCCACCTCTTTGCTCACTAGCTCTGCCAAGTCCTCAGGGTGCCGGTGCCCCTGCCTATTAGCAAGGCGTGCGCTGGCCCCAAACATGACAACAGAAAGTGCAATAACTACAGCAATTGATCCAATAACCTGCAGTTGTTGTAAGTAATTTTTTTTCTTTTTAGCCATAATCAGGTCCGCTTGTTCGCTGGGAACGTCTACACCCACTAGGCTAGTGCACATAGTCGTCAAAGACCGCAGTTACAAGACCGCAGTTAATAGTAGGCATTTTGATGCCGTAGAACAGGAGTCCGGGACGTGCCCATCTCAAAGCCCCGCAAGAAAAAAGTTTCCCCAGAGGAAACTGCCGAGGTTGTTTCACACCAGGGCAAGAAAAAGGAAGGTAACCCCGCTTGGCTCGTTCCAACCATGGTCACACTTCTCATCCTTGGCGTTGCTTGGATTGTGGTGTTCTACTTGAGCTCCGCAAACCTTGGCCTGCCTATTCCAGGTATTGGTCAATGGAACATTGCAATTGGATTTACCCTCATGCTCGGTGGGCTCGGTTTAGCAACTCGCTGGGAGTGACCAGGGCCAATACCCCAGTCATAGCAACGTTAAGAGGGAGAGACTCACGGTTGAGTCTCTCCCTCTTTGCTGTCTTTGGGCTCCGGCTATCCACTGATTTCCAAAAGTTATCCACCGTTATCCACCGAGAAAGCAAAGTTATGCACACACTTGTCCACAGGTGTGCATAACTACATGTGTGTAATTTCGTGAGTTATCCACAACCGTCGCTTGCAAGCCCACTCAGTGGAACAACGCTGGCACCGAAGCATACTTGAGCACAGCCACCAAGATAAGCAGTAAGAGCATCACTGCCGATGCCCCAATTGCGATCACGCCGGCCTTCTCACGTGGGGCCTTTACATAGGCCCAGCCCAATAGGGCTCCCACGATCAGTCCACCAAGGTGCCCCTGCCAAGAGACGTTGGGGATAATGAAGCCCAGCACCGCGTTGATTCCAATCAGGACCAAGATTGACTTTGTCTGGCCACCTAGGCGTTTCACCACGGGCAGGAGCGCACCGAAGAGGCCAAATACCGCACCGGATGCACCGATTGTTGGGGTAATCCAGGAGACATCTGTTGGGCTAGATAACAAGAGGACCATGACGTTGCCGCCAATTGCGCTGAGAATATACAGCGTCAAGAAGTGCCATCGTCCGAGGATCACTTCAAGTTGTGAGCCCACAATCCACAAGGCGTACATGTTGAACGCAATGTGGAAGATCCTTGATGGTGAGTGCAAAATAGCGCCGGTAATGAAGCGCCACGGCTCTGATTCTGCAATTCCTGGACCAAAGGCCAGTTTCTGGGTAAAGCCGTTCCATCCCAGACTTAGCTGCAGCACAAATGCCACAACGCAGATTGCAATCAGCGTAATGGTGACAACGGGCCGCCCGCGGACAACCTTGGCACCCGTGATGGTGCGCACGGTCCGGGTCTCTTTAGCCCCCTGCTTCACACAGTCGGTGCATTGCATGCCAACTGCCGCAGACACCGAGCAATCGGGACAGATTGGTTGTCCACACCGCTGGCATCCAACATAGGTAATGCGGTCCGGGTGATTCTTACACCGAGGAGCAGCTCCTGCTCCCACTTGCGGCGCGCCATACGGGCCCTGTGTCATTCGCGTTGCAACTCCTTAAGTGAACATCGTGTTTGGTGGACATAGTGAAAGCGGCCGGTACCCAATGGGCCCGGCCGCTATGAAACTATGATTCTCAGTCTTCGATGGTTACCGAGTTGATGACAATGTCCTCAACTGGGCGGTCACCCGGACGAGTTGGGGTCGCAGAGATTGAGTCAATAACTGCCTTCGAGGCCTCATCAGCAACTTCACCGAAGATGGTGTGCTTGCCATTGAGCCAGGTGGTAGCGTCCGTGGTCACAAAGAACTGTGAACCGTTGGTTCCGGCTGGCTGGCCGGTAATTGGGCTGATCCGCTTGCCAGCGTTCGCCATGGCAAGCAGGTATGGCTTGTCAAAGGTGAGCTCTGGGTGGATCTCATCGTTGAACGTGTAACCGGGTCCACCAGTTCCCGTTCCGAGTGGGCAGCCACCCTGAATCATGAAGTTCGGGATGACGCGGTGGAAGATGAGGCCGTCGTAGAACGGCTCATTGCTTTCCGCACCGGTCTTTGGGTCGGTCCAGGTCTTCGTTCCTTTTGCCAAGCCGGTAAAGTTCTCTACCGTCTTGGGCGCGTGGTTGGGAAATAGTTCAATTCGAATGTCACCAGCTGTGGTGTGCAGAGTTGCAAACATAAACTCATTGTTCCACGTCTTTGGACAATTGTGCTCATGGAAGAACTGAAAATATATGGTGATTTCGGATGCACCACGGCCAACAAGATGGCAGAGTTAGAAATAGTGGTATTCACTACACAAGGAGCCCTCAATGTCTGACAATTTAAAGAAGCTCGCCAAGTCCGCCGGTGATCGCATTGACACCGAGAAGCTCAAGGATCAAGCCTCGGAGGTGGCCGCAGTAGTTTCTGACGGTGCCGCTCACGCATCGGAGTATGCGGTTGAGTTCGCGGCGAAGGCCCGCGAGGCTGCATCTCAGGTCAAGGATTGGGGTGCACCGCGAGTCGATTCTTTCGTTGAGTGGGCATCCCCACGCCTCGAGCAAGCATGGAACGAGACCATCAAGGCCGCCGCCCCGGTTGTTGAAAAAGCCGCAGGCAAAGCTGCCCCGGTGATCGAGAACGCACATGACAAGCTTGTTGATGACCTACTACCAAAGCTTGTAGTCACCTTCAATGAGGCTGCTGAGAAGGCCTCCGGCGTTGCCTCTGCGGCGGCTGAGAAAACCGCAGAAGTAGCCACCCACGCAGCAGAAACCGCACAGGACTCAACTGCTCGGGCATCGGCCGCTGGCGCCGCAGCCGTAGCGAGTGCGGCTACGACCGCCAAGAAAGTCTCTAAAAAGGCCACCAAGAAGTCCGCTAAGGAAGCCGCAAAGCAGGCTGAAAAGATGACTAAGTCATTGAAGAAGGCCGCTAAGAAGGCACCGGTCAAGCTTTCCGATGCCGCAAAGAGTGCCGAGAACGCCTCCAAGAAGTCCGGCAAGGGCTGGTGGATCGTTGGTGGCGCCGCCGCTGCCGGTGGTGCCTACATGCTGTGGCGCCGGTCCCAGCCAACAACTGATCCTTGGGCCGAGCCTTGGGAGCAGGAAGAGCAGGACCTGCGGTTCACCGACGTAGTTGATGAAGTAACGGACACTGTTAGTGACGTTGCCGAATCCGCTGAAGATGCCGTTCAAGAGGCAGTTGGTGTGGCAACTGCTGAGGCTAAGGATCTTGGTGAGAAGGTAGCCGAGGTCGCTGAGGACGTTGCCGAGGAAGCCCAGGAAACCACCGAGGACCTCAAAGACAAGGCCGAGGACAAACTGGCCGAGGCAAAGGAAACCGCTAAAAAAGCGACCGACCGCGCCCGCAACACCGCCAAGAAGGCCGCGGGTAAGGCCAAAGATGTAGCCGCAGACGTTAAAGATGCGGTCGAAGACGCCGTAGACGACGCCAAGGACTAAGTCTTACGGGCATTTTTAAGGATTCCGAGGTCTGGTACAAATTATTTGTACCAGACCTCGGAATCCTTTTAGTTTGCGGCAATTTTTTCTAGATCATCCAGCGCAATCAAAATATTGGCCGCGCTCCAGGCCAACGGAGCAACCGCTGCCGGACTGCCATCAGCCAAGACCTTCTCCGGGATAGCACCGGACATTGTGCGATGTTCATCAATCCACGTGAGCCAACGCTCCGCCCCCTCACGGTCCCCGCTAGCGGCGGCTGTCATCGCGTACAGTGCGGTTTCTGGTGTCCAAGAAATACCATCGGCCTTCCATGAACCACCGGGAGCCAACCCACCCGCCGGCCGGGCCATGAACTTTACTGAATCAACCCAGGCATCGTGAGCACCTTCCAAAGCTGTTTCCACAAATGGTGGCTGCACAAAACTCGTTGAGGCACAGGCCAACCCACCCGTAATGTGCCGCGAATAATTCACAGCCCCAAACTCTTTAGTGATGGCAGCGTTTAGCCTTGTGGCCCCTTCTTGAGCCCGCATTGAGGAATCGGATTGTCCCAACAATGCGTACAGGTTGGCGGCGCTTTCTAGGCCGGCCAGAAGCGGTCCCACCGTGCCGAGCGTCAGCGCGGTCTCCCGCACCTCCCAGTAATCAGGTGACACCGGGGGTAGCGAGCGCGGGTTGTCAATGAGTTCTAAAATGCGATCCGTGGAGCGGTCCAACAAGACGGCATGGTCCGCCAACTCTGCCGTGCCGGATCCTGGCGCCTGTGTATTCATCTGTGTGATCACATCACCCAGCGCCCACAGGACCCAGCCGGTGCCATCTGTTTGCGGCGGTCGATTATCCGGAGTGCCAGAACCGTCCAACAGGTATCGCGCCTGAAACGAGCCGTCTTTGCCTTGGACCGACGCCAAAAACTCCAACAGAGAGATGGCATCTTCGCTGTGCCCCGTGCGCGCTAAAGCAACGGCCGCAAATGAGTTGTCCCTCGGCCATGCGTACCGCCAGCGCTTGTGGGCCCCGGCAGCGAGCGCTCCGTCTTCATGAATAAGCGCCCTAATGTCTAGCAGGGCGGTGCGAGCAAGGTCCTCGTATTGGGTGCCGGCCCCTGGAATCGTGCCCTGTGCCAGCCAGGCGGCGGACTCTGTGGCTAAATCACTGTGGTCTTGTTTCAGGTCCGTGGACAGGTCATCGGTGTGCACGGGGACCCTTGAGTGTTCCAAGTATTCCTGCTCATGACCTGCGGGGACTTGCAGGAGTCCAAGGCTGGTGACCGCAACGCCGTCCATGTAGAGCTCAATGTACGCGGGTTCTGGCACCGAGGAGTGCCCCATTGCGCTCACCGCAAGGAGGACGCCGGCTACCGAAAACCCAATAGTTCGGCCGCGCCATCGGGTCCGAACACCGTTAAGACTCATGGTGCAAAGGGTAACAATAAACTCCAGTGGTCATGATTTTCGCCACCTATTGATAACACTCGTGGACATTCCTGGCCTCGCTCAGCTCAGCAGCACAAATTCGGTTCCCGCTGCGGTCATCGTGGCAACCGCTTCAAGCATGCCCGGACCGGTCCCGGACCGCGGCTGATTGAAGTGAGCGATGACAATTCCGCCTGGGGTGGTGCGGGTGACTTCACCGCGGACAGTTTTGGTGGAGAAGCTGGCACCGCCATCTCCGTTCATTGAGAAGCCGACGGGAATCTCCCCGAGCTCACGCACGATTGCCACCGCTACCTCGTCATAGTGTGCGGTCCCCGATCTAAAGAATCTGGGTGCCGTACCGGTCAGTGCCGTAAGTTCCTCGTGGCAGCCCCAGACCTCATCCACTACCTCCTGGGCGCTAGCCGAGCCAGCTATTGAGTACGCGGACTCTCCATTGACCGATAGCGGCACGTGCCGGGTCCCGTGGTTGGCCAGTTCAAATAACGGTTGGGCGGCAAGTTGCTCTGCTATCTCCGGGTTTGCGTGCAACCAGCGCTGGTTCACAAACAGGGTGGCCGGGATCTGGGCAGCTATGAGTCCGTCAATCAGAGCGGCGTCATAGCCCGATCCATTGGCTCCCCCGCAGGCATCAAACGTCAGGGCAACGCGGGGCTGCCCGGCCTCGTTATGACTTTGGCCAAGCGTGTCCATGATCCCCGGCAGATGCAGGCCCCACTCCTGCGGCTGCTGTCCGGCAAACCTGGCGGCTACCGCTTGGGGATCAATCACCGGGGTAGTTGGGGTTGGCGTGCTAGTCGCGATCGGAGATGGCGAAGCCGTGCTGGTTGGGGCTGGGCTTGCAGTTGGGCTTGGCTTTCCCGGCCCCTGCGGGACGCTTGGAACCTGACCTTCCACATTGGGTGTACTCGTTGTGCAGGCAACCAGAGCGCCACCTATTCCCGCTACCAGCAGGGCGGAAAAGGCCCTCCGGGAGATCGGCTTATTCGGGGCTGACTCAAAGTCCAGTGCATCGCTGTCCATCTGCCAGAGTCTAGTAAGGATTGCATCCAACGGTACGCTTGCCCACGCCCCAAGCAGAAAGCCCGTTGGTCCTGACTTTGCCAGTTCACGGGGCGGTACACTCTTGACGAGATCAACGGAGGCACACATGTATGACCATCAGTGGGACCGGGTTCGAGCAAGTAATCCGGAGCATTCGTCACGTTATGTGCAACGCTGGCGCAATCTTGCAGCGCAGGGCGCCGATATTTACGGTGAGGCCCGCACTGCCGCCGCTCTTGCGGCGCCGGGAGCCGCGATTCTCGATGCCGGTTGTGGGACTGGCCGTGTGGCCGGGCACCTGCTTGAACAGGGTTACAAAGCAGTAGGAGTCGACCTTGATGAGGTGCTCATTGCGGAGGCCCAAGCCGTATACCCCGGTGGAGAGTGGTTGGTGGGAGACCTAGCCACGTTTGACTACGGCTCATTGACTTCTGTTTCGGTTGACCCAGCCGGTAGCGACGGTTTTGATGTAATTATCAGCGCCGGTAACGTCATGGCATTCCTAGATCCAGCAAGCCGGGTACCCGCACTCACAACCTTGCGAGGTGCGCTTGGGCCCGATGGCAGGATTATCACCGGGTTTGGCGCCGGGCGAGGTTACTCATTTGATCATTATCTAGCGGATCTTGATGCTGCTGGGCTGAGTGTGCAGGCTAAGTATTCAACCTGGGACCTGCGTCCGTTCACCACAACCTCAGGGTTTCTTGTCTGTGTTTCAGGGGTTGCGGGTTTAGGCCTTGCCAGCTCTGAAGGGTGACACAAACTTGTCATCAAGCAGATAGAACCGCCACCGGAACTGTTCGGATCCAGCTACCCCGTTCACGCCCGTGCGGGGGCTCGTTCCAATTTGGGTGTCCGGCACCGGCGGTCCAGCAGTGAATGACACGGGGCCGGTGAGCACATCGATTCCGTTGTGTTCCCGGTAATCCAGCCCCAAGGCCTGGGCCAGCCGGCCCGGACCACGGGCTAGGTCTCTATCAGACTTGGCTAGTGGGCGGCGCCCACGTGCGACTTCAAGACCTCCAACGATCTCCCCCGCGCGCAGCAGACAACCAGAGGCTTGGCCATCGGGGGAACAAACCATGTTGGCCGCACTATGGATCCCATACGAGCAGTAGACGTATAGGTGACCGGGCGGACCAAACATGGGGGCAACTCTAGGCGTCATGCCTTTGCGGGCATGCGATCCAGAATCATGCACATCGCCTACGCCAAGTCCGTGATACGCCTCAACCTCGGTGATCCGCACCGTTACCGGGCCCGGCGCAAAGTTGGTGGTCAACAGGCCACCCAGGAGCCGCGGTGCCACCTCAAGCGCAACGGGTAAGAAGAAAGTACGGTCCATTGTCAGTTCTTTGCCGGCAGCACCTGTGCTGCCTCCTGCCGGATTTGTTCCGGGGTACCGCTGAGCATCGTCTGGGCCTGGGCCCAGTTCAAGCTCCCACTGACAACTCCTAGCGGGAATCCGTAGCTTTGGGCCGGTTGCGTGAGCGCTTCAAACAGCACCACCAGGTGATCTCGGGTCAGGTATGCGCCAACCGGTATGTCAATGCGGCCGCTATTGAGACCTGACTTTGGTAGGGAGTGCATGGGATTGATCTTGAATGACGCGGGAAGTAGAGCATCCCGGCCCACAACCCCAACGGTCATCTGCGCCCAACTCTTAGCTCCCTTGGTGTACAGCTTGCGCCGCATCCGGCTGCCAGCGAAACTGCCGGCGGAACGCCCCAGAAGACTTTCACGATCCTCCAAGCCCAGCCGCTGCGCCATGATTTCACCGCGGATACCACCGGTAGAGTAGATTTCTTTTTCAAGGTTGAAGAAGATTCCGGTTATCTGCTCAAAGGGGATGACCGTGTCCGCAATAGTTAGGGACTGGGCGGTTATTCGAAACTGGGTATACCCATCGCTAGCCACAAACTGCTGCGCCTTCTTGAATTCCCGCTTGGTTGTCCACCAAATCAGCCAACCAACGGCGGCGAAGAACCCGGCTACACCAACAGATCCCGCGGCGCTCGCTTTGCCTTGACCACCCAGCCAGATGCCAAGCAGTGCTATTACCAGAGCAAGAAACACCATGATTGCGGCGCCTAGAATCGCCACTTTGTTCGTAGTCTTGCGGGCCATCTCAATCCGCTCCGCAGTGGTGCCGACCAAGACCTCAAGCGGAACCTGTGCACCGGCATCGGAAAGGTCGGTCGCTCCGGCTGCAAACCATTCCGGGTTCAGCAACCGGTTAGGAAGGTCTGGGAATCCGTACGCAACACGATCGTCAAGCTCATACCGGGCGTAGTTCGCCTGGCCATCAACCAACCCGGCAAGGTGCACCAAGGCCGGGTCCTGGCCTAGGGCAGCCCGCCAGGTCTGGCGAAAGTTAAGACCTTGCAATTCAAGCTCAGCAACCCGGCCAAAATACGAGTTCAGGTGTTCCTGGCGCAGTCCCGAGCCAATGAGTCCAGCCAACAAGATGTCGATTCGGAACGTGACTGCCTTAGCCTGATCTGGTGAATCAACCGGCTTCGAAAGTCGGTCAAGCAGGCGGCTGCGCAGGTCATCGTGTTCCTGAACCCAAAGGTGCGCAAAGCGATAATTGAACAGTCGATCGCTCGCAGGGGCCATGATCTCTTGGGTGAAGACGTCCACCATGACGTCTTCAACCTTGGCAAGCAGCGGCCATTGCTGTTCCAGATGGGCCTGTTTGGCATCAGCAAGCGTGGCTGCGTGCACGCCCCAGCCACCAAACCAGAGGGGCTGATCTTCAGGATTCTCTGGGGATTGACTGCTCATCATGGAGGGAACCGTTCTGACTAATTGTGTGGCGGGCAAAAACCATTTGAAACAATTATGCCTGCAAGAACAAACCCGACCATCACAAACGGCAACCTCTACCCATGCCAAGTCAAGAACTCAGGGCCACCCCTGCCCCGGCGATCTCCCGTGCCACCTGACGCAGCGCAACCACAATCTGACGTTTGTCGCTGGCCCGCGTCAAGAAATCGACTTGCGCAACTGAGGCATCGACAAGCGGAACAAAGGCAATTCCCGGCAGCCGGTAGACCTCTGCTACTGAGTTGGTGCAGGTGGTAATCACGTTTCCACCCGACACCATGGCCAGAACCTCTTCCATGGTTGACGCCGAGTTCCCATACGTGACGGGGGTGCCGTCCGGGCGGGGGTCAATCGACCAAAAGCGGAGCCAATCATCATGAACGTTCCCCAAACGCAGCATAGGAAAACCACTGATCTGGCTGAGGGTGAGTTCGGTGTGTGCGGCTAGCGGGGACGTTGCCGCTACGACTGCAACCCGCGGCTCTTTCCGCAGCGGGACTACATCAAGGTCCTTACTGCTGTGGCACCCGTATGGTGGGCGACCAATTAATGCGTCAATCTTGCCACTGAGCACCATCTGGACGTTTTCAGACCAGCTCACCTGCACAAACTCGGTTTTTACGTGCGGATACAAGTCTTTGAAGCGGTCAAGCAGTGGGGCGTCAGAGGCAATGGGAACACCATTCATGAACCCCAGTTTGAGTGTTGTGTAGCGAAAGCCAATTGACATGGCAGCTTCCGATGCCGCAAGGGCTACCAGCGCCCGCTCATTGAATTCACGGCCCTGTTGCGTCAACGTCACGAACGGACCGGTGCGGTTCAAAATCGGGATCCGAGCTGATTCTTCGAGCCGTTTGATCTGCTGAGTCATGGCAGAAGGAGAGATATTGAGGCGGGTGGCCGCCTTACCAAAAGAACCTTCTTCCAACAGAACTTGAAGTGAACTGACTAAAGCCAGGTTTAAATGACCTGTAATGCCGACTCCTTAAATCCTCTGCCGGTAATTTAAGCATTGAACCGGCAGACCCCCTGCGCGAATTATAGCAATCTTCTAAAACTGATTGTTGAAGAACAAGACCCATCCCCGGGCATTCTGCGACAAGTGCGGATAAGGCAGGCACCCGTATTGGACGCCTGCCTTATCCGCTTCTCTAGGTACAACTACTTAGGTAGTCATACAGTTCATCTAATTGCTCGCGCGGAACTTAAACTTCCGCAAGACCACCACACCCACCGCTAGCAGCAGCAAGGCCACCCCGCTCATTGCCAAGACACCGGTTGCACCGGTCTTTGGCATCTGCGTAATGTCCTGATCTACCGGATCGGTTGGGTCAACCGGGTCAGTAGGCTCGGCGGGCTTGTTGGGTTCTGACGGGTCCACCGAGGTCAGCGGAACCGGTGGGGTCTTGTGCTCCGTTGAAACCGGTGGTGGGGTGATCCCGGTGCCACCCGGTGGGGTTGCAGTCGAGGTAGCCACGTTCACCAGCGTTGTCTCTGGCGCGTTTCCGTGGACCTTGACCGTGTAGATCAAGGCAACAGATTCCCCTACCTCCAGGGCACCTTCCCACGTCAACGTAGTTCCCGTCAGCGTAGCTGGCGTTGCAGCTTCAGTAGCCTCACCATCAGCACCGGTAATCACTACCGTTGGCTGTCCAACGAGGTCCGCGCTGTTGAGCACCTTGGATAGGTCATCAGTGATGACAACCGGGTCCAACGCCGTGGCACCAGTGTTGGTACCGGTGACAGTGAAGGTAATTTCCTGTCCACGGTCAACCTTTGACCCTGTTTCAGGGTCACTGGTCTTAGCCAACTCGTAGCCGGGAACCGGGTGTTCCGTAACAACCTCTTGCGGAGTCAACGGTGGCAGGTTCGGCGGCGTGGCCTGTGAATTCGCGCGGTTAGTCAGGATTTCTCCCGCAGTACCTTCGTTGACCGTGACCGTGTAGGTAATCTCTACCTGCTCGCCCACCTGCAACGATCCCTCCCAGGTCAGCGTAGTGCCGTCCAGCGTTGCCGCTGGGCCGTCAACCGGCTCACCATCAGCGTCCGTCACGGTAACCACAGGGTCAACCGTGAGCTCAGCATTATTGAGGACCTTGGACAGATCATCGGTAATAACTACCGGATCCAGCACGGTCTGCCCGGTGTTTGCACCGGTCAACGTGTACGTGATGGAATCGCCAGGTGCCACGGTTTCACCCGAACCCGGGTTTGAGGTCTTGGTGAACTCGTAGTCAGGTGTGAAGTGCTCGGTCTCAACCGTTGGCGGCTCTAGTGGTTCCTTGCCAGGAGGCGTAGCCGTTGAATTAGCAACGTTGTTGAGTACAACACCGTTAGCATCATCGTTCACCGTTACGGAATAGGTAATAACAACCTTTTCCCCAACCGCAAGCTTGCCTTCCCAAGTCAGCTCGGTGCCGTCAAGCACCGCTTCCGGGCCAGCAACAACATCGCCAGCAGCATTAGTGATTACTGCAGTAACATCGCCGGCAAGAGCGGCATTGTTGAGCACCTTGGACAGGTCATCGGTAATAACTACCGGATCCAACACCGTCTGACCAGTGTTTGCACCGGTCAGCGTGTAGGTGATGGAGTCGCCAGGTAGAACCACTTCACCGGTCACCGGATCCGCGCTCTTAGTGAACTCGTAATCAGGTGTGAAGTGCTCGGTCTCAACCGTAGGCGGAACCAGTGGCTCCTCACCCGGAGGCGTAGCCGACGAGTCAGCAACGTTGTTGAGTACAACACCGTTAGCATCATCATTGACCGTGACCGTGTAGGTAATTTCTACCTGCTCACCAATTCCTAGTTTGCCCGTCCAGGTCAGCTCGGTGCCGTCCAGCGTTGCTGCTGGGCCGTCAACCGGCTCACCGTCAGCGTCCGTCACGGTAACCACAGGGTCACCCGTGAGCTCAGCATTATTGAGGACCTTAGACAGATCATCGGTAATAACTACCGGATCCAGCACCGTCTGCCCAGTGTTTGCACCAGTCAACGTGTACGTGATCGTGTCGCCTGGAACAACGATCTCACCTGAGGCTGGGTCAGCCGTCTTGGTGAACTCGTAGTCCGGGGTGAAGTGCTCAGTCTCAACCGTAGGCGGAACCAGCGGTTCCTCACCAGGAGGCGTAGCCGACGAGTCAGCAACGTTATTGAGTACAACACCGTTAGCATCGTCATCTAGGGTCACGGAATAGGTAATAACAACCTGTTCGCCAATTCCCAGTTTGCCCGTCCAGGTCAGCTCGGTGCCGTCAAGCACCGCTTCTGGACCAGCAACAACATCACCAGCAGCATCAGTAATCACTGCAGTAACATCGCCGGCAAGAGCAGCATTGTTCAGCACCTTAGACAGATCATCGGTAATAACTACCGGATCCAGCACCGTCTGCCCAGTGTTTGCACCGGTCAGCGTGTACGTGATGGTGTCACCTGGAACGACCGTTGCACCTGAGTCCGGGTTTGAGGTCTTGGTAAACTCGTAGTCCGGGGTGAAGTGCTCGGTCTCAACCGTAGGTGGAACAATTGGTTCCTCGCCCGGAGGTGTAGCCGTTGAGTTAGCAACGTTGTTCAACACAACACCGCTAGCATCATCATTCACCGTTACGGAATAGGTAATAACAACCTTTTCCCCAACCGCAAGCTTGCCTTCCCAAGTCACCACACCGGCATCGGCAACAAGCGTCACCGCAGTACCCTCTTGACCGTCAGCAGCCACAACAACCGCGGAGATGTCACCATCAAGCACGGCATTGTTCAGCACCTTCGAAAGGTCATCCGTAATGACTACCGGATCCAGCACCGTCTGCCCGGTGTTCACTCCGGTCACCGTGTAGGTAATGGAGTCACCCGGTAGTACGGTCGACCCATCGGCAGGATCAGCGGTCTTAGCAAAGGCATAGTCCGGGGTGAAGTGCTCGGTCTCAACCGTAGGCGGAACCAGCGGCTCCTCACCAGGAGGCGTAGCCGACGAGTCAGCAACGTTATTGAGTACAACACCGTTAGCATCGTCATCTAGGGTCACGGCGTAGCTAATAATTACCTGTTCGCCAATTCCCAGTTTGCCCGTCCAGGTCAAAGTGGTGCCGTCCAGCGTTGCTGCTGGGCCGTCAACCGGCTCACCGTCAGCGTCCGTCACGGAAACCACAGGGTCACCCGTGAGCTCAGCATTATTGAGGACCTTAGACAGATCATCGGTAATAACTACCGGATCCAAGACCGTCTGCCCAGTGTTGATACCGGTCAGCGTGTACGTGATGGAGTCGCCAGGTAGAACCACTTCACCGGTTACCGGATCCGAGGTCTTAGTGAACTCGTAATCAGGGGTGAAGTGCTCAGTCTCAACCGTAGGCGGAACCAGCGGCTCCTCACCAGGAGGCGTAGCCGACGAGTCAGCAACGTTGTTGAGTACAACACCGTTAGCATCATCGTTCACCGTTACGGAATAGGTAATAACAACCTTTTCCCCAACCGCAAGCTTGCCTTCCCAAGTCAGCATGGTGCCCTCAAGCTCCGCTGCTGGCTTGCCAACTACTGGTTGACCTGAAGAATCTGTAACAGTAGCCGTTGGCGTTCCGTCCAAAGTGGCATTGTTGAGCACCTTAGACAGATCATCGGTAATAACAACCGGATCCAGCACCGTCTGCCCAGTGTTTGCACCGGTCAGCGTGTACGTGATGGTGTCACCAGGAACAACCGTCGATCCCGAAGCAGGATCAGCAGTCTTAGCAAAGGCATAGTCCGGGGTGAAGTGCTCGGTCTCAACCGCAGGAGGAACAATTGGTTCCTCACCAGGAGGCGTAGCCGTTGAATTAGCAACGTTGTTCAACACAACACCGTTAGCATCTTCATTCAAGGTTACGGAATAGGTAATAACAACCTGTTCCCCAACCGCAAGTTTGCCCTCCCAGGCCACTACACCGGCATCGGGAGTTAGCGTTACCGCAGTACCCTCCTGACCGTCAGCCGCCACAACAACAGCGGTGATGTCCCCATCGAGCACGGCGTTGTTGAGCACACCTGACATGTCATCCGTTACGACTACGGATTCAAGTTTTGTCTTACCAATGTTGGACCCGGTCACCGTGTAGGTGATGGTGTCACCGGGAGTAACCGTTGCACCAGAAGCCGGATCAGCGGACTTGGTGAGCATGTACCCGGGTAGCGGCTTGAGCGCCAGGTCCAGGGTCAGGTTGGTGAAGTCATCCGTGGTCAGCGGGCTGGCACGCAAGGACTTCACGTTATCGCCAAGAGGCTCATCACCGGTGATGACACTGTCTTTCACGGTTGCACTCAGGGTCAGTAGGCCCGCTGAGCGCACGGCTCCTTGGCTGCGAATAGCATGGTGGTCCGTGCCCTCGTTAGCGTCCGTGTTTGGATCAGCAACCGAGTTGATTGTCTGCGGCACGTAACCGTACAACTTGCCATCAATACCAAACTCATCCGCTGGAATGAGCGCGTAGTAGTCACCCTGAGCCAGGTCATTGAGAATCCAACGACCATCTTCATTGGTCGTGGTTTCCCCAACCTTGACGGCTTTGTCACCGTCTTGCTTGAACACTTCAACGGTCACACCCTGCGGTGCTACCTGATCGGTGCCCTCGGTGAACTTGCCGTCAGCATCCAAGTCCAGCCACACCAGGTCACCAAGACTAAATCCAACAATCCGGACGGTCGTCTGGTTCGAGGCGAGCAGCTGGTGAATGTCATTGTTGCTAAAAGTGTCACTGAACGCGGTAAACCGGTTCGCATACAGGTCACCGGGGCTGTTGCCCTCCTGCTCTGTGACGTATTCGATCTTCAGACCGGAGGCATCGCCGCCGCTCTCGGCAGTAAGTCCCTCAGCCGCAACAAACTTAAACGCGGTGATATCAGCTAGGGTTTCCGGGGCTCCACTGTCACCAAATTGATCCTTGGTGAACCAGATGTTTGGATCATCATTATCAATGTCCTTGCTTACCGTGGTGGGGTCAGCTGAGGTGTAGTAGAACGTACCGCCAAGTTCCTTGGTATCGTCTTCTTCTTCCTTGGTATCGTCCTCTTCTTTAGAACCGCCAAAATCGAATGCCTTGGGCAACGCTTTCAACCGGTTGGTGCCACTGATTTTCGATGCCGGAGTGCGGTTCACACCCGCATCATTGGTCGCATCTCCGTTGTGGGGGAGAGTATCAATGATGGTGATGGGCTTAATTGCCAAGCTCTCGCTGTAGTTCTTGACCGAAAGCACATAGGACTGCTCATCGTCTTGCAGATCCAGCGTTTGGTCCACATCCTTGCGCAGCTTCAGCTGACCATCCTGCTCAAGGGTGACCGAGTGGTCATCCGTGTGCGCAGAAACCGGAATAATGCCATCGGCCGTAATCGTTGCGGTGCTGACCAAAGAGGTATCCGTTGATGCCAGCGTGTCAGTATCGGTGTAAATAATCCGTGGCGCTATGGGATCTTTCGGATTTACAGTTCCGAGATTCCAGACCAACGTTGTGGTGCCGTCTGCGTTTACCGTGTAGGACGATGCCGGAGTTCCGCCCGGAATCTCAGCCGTCATTGCTTCGTTGTAGATCGCTCCCTTAGGCAGCGTATCCGTAATAACCACGTTGGTAACATCAACGGGGTTCTCTGAAAAAGCAGATAAGGAAGCCGTGATCTCCCAAATAACAGGTTCACCGGCTAGGGCCTTACCAACATTTCCGTAATCTGCGACACCGCTACTTTCAACGCCTTCAATCTTGATTGTGCGCTGTATCAGATTGGCTGCCGCACGAGCGACGGTCCAACGGTCCCCGTCAACGCTGCCTGATTCTGGCTGTGGCCAGTAGCCGCGTTGGGCATCGGTCATGGACCATCCCGGGAACAGCGTCTCCGTGGTGATGTCACCAAAGTTGGCCGCCACGGTTCCAGACGGGATGCTTTGTCCATTCATTGGGCCACCGTTGAAGGTCTCCCGTTGTCTGAGCGCCATCCGCAGGTCAAGGGCCTTGATTGGCTCAAGGTAGAACGAATCCGTGGCAACCGCACGCACGGCATTAACGTCATCGATTCCATTATCAAAATCGTGCGGTGATGATTTCCACTCGGTCGCGTCATCGGTGCAACGGACCTTGCTCTGCTGCGTCCAGTCACCGCCGTAGCGGCCGCTCATGGGGTCCATCACTCCGTTATTTGGCACATCATCAGAAAGATCAAACGAGCCATACTGAATCTCAAAGTCGCCTAGGCGCGCACTTTGACTCGCTTTACCATGTGCATACGTGGAGTTGTAGACGTATGCGTAAAGGTCATCATCAAGTTGGGCAGCCTGAGCCGCGGCTAAACCAGTGCGCTCCTTGAGGGGTGCAAGTTGGAGTGTCTTGTTGTCAAAGACATCGCAAATACCAACATTTTTCCAGTTTGACCCCGAGTTTGTCAGCAAGATGCGTGAGTTGTGGACCTCGCCAGGTTGGATCGTGGCGGCTCCGTCGTGGCTTGATGCACTCCCAGGCAAGTGTGAAAAGTTCGTACGTTCCCAGGCTTGGTTTGGGTCAATGAACGCCTTACTCCAAGACCCTTCCCCCAGAGCTACACCCGCCGGGCCCGCAATATTGTTGCTGACTTTACCGTCTTCCATCTTGTCACAGTCGGCAAAGTCCCCGTCTTCCTCGCGCGGCTTACAGTAGCCCGGTTCAAACCCGTCGCCGTAGTTACTGGCTCCGCTTACGCCCTCAGGATCAAAGTCGGTCAACTGGTTGTAGATTTGCAGAGATCCAAAGCCATCATCAAGCGCGCCGTTGGTCCGGTCAATCTCACTCAGAGGCACAAAAACCGTGACCAGGTAACTGGCCACGTAGAACGTGCCGGCAGGGAGGGCTTTACCGCCATTGTCTTTAGTTGGATAGTGCTTACCGGAAGTATCGATCCCGGACAGGGTCATGAGGTATGGACTAGTCTTGTCATCCGCAGTACGAGTAAATTCACACTTACCCGAGTCACTCACCGAATTTGCGGCATCAGCAGCACCGGGGCTTGACAGTTTTCCCTTCACAATGGCGCCGGGCCCATTGCTATCATTCGGTGCGCACCGCGTGATGTAGTACTCGAGGTCCTCAAGAACCTCTGTGGGCTTCACAAAGTTGTTAACCGCCCAAAAGTCCTCAATAAAGGTGGCCGGCTGGGCAATGGATTCCACACCAACCTCGCGATCAGTGGAAAGGGTAATGGGGAACGCCACCATGCGTCCCGAGACAGTCTTGCCATCGACAACGTGGGTTGACCACTGTCCAGACAGTGCTGGGTGCTTTGCTAGGTCATACCGAGGCACCGAGGTAATCTCAATTGGTCCCACAACAACCGGACCATTTGGCTGCGCCGTCGCAACGCCGTTGGCTCCAACCCCGTATACCCGGGTACTCGTGGTGAACGTAGAACCGTTACTGGAGTACGGGGTGGCCCACACGGACGTGTCCAGCAAGTGCAACGCTGCCGTGGTGCTCATTTCTCCGAGGTCACACGAGAGCACAACCTTTGTGGTTCCGGTTGGCGGCACAGTGTAGGCCTCAATTTCGGTTCCAGTGGTATCGCTCGAACCCTTGTAGGCAACAATCTTGCTAAGACCACTCGTTGGGTTACAAGAAACCGGCATCCCGGCGAAGGTAGCTACCGCTCCCTCACCTAGATCAATTGTCTGCTCGAGGACCGCTGATGAAAAAGGTTTTCCTAGGTCTTCTTCAGCGCTTGCGGTCACGCTCCAGGTGAATTTTGTGAGGTCTCCGGAACGAACCACGGAATCATTTTTACCAAGGTCCTTTCCGTCTCCCGCAGAATCATCGAATGGCTCTGACCCGGTAAAGACTGCCTCACCATTGAGGCCTTCCGAAGCCTGCGGCAGTTTGACATCAAGCTTCCACGTTGGCCAGATCAGCGCGTTGAGCTCCTGGCCCGTCGCGTCACCCGCAAATGGTGCAGACTGGGCTAGTTGGTTGTTGGCACCAACCGCCTTAAATGCGTTGTCCGCGCTAGCAGACTCGTGCACGGCATAAACATTGCCGCCAGCGTCCTTAGCGTCAATGGCGACAAACAGCTCGGAGCCGGGCGCACACTTTTCTGCGATGCTAAGGTCTTCAGAAAATGCCCACTTTCCATCAGCATCCGTGGTGGTGGTCCACCCCGGGTTTGCCGGGACTAACGGGGTCACGCACTCCAAGTTCACCTTGACTCCGGCTACACCAAGGTCAGAAAGACCCGGGAGCTCAGAAGAGTCAACGCTGTTGTTCTTGTTTGCGTCCGCGTAAACCACGCCGGATGCAATTGTTCCTTGTTCATTTGCGGTAGCTGCCGTTGGTACTGCAACCAATCCGGTTGCTATCAAAAGTAGCGCACCTGTTCCCGCAACAACTTTTGACAGACCCCCTGCCAATATTTTTGTCGTTGACGTCGGACCCAATTTTGCGTCATTCTTTCCCCCTCAAGAAAGATGCCCCGAGAATCTTTAGATTTCGGTGGCCATTTCAATGGGAGCGCTGAAAAGCGCAAAACTGTGCCACGCCCCCTAGACCTGCTCAGTTTATGGATGGGGACCTGTCCCCTCAAGGTTAAAAATTCGGCAAAATCGCCCAATTCCGGCCCAATAAATTAAGCAAATGCTTCACTTTTAGAGGAAGTGGGCGCGCGCACTCACCCGACTCAATAAACTTGCCGCATTGAGCCGAGCCACTAAATTAAGCATTCTCTTCATTCGGCCAAAATTTCACCCGCTAAATTCTTGTGAATTTGGCCCTATACATGCCAAGAGATCGGCAAATCTCACCTATCGATATGCGAGGCAGATTAACTCGGCGACAAAAATCGAAGATCACCGAGCATTCTGAGGATTTTCGGCCCGGCTCGCTAGCTGTAGGCATTTGGTCCCCACACTCGAGTCAACCGCTTCACACGACCCGGGCTTTGTGTCCCACAATCGCGCCTATAGGCATTTATATGGATTGACTCACTACATGTAGTGGTCAATGGCTATGACCTTAGTCCCAGTGGGAACTACATCCTGCGGCTGATACTCGGATCATGAGCACCCCCATCGAACTCTTCAACGTGAGCATGTCCGCCTTCAGTAACCGTCATGCTGGACATGCCGAGCATCGTGATCAGCTTGCCCGTTTACTTGTGCAGAAACGAGACGGACGCAAACTTCAGTTTGATGAAACAAGGATTCGAGCGGCCCTAGCCAAGGCTTTTGCTGAGGTCTACGGTGATCTTGAGGTTAGGCACGCGGATGCCATTAACCAGTTGACCGATGCCATCTTGTGCGACATAGCTACCAAATTTGCGGCGGTCGTCGAGATCCATGACATTCAGGCAACAGTCGAGCATGCTCTGTTGCAGTCCGGGAACTCCACGGTTGCTGAGGCCTACATTGAGTACCGTGTGCAGCGTGACCTCATGCGCAGCCGGGCAATTGATGTCAACGCTTCGATTGGCAAGCTGGTCAACAAGGACTCGAGCATTATTCATGAAAACGCGAACAAAGACGCCAACGTTTTCAACACCCAGCGCGATCTGACTGCAGGCGCGGTCAGCAAGGCTGTAGGTCTAACCATGCTGCCTCCTCACGTGGCCAACGCTCATGCCAAGGGGGACCTGCACTATCACGACTTGGATTACCACCCCTATGCGCCCATGACCAACTGCCTGGTCATTGATTTTCCAACAATGTTGAGTCAGGGCTTCCGCATAGGTAATGCCGAGGTTGGACCGCCCCAAAGCATTCAAACAGCGACTGCGCAGATTAGTCAGATCATTGCCAACGTGGCCTCAAGCCAGTATGGCGGATGCTCAGTCAACCGTATTGATGAGCTGCTGGTCCCATACGCCAAGTTGAACTATGCCAAGCACGTAGCACGGGCCCAGGACTGGATAGACGGCGAGGAGAGGCGTAAAGATTATGCTCTGGCTTGCACCCGCAAAGACATTTACGATGCTATGCAGTCCCTAGAGTATGAGATCAACACGTTGTTCACCTCGAATGGGCAAACCCCGTTTACGTCCATTGGGTTTGGACTAGGTCAGGATTGGTTTGCCCGCGAAATTCAGCGCTCCATTCTCGAGATAAGGCTCAAGGGGCTAGGTAAGGAACGCCGCACCGCGATCTTCCCCAAGCTCATTTTCACCCTGCGCCGCGGTGTGAACTTGGAGACCGCCGACCCAAACTATGACATCAAGGAGCTCGCGGTTCAGTGTGCCACCAAGCGGATGTATCCGGATATTTTGTCCTACGACAAAATTGTTGAACTGACCGGCTCCTTCAAAGCCCCCATGGGCTGCCGTTCCTTCTTGCAAGGTTGGAAGGATGAGGATGGCAACGACGTAGTTGAGGGTCGCATGAACCTTGGGGTAGTCACCCTGAACATTCCGCGCATCGCCATGCAAACCGACTCCGAGGCCGAGTTCTTTGAGTTGTTGAATCAGCGCTTAGACATCATGCATGATGCCCTGTTGTACCGTGTGGAGCGCTGCAAGGAAGCTATGCCCGCCAACGCCCCCATCTTGTATGTTCATGGGGCGTTTGGACAGCGGCTAGAGATTGACGATCCCGTAGATGCGGTTTTCCGGAACCGTCGCGCCACGGTTTCCCTGGGTTACATTGGCCTCTACGAGGCCGCAACCGCCTTCTACGGTGGACAATGGGAAACTAACTCGCAGGCCAAGGAGTTCACTCTCCGAGTCCTGCAGACTCTCAATGAGGCGGCCCGTCAGTGGTCTGATGATCACGGGTATCACTTCAGTGTGTACTCGACCCCGAGCGAGTCCCTAACCGACCGCTTTGCCCGCATGGACCTGGAGAAATTTGGCGCCGTCACGGACATTACCGACAAGGGCTACTACACCAACTCGTTCCATTACGACGTGCGTAAGAGTCCCACCCCGTTTGAGAAGTTGGACTTTGAGGCTGAGTACGCACCGCTTACCTCGGGCGGGTTCATCCACTATTGCGAATACCCAGTGCTCCAGCAGAATCCCAAGGCTCTCGAGGCCGTTTGGGACTACGCCTATGACCGGGTTGGTTACCTAGGCACCAACACCCCCATTGATCACTGCCTTGAGTGCGAGTTCCGTGGTGATTTCACTCCTACCGAGCGCGGATTCATGTGCCCGTCTTGTGGCAATGACGACCCTTCCACCTGCGATGTTGTCAAGCGCACCTGCGGATACTTGGGTAACCCTGTCCAACGCCCATGGATCAAGGGGCGCTTGGCTGAGGTATCCGCCCGGGTCAAGCACATGCCCGGTGCCACTGGGAACATGCCTGAGCTTCAGGGTGAGCAATGAGCCGAAATCCTGACCCCAAAACTTGGACGTCTGCCAACCTGTCCCAAGGCCGGGTAGCCGACTACAAGCCGTTCACCATGGTCGATGGCGAGGGTGTGCGGTGCTCCCTGTACGTCTCAGGCTGCCCATTTGCGTGTGTGGGTTGCTTCAATGAAGCGGCCTGGTCGTTCAAGTACGGGGAGCTCTTCACACCCGAACTTGGGGAACGCATTGCCGCCGACCTGCGGCATGAATCCGTTCAAGGCCTGTCGTTGCTGGGCGGAGAGCCGTTCTTAAACACGGGAACAATTTTGCCCGTGGTCCACGCGTTACGTGCCGAGCACGGCCGCAGTAAGGACATCTGGTCTTGGACCGGGTACACATTTGAGGAACTACTGGCAGAGACCGCAACTGGCGCCGCTGACAAGTCCGAGTTACTAGCGGAACTAGATGTCCTCGTTGACGGCCGGTTTGAGCTAGCCAAGAAGGACCTTTCCTTAGCCTTTCGCGGTAGTTCCAACCAGCGGGTGATCGATGTGCCCAAGTCCCTAGCCGCGGGCAGTACCGTTCTGTGGAGCGGCCTGGACCGCAAGGCCCAGGCCGCCGAGCAGGTAGACCGCCGGGCAATGGTCTAGACATAAGAAAACCAGCCCATGTTGTCGCGGGCCTGAAAGTCGGTGGAAAACAGAGGGACTGGTGTTCATGTCTTGCCCATTACTTCCCGCACAACTATCAGTCAATATGATTTCAACTGTCTGAACTAGGCTGATCTAGGCTGATCTAGGCTGAACTAGTCGGGTGTCATAGGCAGCAACTACCAACTGTGCACGATCACGTGCAGCCGTTTTACTCAGCAGGCTCGAAATATGATGCTTCACTGTTTTGACTGCCAGATGGAGAGCATCTGCGATCTCAGTATTGGACAGCCCCTGCCCAACAAGTGTGAGAACTTCCGTTTCACGTTCCGTCAATCGGTAGGTCGCAAGTTCTTGGGAGATCTGCTTAGAGGGTGTATCACTGAGGTACCGCTCAACCAAACGCGTCAAGATGCTAGGTGCAAAGAGCGACTCTGCCTCGTACGTGCGCTTAATCGCAGCAATAAGGTCAGCCGGCTTGGCGTCCTTAAGAAGAAAACCGCTGGCACCGTTCCGCAGTGCCTGGTGGAGGTACTCATCCAACGCAAACATACTCAAGACTATGACGCGAGTATTGAGTAGAACCGGGTCTGAGCAGATACGCCTTGTCGCCTCCAGCCCGTCCATGCGTGGCATCCGCACATCCATCAGGACAACGTCAGGAACCGTGGAACCAATGACTGCGAGCGCTTCTACTCCATCCGCTGCCTGTCCAACTACCTGGAGTTGCGGGTCTGAATCAATGACGGCGGCTAGGCTCTCGCGCAGAAGATTGTGATCATCCACGAGGACCACCGTGATCCTCCTTGCATGGGCCTCATCAGCAATCATGCGCCACCTACTGTAAAAATTGCTTTCAGTTCATAACCACGACCCTCATCACGTGGGCCAGCATGCAATGAACCACCCACAGCAGTAATTCGCTCCCTCAGTCCAATCAGGCCGTGACCTGTACCTGATTTTGCTTGCCAGTCCTCAGACGGGCCAGAATCTTTAACGCAGGCTTTCACAACGCCCTCTTCCTGACTAAGCACAACGGTTACATCCGTGGGTCCTGCATGACGCGCAGCATTTGCCAGCCCCTCACGCACCAGCACCACTATTGCAGTTTGGACCGCAACCGGCACCTCTGACATTTCCCCTGCGTGATAGGTCACCACCAATCCTGCAGCCTGTGCGGCCCTAAGAACGTCTGGAAGCGCCGCCAGAGTCTCCACTGGAGTCAGCCAGGCCCCCTCATCAGGATCCCGTAAGGACAAGATCGTCTGCCGCAATCCACCGGTTGCCTCGCGGCTTACTCGCTCAATGTCTGCTAGAGCAGCAAGTAGTTCATCTTCGCGGTTGCTTAGTGACACTCCATGACCCTGCGTTGCCAAGTAGCTTGCACTTGATGCTCGAACCGTGATCATACCCAAGCCGTGCGACACCAAATCATGGACTTCCCTGGCTACTCTGACTCGCTCAGTCAGAAGTATTGCCGAGGTCTCAAGGCTGTGGACTTCACTCATAAGTTGAAGCTTGTCCCTGCGGACTTGGATCAGCACCCATAAGACCACACTGAGGGTGACAAGCAGTAATACACCCGCCACATATAGCGGATTCACTCCAAATATGAGTACCCCAAGGACAACAACCAATAAGGCAAGAAACCCTACAAGAATGGACCTCTTGATCGGTACTGGAACTAAGGATGTGGACATGCCCCCATCATATTCACTGACGTTCACTTGGAACTACGGACCCTGGGCCTAAGACCAAGGACCGTCCCATTCCCAAAAGCCAGATCCTGGTCCGATGTTTCAATAAGGGGCCAGTTGTGTACTTAGAACATGCAGAAAAAGATTGTTGCGGCCGCCATGGTGGTGCTCTTTGCTTTGATTACCTTCATGGCGGTAATGTCCACAGACTTCCATGACCGCTCTTGGCCCCAGTCATTGAAAGCCAGCACTACTGTTGCACTAGATTTCACAGCAGCAGCATTGAGCAACAACGATGCTACTGACCTCGTTATGGATGTCGGTCAGAGGCACCAATTGGGGCTCGTTAAGCTCGCTCCCGATCTGGATCACAATGGCCGCAAGGTATTTGTTGCGCTAGATAATCTCCCGCAAACCGAGGTCACTTGGTTTGGTGGCCTTGAACCTTCTGAGATTGTCGGTGTTGAACGCCTAGAGAACTCACCCGCTGATGGCACCTACTTTGTCCAAGACTCCACCAATCTCAATGAGGCAATCACCGAACTTTCTGCTTCCGAGATTGGGCTTTCTCGAGCCGATGCCTCCCTGCCTGAAACCATCATTTCTTTGGCAATTGGGTCTTGGTTTGTTGCCCCCATGGTCGCCGCAATACTACTCGTCACGGCACTAGTTGTTTTCTGGCTTGCTACTCGAGCACGCTCACGTGCCCTTCGAGTTTTAGGAGGCGCACCCCCTTGGCACATTCAGGTGCAAGACGTGGGTGGATTTTTGGCCCTATTATTTGGGTCCGCCGCAGCTGTCGCAACAGTTTCTACCGCCTTGGTGGGCATACTGCGGGGGTGGCAATATGTACAACTATTTGCGCAGAGTTTGCTTCTGCTCACGGGGGTTGCCCTTGTAGCCTCCATTATCATCGTCATTTTGATATCTTGTCTGGCCTGGCCCAGCACAGATCTACTTGCCACACGCAGACCCGCCATAGCAGTACTTAGGCGGCCGGGTCGGGCCATACAGGCAGTGACTCTGGTTGCGCTTATTGCAAGTTCTGGGCCGGCCTGGCTGGCACACCAAGAGGCCCAGCAGACTGCCTTTCAACTGGATATCTGGAACAAACTCTCTGATCAGGTGACACTGAACTTTGCAATGGGTGAAAAGAACCTCGACGCGATAGCACCTCACTTTGCACGCATGGTGGACTCGGCTGAGTCCCGTGGCCAAGCAGCCCTGTCATACACCTTTAATGAAGTGGATTGGGAAGGCGATTTCGGTCCCTACTCGGCAATTTCCATTGTGAATCCAGCCTGGATTGACCTTGTCATGGCAGCAACAGGCCCTGGTGCCCTAACTCAGGCATATTCGCCAGCCACTGCTCACATGCTCGAAAGGGAGCTAGGTTCTCAAATTGACGTGTTGCTCATGGGCACGGCTACTAGTGGCACAGAAGCAATAGCTGAGCTTACTTTCCTTACTCCCAACCCCGGTGTCCAATACCCAATTGCAGAGGTCTCTGGTCAGATTAGTTTCCACAACGACGTGCTCATACTTGAGGCGCCCACCATTGCCACGGTCTTCAACGATTCCAACATCGTCAATCTGGCAACTACTTCAAACATCATGTTCACTGGTATTTCTGCTACCGAGCGTCTCCTTAACAACGCGGGCCTCGGGAGTTCCGAGCTCACAGATCTTGGTATCGACGGCACCGTATATCCGCTCTACATGGCTGAACAGGGAATCTTGCAAGCGCAGTACGCCACCTACTTGGCACAGATACTCGCTTACAGCGTCATGACCCTAGCGATCACGTTCCTTGTTTCAACGGGCGTGAATACCGTCATCTCCGCTTTGCTTCACGCACACCGCGACTTTCCCTTGAGGTTAAGTGGGGCATCTTGGGAACGAACCGTGCGCAGACGCGCCCTACCGGAGCTAGGGATCGGGGTCCTACTGGTAACCCTCGTGAACATATTTCAGTCAGGCAGCTCGGCTCTTGCTGCCACATTTATCGCAAGCATTGCAGCGCTGACAGTTCTCTATTTCAGCCACAGCGTAGGGGCAGCAACCCTTTTTTCAAGAACCGCTCACCGCAAACTCTAGGAAGAGACCTTTATGATTATTGAAGCACATGGCGTGGGGGTAACAATTGATCGGCGGACCATTATCCACGGTCAGTCGCTGCGTTGCAGGCCTGGAACCATGACAGCAATTACCGGCCCCAGCGGATCGGGAAAAACCACGCTGCTGCACACACTCGGGCTACTACTTTCCCCCTCTAGCGGGCAAGTTACTGCAGACGGACGTGTTATCTCTGGGTTTTCCCCACGAATGCGCCGGAAGTATTGGCGAGATCATGCCGCCTTTGTGCTGCAGGATTACGGCATCATCGAGGATGAACTTGTGGAATTTAACGTGCGTCTCCGTAGGGCTAGGCGGGGAATCGACCACAAACTCAATGCGGCACTTGAGTATGTTGGGCTAGCTGACCGTAAGGGCGAGCTAGCTAGCCACCTATCCGGTGGTGAGAAGCAAAGGCTTGCACTAAGCCGTGCTGTCTACCGTGACGCTCCAGTCCTATATGTCGATGAGCCAACCGCATCTCTTGACAGCACTAACCGAGCGTTGGTAACCAATCTTCTAGCCAATTTTTCGCGCTCTGGCGCAACAGTCATCATCTCCACCCATGACGAAGAATTGATTTCGGTGTGCGACCAGCACCACCGTATTCCCTCCCCTGCCAGTCTTCCCCTCCCCTAAGGTCGAAACATGAACGCCCGTACCCCAAAACTAAAGAATCGAACATTGTCCATTGCAATCGCAGCCATTGCCCTTCTCCTAGTTACAGGTGGAGCGTTGGTCCTTGCAGGAGTGATTCCGAATGCAAGCGTGGACACCCATCCGCCCTGTGATCAATTGCCTACCATGGCCCAGGTCGAGGCAGCAATCGCGGCCAATCCCAACATCGTGGCCCAACTATCCAACCAAGGCCCGGGCATCAGTGTGCGCGCAGATTCGCCCGGGTGTGAAGGTAAGGACCAGTTCCTCATTAGTGTTTCTTACAAGACGGATGACGAGTATGCAGGCATCCGCGAAGTTCTTGAGCAGAGCAATGGCTTTGGGGTCCCAGTAGCCATTAGTCAGCCCTAACCGTCCTGTCCCAACCCCTTTTGGCCGCTAACCCGCTAACCCCAACTCTGCGCGGGCACAGGCAAGATATGGGAACAGAAAAGCCCGCCGGTTGCATCCGGCGGGCTTTTCCAAAACGAGTTAGTGTCTCAACCTTCTCGAGTGGAGCCAAGGGGACTCGAACCCCTAACCCCCTGCTTGCAAAGCAGGTGCGCTACCAATTGCGCCATGGCCCCTCATCACTACGTGACAGTTAATGCTACGTGATCTTGCAGCGCAGCGGTATGCCGATCCCGAGTAACTTCAATCACAACGCCAACGGTTATCTGTTGCATTTGGTTATTGAAGTGGTCAAGATGAATTAGGCAACGTTGCCGCAACAACCAGGAGGCCAATCATGACCATGAATCTCTCCCCATATGTTCGCTTTCAAGACAACGCCCGTGAGGCCCTCACGTTCTACAAATCAATTTTGGGCGGGACCCTGACACTTTCCACATTTGGCGAGTATGACGACTCCCTCGATGAGGCAACCGGTTCGCTCATCATGCACGGTGAGCTTGAGACCGACGCTGACTTTATTATTTTGGCCTCGGATACCCCCGCACCCATGCCGTTTGATCCGGGAGCCCGGATTTCCCTGGCTATCTTTGGCGACAACGAGTTCAAAATGGCAGAATATTACAACGCGCTGCTGAGTCAGGGCGGATCCACTCAGATGCCGCTGGAGAAGGCACCTTGGGGCGACTCCTTTGGCATGGTGACTGATCATTACGGTGTCAATTGGATGTTCAATATTAGTGGAGCCAATCACGGAGACTAATTTTCCGATGCCTTACTTACGTGCCCGGGATTGGTGAGTGCCAGCCCGGGCACGTTTGCGTTTGGGGTAAGCCCTGCGGATGCGGCTAGAAAAGCCAGAGCAGTGCCAGGCTCGTTACGATGAGCAACGCCCAGAGTACGGCCCCTAAGATGAGCGGCCTGAATCCGGCCTGCTTGATTGCTTGAATGTCGGTGCTCAGTGCAATCGCAGCAAGCGCCACGGTGATGAGCATGGTGGCCAAGAACGTGATTGGCTCGGCCGCGGACGGCGGCAGCGGTGCTACCGAGTTAAGCAGGGCAAGCAGGATGAATCCAATGAGGAACCAGGGTACGTACTGAAAAATTCTCAGGTACCAAGGTTTGTAAGTTACCTGAGCGTGCTTAATGCCCAAGGTTACTGCCACCGGAATGATGGCCAACGTGCGCACCAGTTTTACCACCACTGCGTAGTTCATTGCAGCAACCGAGAACGTAGCGGCCGCGGCTACAACGGATGAGGTGTCATTGACCGCGGTCCCGGCAAAAAGCCCAAAGTCGAAGTCGGATAGGTTCAGCAGATTTCCCAAAACTGGAAACAGTAGAACAGCCCCAATGTTGAATAAGAAGATGGTCGACATTGCATAAGAGACCTGGGCTGCAGTTGCCGCTATGACCGGGGCAACGGTTGCGATCGCGGAGGCTCCGCAAATTCCGGTGCCTACGGTAATCAGGGTTCGGGTGTTGTCATCGATCTTGAGCGCCTTGCCAATGAACCGCCCGCCCAGGAAACATACCCCGAGCGTGCCAATCAAAATAGGAAGTGAACTCAACCCAATTTGGGAGATGTCCTTGAGGGAGAGTTTGGCACCCAACAGCACCACTGCGATTTGTAGAAACCACTTGCTAGCGAATTTGAGCCCCGGTTGCAGACCAGCACACCGCCCAAAGCCAAGAACAATTCCAGCTCCAAGTAACACCGCAAACACCGGCCCGCCCACAACGGGAAGCCACTTACCCAGCACCAACGCGGAAACACCAAGTGTGACGGCAGCGAGGATTCCCGGGGTGAGCGGAGCAGTTGCGCGGGAACTGTTTACGGTAGTTAACACTGTTCAATTCTGCGCTGAATCCGGGTTGAGCAGTAGTATGAGAGAACTTGCAGGGATACAAAAAGAAGTTGTAGCCACGGGGGATCATTGTTTCTCAATCGCGTTCCAGACCTGTCCACCCTTGAAATCTTTACGGTAGTGGCTCGCACGGGCGCCATTTCCAAGGCGGCCCGGGAACTGGGCATGTCCCAGCAGGCGGTTTCCGCGCGCATGCGAGCCTTTGAATCCACCACTCGGTTAGCCGTCTTGCAGCGCACAACTACCGGAGCTACCCTCACCCCGCATGGCAAAGCACTGTTAGAACAGGTCACACGCGTCTTGGGGACGGCTCAAGACCTCCAGCGCGAAATAGAGCAGCTCAGTGGGGATCACGTCTCCACTCTTGAGATCTCCGCAAGCCAAACCATTGCTGAACACCTGGTACCAAGTTGGCTCATGGCGTTCAAGCGGGATGCCGGGCAAACCACAGAGGGCAACGTCGAAGTCTCCGTGCACGTTGGTAACACTCAAGACGTTATTACCTTCCTACGCACCCAAGTTGTTGAACTCGGTTTTATTGAGAGCCCCAATATTCCCTCGGATTTCAGTCACAAGGTCATTGGCCACGATCAGGTTGAACTTGTTGTTGCCCCAGAACACCCCTGGGCTAAGCTCAACGCCCCACTCTCAATCGAAACCTTGGTAAAGACTCCTTTGATCATGCGAGAGACCGGCAGTGGCACCCGCGATGTCCTCGAGTTCGAGGTGGCGCGCTATGGCAAAGTTAATGTTGCAGCGGCCCTGGAATTGGGGACTACCTCGGCGGTACGCTCGGCGACCGTTGCCGGGATCGCACCTAGCTTTCTGAGTCTGCGGACCGTGGCAGAGGACCTTACCGCTCGTCGCCTCATTGCAATCCCAACTGAACTCGGGCAGGTGACACGGCCCCTGACAGCTTTATGGAATGGTCCGGTGCACCGATTATCACCGGCGGCCCAGGACTTCCTGCGTCTCGCTCAACGCACCACAAAATAGCAGGCCCTAGGCAACTTGGGCGGCCGCTAGGCAGAGCCTCCCCTCCTAGGCCTTGGGTCTCACGGACTCGCTGTTGCATGACGATATGATGGATTCATCATTCAAGAGTTGCGTCATGGCACAAGGAGGCCCTCATCAATGTTGATTGATCCGGAACTTGCACCCCTATACGAGGTCAAAGCAAATCTTTTCAAAGGTCTTGCACATCCCCTCCGGATCCGTGCACTCGAGCTTCTGTGCTCGGATCAGGAGCTCTCCGTGGCCCAACTCCTCAAGCAAATGGACCTAGAGGCCTCACACCTGTCACAGCACTTATCAGTGCTGCGTAAGCACCAGTTGGTGGTGTCCCAACGCCGGGGCACAACGGTGTATTACCGTATTGCCCACCCTCAGGTGCGTGAATTATTGTTGGCAGCGCGCGGATTCTTGACCTCGGTTCTGGAACAAAGTTCACAGCAGGAGGAGCGTTCTCGGCTCCTGCCAGGGATCGGTACCGAAATGAGCTCGATGTGAAACCATCGTCGATCGCCAGCCTGCTGCCACGCCGCAGCGACTATGCAGCCACCAAAAAGACTTGGCGTTTTGACCTCTTAGCCGGTCTCACCGTGGGGATTGTGGCACTGCCTCTCGCACTCGCCTTCGGCGTAAGCTCAGGGGTAGGGGCTGAAGCTGGGCTGATCACAGCCATCATTGCCGGGTTGGTGGCCGCTATTTTTGGTGGCTCAAACATTCAGGTCTCCGGGCCAACCGGGGCCATGGTCGTAGTTCTCCTCCCAATTGTGGTCGATTTTGGGGTCCAATACGTTGCCACGGTTGCAATCATTGCCGGTGTTCTCGTCCTTGTTGCCGGAATATTCAAACTAGGTAGAACCATAGGCTATGTACCGTGGCCAGTTATTGAAGGTTTTACCGTCGGCATTGGAATCATCATCTTTCTGCAGCAATTTCCATCAGCCTTTGACGTAAACGGTAAGGGAAATAGCACAAATGCTGTCGTAGCCGCATGGCAGGTTGTGCGTGCGGCAATTTGGCCACAGGCACTCATCCCCCTGGCTATTGCGGCCGCAGTCGCAGCGATCATGACGGTCCTTACCAAATGGCGCCCCGGGCTTCCAGCATCCATCATTGCCCTAGGTGCCGTTTCAGTCGTGGTTACCGTTGCCAACATACCGGTTGCCCGCATTGGCGAACTCCCCAGTTCGCTACCAAGCCCGTCGCTACCAACCTTTGATTTTGGCACCGTCACAATGCTTTTGCCCGCGGCCTTTGCGGTAGCCATTCTGGCCGGAATCGAATCGCTGCTTTCCGCCCGGGTCGCGGCGTCGATTTCTGATACCGGCCCCTACGACCCGGACCGGGAACTGGTTGGTCAGGGCTTAGCTTCGATTGCAGCAGGGTTTTTTGGTGGCATGCCGGCGACCGGCGCAATCGCACGCACCGCTGTCAATGTGCGCTCGGGAGGGCGAACAAGGTTATCTTCGATCACCCATTCTCTCGTGCTGCTCGCGGTGGTCTACCTAGCGACCAACTTGGTTTCTACCATTCCTCTGTCTGCCTTGGCCGGAGTTCTCATGGTCACCGCGGCCCGCATGGTTTCACCGCTGACGATCAAAACCGTCATGAAGGCCAGCAGGTCTGATGCCTTGGTATTTGCAGTGACCGCACTCATTACAGTTTCCGTAGACCTTATTGTTGCAGTGGGTATTGGAATAGCGGTTGCTGGAATCCTGGCGCTGCGAGCTTTGAGCAGCCGCTCGGGAGTACACCGAGTTGATCTACCCGGGCCGCCACAACCCGGCGACGAACGGATTGCACTATTTCGCATAGATGGCTCATTGTTCTTTGCTGCAGCAGAGAAAATTACCGAGGAAATCTGGGCTCAGGCTTGGGTTGACGTGGTCATCTTGCGACTGTCACAAATCCAGGGCTTGGATTCGACCGGAGCACATTCGCTAAGTGAACTGATCGTAAGCTTGGAACGCAACGGCATCACGGTCCTGGTCAAGGGAATCAAACGAGAGCACTTGGGCCTCATGCAGCATCTGGGGGTAATCGGTGCGCTGCGAGATCCTAAACATCTCTTCGAAGAATTACCCGCCGCGGTTACCCATGCTCGCAAGCACACTGCAAGCTCCCAGACCGGAACCGTGCCCAATGGGGCATCGGAAGCGATTCCAACAACGGGCATTCTCCCTACCCCCAAGTACAAGTAAGTCTGTTTCCCGGCAATGCATTTGGCTTTGCCCACTGTGCGGACGAATCGCTACCAAACTCAGAGCAAGAACAAGACCCCCATTTCAAGACAATGTATAACAAGATAGTGTCATTTCACGGTCTAGTTACTAAAGTCCTTTAGACTTTTGGTAATCCTCCTTGCCATGCCCGGTAAAACAGGAGGCACCAAGATACTTGTCCTTTCCGGTGCGCGCCGTTAGGGACAAACCGGCCGTTGGCTAGGGCAACCTAGCCAACGGTCTTTTGTCTAGTCAACTCCTTTGATTTTGTAAACCAGCAGGCCTCCAAGCACAGCCAAACTACCTGCAAAAAGGTAAAGACTGGTGTATCCACCCAAAGAGCCCACCAACAGTGCGGCCACAACCGGTGCCAAGATATTGGGAAGCGTGATCGCTAGGTGGATGATTCCTACGTCTTTACCGGTGTCCTCTGTAGCTGGCAAAACTTGGGAAACCATTGCGAAGTCAACGGAAGTAAACACTCCCGTGCCCAAGCCCAAAATGATCGCACCGACTATGACAACCGCAAAGTTTGGCGCAAAGGCAATTGTGACCGTTGCTATGCCAATAAAGATCGAAGCTGCGGAGACAAAGACTTTGCGCTTACCCAACCTGTCAGACAACACTCCAGCAACCACCACGGTGCCAAAAACTGCGATTGCATACGTCGCCGTCAGTAACAGCACTCCCTCAGAAACCCTCAGACCATGAGCAACTAGGGCGTCATCTCGGGTTAGGCCAATTTCATCTTGCAGGTAGTAATACAAATAGAACAGGGTCGTTGAAGTACTCAACGTGACAATAAACCGGGTTAACCAGGCCCACCCAAAGTCCGGGTGCTTACGGACATCAACCCAGAAACACGCAAGTAATTGCGGCCAACCAAACTTTGGAATGGACTCCTTGACCTCCCGTGGAAGTGGAGTTTCCCAACGATTGGCAAGCATCGGGAGCATCGCTACAACGCAGGCCGCCGCGCACAGAAAGTAGCCTAGGGTAATCCCTTTCATACCGGGCCACAGCGCGGTCGCAAGCGTGCCCAACCCGGTTCCGGCAACGACCGCGAAGGTGTAACCAAATCCGTACCAGCCAGAAACTACCCCACGTTGCCGCTCCGGCACATGGTCCGGGATAGTTGCTGACAGCGGCGTGATAACCGCGTTGATGACAATCTGAAATGCAGTCCAACTGAGCAGGAGCGCCGGTAACGTTTGCGCCATCCCCGAAGCAACCATTGCAATCGCAACAAGTATGGTGCCAACGGTCATCCAGGGGGTCCGCCTACCCCACTTGGAAGACGACCGGTCAGATAACGCACCCCAAAGTGGACCAGAAAGGACCGCAAAGATTCCCGCAATTGCGCCAATAAGTGCGAGGTTGTCTTCTTTGACGGTTGTAAACGGTCCCCACTGGGCACCCTGGCTCAAAATCTCTACCTGTGGCGCCATCAGCACCTGTCCGGGTCCCGCCCAAACAATATTGATCCCAATATAGGCAAGCGTAAACCGCAAGATCCATCCGGTAGATGCCCGCTCGGTGGGAACGGGCACCTTTGCCATCTTGGCCTGTGGCTGGGTCATTTGTTGGCCTGGATAACTGATTGATACCAGTAATACGAGTCCTTTGGCGTCCGCTTGAGTGTTTCAAAATCGGTGTGAATAAGCCCAAAGCGCATGGCGTTACCGGCGGCCCACTCAAAGTTGTCTAGCAAGGACCAGTGGAAATAGCCGCGCACGTCGACGCCCTGATTCATGGCTTCTTTGACCGCGCGTAGGTGCGAGTCCGTGTATTCAATGCGGCGCTGATCATGCACCTGGCCGTCTGGACCAACCTCATCGTTGATCGCTGCGCCATTCTCGGTAATGAAAATGGGAGGCAGTTTGTCGCCGTAACGTTCTTTGAAGCCCACCAACAACTCGGTGAAACCCTGCGGAATGACTGGCCAGTCAAAGTCGGTTTTGGGGTAGCCCTCGATATCTAGGATGGTAAACGGCAACTCAATGTCAATCTCAATCCCATCCAGATCACCCGGCCCGTCTGAGGTTGGTGCGCCAACAAGCGTTGGGTTGTAATAGTTGATTCCGTAAAAGTCGATTGGCACCGAGATTTCAGCAAGGTCGTCTTCGAGGCCCGGGGGAATCAGCTCCGCTACTGCGTCCGGGTACTTTCCTAACAAGATCGGATCCGCAAAAATCCAGTTCGCAATATTGTCATAAAGACCAGCCGCCTGCAGATCTTCTGGATCAGTGCTTGCCGGCCAGGTAGGTGCATGATTATTTGCCAAGCCAATATTGATCGCACCTGCTTCACGCAGCGCGGTCACCGCACGTCCGTGCGCCAGCAGGAGATTATGCGCCACGGGAAGCGCATCAAAACCAAGGGCCTTACCGGGGGCATGCACGCCAGCTCCGTGGCCAAACATTGTTAAAACCACCGGCTCATTAATAGTCATCCACTGTTTGATGCGGTCCTGAAACCGCTCCCCCATGATGTGGGCGTAGTCTGCAAATTTGTCTGCCGTATCCCGGCTGAGCCAACCACCTTGATCCTCAATTGCCTGGGGTGTGTCCCAGTGGAAGAGGGTTGGAGCCGGGGCTATTCCCGCTTCCAAGAGTGAATCAACCAAACGGTCATAAAAGTCCAGTCCTTGCGAGTTAACCGGCCCGCTACCGGTTGGCTGGATCCGAGACCATGCGAATGAAAACCGGTAGGAATCCAGTCCTAGGGTCTTCATGAGGTCTACGTCTTCTTGGTAGCGGTGGTAGTGGTCGCAAGCAACATCACCGGTGTCACCGTTATGTATCCGCCCGGGCTGGGCGCTAAAGGTGTCCCAGGAGGTTTTTCCCCTGCCGCCTTCGTTTACGGCTCCCTCAATTTGATAGGAGGCGGTTGCTGTTCCCCAGATGAAGTTTTTACCCAAAATTGGCAGGTTTGTAGACATGTTTCTTCCTTTCACGCGTCATTGCGAGTAAACCAACACAATAATCAAAGCCGCGGGCGAGATCGGAGTCACAGCGGCCCTGCTAGATGTGATGGTAGCAAGAAAACATACCCTAAAAATGCTATTTACTCCATTGGCCCATGAATGTCGGTCAGAGGCGCAGAAACCTGACTCCGGTGCCTCTGCTCAGTCCAACCACTCCCGAGCAGCGGCCAGCAAAGCAGCTACCCCAACCGAAAGCGTTGGTTGCAAAACCGGGGCAAAGAGCGGGGAGTGATTAGCCGGAACGCTTGTGTCCACCGCCCCCCGGGTGAGGTCACCAAATAAGTCATGATCAAGTCCACCTAGAAACCAGTACACCAACGGCACTGAACTCGCGGTTGAAAGAACACTGACATCTTCACTGCCGGCCATCGGACCGGGACTCACCACCCCGTATGGCCCAGCAATCGAAGCAAGCGCCTGAGCGGTGCGTGCTGTGGCATCGGGATTGTTAACCGTCAGTGGGAAGCTCTCCTCCAAAATAACCTCAGGGGCTCGCTCTGCACCGGCGGCGGCAGCCTCGGCCTGAGCCATGCGCTCAATCGCACCTAGCACCTGTTCCCGAACTTCGGGATTAAAGCTTCGAACCGACAATCCTAACGTGGCGTCATCGGGGATGATGTTGCTCTTGGTGCCGGCGCGAAGTTGTCCCACGGTGACCACCGCGGAATCCGTCGATGCTACCTCCCGGGACACAATTTGTTGCAGCCGGACCGTCAGGTTCGCGGCCATGAGGACCGGGTCAATAGCGGCCTCTGGCCGCGAGCCATGCCCACCACGGCCATAGAGGTTGATCCGCAATGAGTCCGCCGCTGCCATGGCAACCCCGGACTGCAGGGCCAGCACTCCCGCTGGAAACGGACCCACATGCTGACCCAGCACCACGGCGGGGGCAGGAATCGAGTCAAACAGGCCGTCATCAACCATCGCTTGCGCACCGCCTCCGCGCTCCTCAGCCGGCTGGAACAAGGCGATCACGGTCCCGGACCATTGTTCCGTGGACTCCGCCAGTTGCTCAGCCGCTCCAATCAACGCGGTCACGTGCACATCGTGGCCACACGCGTGCATGACCGGAACATCATTGCCCTCATGGTCAATTGCCCGCTCGGTGGATGCGTACGCCAGCCCAGTCGCCTCAAGAACCGGCAGCCCATCCATGTCAGCGCGCAGCAGGACCGCGGGGCCGTCCCCGTTTTCCAGCACACCGACCACACCGGTTTGGCCAATGCCCGTCTGGACTTCATACCCAAGGTTTTCCAGATGCTCGGCAACTATCGCGGCGGTGCGATGTTCTTGAAATGAAAGTTCCGGGTGCTTGTGCAGGTCAACGTAGAGAGATTCGAGGTCAATTGCCATACCCTTATGTTGACACAGAAGTGTCCTGGTTCACACTATGAGCAGTATTGGTAGGTTATGAACATGATAATTACCGTCCAGGGATCCGCCACCCAATATCACCAGCCCGAGCGCGCAAATCTCAACCTGCAGGTCCGCTTGGACGGCCCTAGCAAGACCGCTGTCTTGGACCAGGTCGCTGTGAGTGCTAATCAGATTCAGGAGCTTATTGCCCCATTGGCGCACCCCGGTGCCGGCCGCACCCCCGCAATTACCTGGTTCTCCGCGGACCAAATCCGGGTTGATGCGCAGCGCCCGTGGAACAATGAGGGCGCGCAATTGCGGCTTGTGTACACGGCCGTGGTGGAGTTCAAGGTCCGGTTTGCTGATTTTGCGGCGCTCAATACCTTTTACCTGGAGGCGGCCACGGTTTCCGGGGTTGTCATTGATGGCGTGACATGGGAGCTGACCGAGCCCGCTCGGTTAGCCGCGACCCAACTGGTTCAGGGTTTGGCCGTGCATAATGCGCAGACCAAGGCCCTGACCTACGCGCGGGCACTGCAAGATCAGGCGGTGCGTTGCATTGCACTTGCCGACCCGGGCATGCTTGGCAATGCCGAATCCGGGCCCGGTTATCCAGTGGCATTTGCCGATGCCGGAATGCGGTCAGCAAAGATGGGTGGTAGCCCTGAGTTAGTTCTCAAGCCACAAGACATTGAAATTAACTGCCGGGTCGATGCCAAATTTGAGACCGTAGCACCTCCCCGGCAGGCTTAAACTCACCTGAGTTTTGCGTTATTTCTCTTGCTGCTCACACCGTTTCCGGGACGACCAAAATGTTGAAGTTGTCCCGGAACACGTTGTTGGGGTCGTACTGTTTTTTCAATACCTCTAGGCGCGCCAGGGTAATGGGTGGGAATGCATCTTTGACTCGCTCGGGCCTGCGATCAGTGTCAAAGCTGAGGTAGAGGCCGTCAAAGTGGTGCGACATGGCATCCCATGCGGTATTTAGCCGGTTTTGGTTCGCTGCTAGTGCCGAAAGATGAAAGTTTGCTGCCCGGTGGGCGTATGCGGTTGCGTGAACCGGTACATCCGCTGCGGCACCTCCGGTTGCCCTGATCTGGAAGAAATAGGTTTCCCCACTCAAAATGAAGCCGGCTAATTCCTTGGCAAACGCCGGTGTGATGTGGTTGATTGCGGCACCCCGCCCCACCGGTTCGCCCATGGCCCGGCTAACGCCCGGCTCCGGACTATCCACAAGCTGTGCATAACTTGTGATGTAGACCTGCTGGCCCACCAACTCCCCAAGGCTCGCAAACGGTTGCAGCGCGGCAATGATCTCATCCGCATTATCGCTGGCAACCACCGCCATGATCTGAGCAATGATGGGCTTTGTAGGTTCTTGCTCACCCATGAGCAGGAACGGGGTCAGCTCACGCGGAGCCGCCTCCACCAACGCACCATAGGCCACGAGGAACTCGGGTAGATTGTCCACCCTTAAGGCCAGTTGTGCATATCCGATGTCCCCAACTTCGGCTGCTTGAAATTCAAACGCGGTGACAATGCCAAAGTTCTGGCCCGCCCCGCGGATCGCCCAGAAGAGGTCGGACTTTTCGGTTTCACTGGCACGCACATGGCTGCCATCAGCCAGGACAATCTCCGCAGCAACCATATGGTCAATCGTTAGTCCGTGTTTTCGGCCAAAGAACCCAACTCCGCCGGCAGTTGCAAGCCCTCCTACACCGACTCCTCCGGAGTCACCGGAACTGATAACCCAGCCGTGCGGTTCAATGGCAGCAGCAACCTGCCCCCACCGGGCACCGGGACCAACGCGCACAATCCGGTTTGCCTTGTCCAGCACCTGTATTTGGTTAAGCCCTCCCACGTCAATAACAATGCCACCGCGATTTGTGGACCGACCAGAAAATCCGTGTCCACCGGAGCGTGTGCCCACCTCAACGCCCTGCTCCTGGGCAAAGAGTACCGCGGCACTAACCTCTTGGGGCGTCTGCGGTTGCAGAACCAAGGAGGGCGTACCCCCGCGCATGTAGGTGGACTTTACCGCGCCGTATCGGGCCTCCCCGGTTCCACCATGCGATTCCGCAGCTCCGGAGGAATGGCATCATAATTAATCGCACTGCTACGCCGTGATCGCACCGAGAGATGCTTGACCACCGCGGTAGCAATCCCTGTTTCCGCACGCACAGCGGCCACCTTATTTTGAACCACGGGCGCAATCTCCATGGCCCAAATGGTCAGGTCAAGCGGCCGGTTGGTCAACAGTTCGAACTCTGAAAATCCGAGGTTTACCAGCTTGATCATTTCGCCGGCCGGATCCGCACCGAGCAGGATACTGCGGTCCAGCTGAACCTTACGCACAATTTCTCGGGGGTCACGCCCCACCGCAATCGCAGCGGTATCAATTGCGCGCTGCTGAGCGGCTAAGTCATGTAAGGCCTCGGGGCTTAACCGATCCTATCCACCGTTGTTTTCGCTGGCAGCCATGTGCAGCGTGGGGGTGGTTACCCAACCGTCGGCCAGTTCACCCACAACCACCGGGTTCTTGGAGTTCAACCACAGCCGGATATTGTGGGCGGGCGCGGGACCACTTTGGGCCCCTAGCAGCTGGTGAAAATCCCCAGAAAAATTGATGTTACCCGTATTTGCGGTATCCCACAGGGTCCGGATTACCGCTACGGACTCGGTGAGGAAGTCCAACTCTTCCTGGGGGATCTGCAGCGCAACCGCATCGAATTTGGGGTTTACAAACTCCCGAGTTCCCTCCGTATTGAGCGTGAGCTCGGCACGCCCACCGGTCAAGATATCTAACGATCCCACGGCTCGCGCAGTCATGCCGGGCACGTGAACGCGCGGGTCTAGCCCCGGCGCATTGATGGTTAAGACCGCGGTCTTTCCGGCTAACCAGGTTGCCGTAGTCCACGGGTCAAGGCTGGCATCCGGGTCACTCGTTTCCACAATAGATACGGTATCTAGACCCAGCTCTTCGGCTGCTTGGACCAGCTCTGCGGTCTCAACGATGTGCCTGACCTCGGTTGCAAACCCAAACTTTACGGGGTGCCCTAAATCCACGTTCCTTACGCTCCCAAACCGTTTGTGCCGCGCTCTTGTGCAACAATTTCTCGCACCGCAGGGATGATCTCGTTTCCGTAGATTTCAAGCATTTGCACGCTGTCCCCACCCAAAATAAAGGTATCCATTCCGTGTTCCAAGGCCATGGAAACTAGGTCATCGATCCATTGCTGGACCGGACCTACCAGCGGTTTGGAAGTTGGGGCGTTGGTAATTTGACCGCCCACGTTCAGGAGCCTACGGATCACCTTCGGGTCACGGCCGGCCTTGAGCGCCGCTTGATCAATTGCCGCGTTAGCAACGGACAGGTCCTTGAGGTCCGGCAGGTATGACAAGGAGGGTAACCAGCCGGTGGCCTTGGTACCAATGAGGCGCAGCATGCGCGGCTTATATCCACCCAGCCAGATTTCCATATCGTGGGCCGGGGCCGGGCCACGTTTGGCACCGTTGATCTGATAGAACTCACCCTCATAAACAAAGCGTTCGCGGTTGCCCACATCCCAGATGCCCCTAATGACGTCGATTGCCTCGCTCAGAGCGGAGACGCTTTGCCCGGGGGTCAACCGTCCGCCGCCCATGGCCTCGATGGCATCCCAGAACCCGCCCGCGCCGAGGCCTAACTCGATACGACCGCCGGACAAAATATCTAGGCTCGCCGCCGACCTTGCCAAAACCGCTGGTGGACGCAGCGGCAAGTTATGCACGTTGGCGGCGAGACGAATAGTCGAGGTTTGCGCAGCTAGGTAGCTCAGGAGCGTCCAGGTATCAAAGAACGCCGGCTGGTACGGGTGGTCTTGGAACGTGGCAAAGTCGAGCCCTGCCCGCTGCGATACCTTAGCCAACTCAATGACACCGCGCGCTGAGCCAGCCGCGGGGGTGATAAAACTACCAAACTCTAGTGCGCGGCCGTAGTCGGTCACAGTTGCCTCCAGGAAAGTTTCGGTGCAGGGCCTACCTGCAAAAGACTATCTACTTAACCGAACAATCCATGCGTTCGCATTCATCCCAACCGTTGCAGTGTGTCCGCACACAAGGACCTGAGATCATGCAAACGGGTTGGCAATTCCCACATAGGTGGTTTCCAAGAACTCATCAATCCCCTCGGCGCCGCCCTCACGTCCGAGTCCAGACTGCTTAACCCCACCAAACGGTGCCGCTGGGTTAGAAATGACTCCCGAATTGATGCCAAGCATTCCAGTTTCCAACCGCTCGGCAAGCCGCAGCACGCGAGCATTATCTGCGGTAAATGCGTAGGCAATGAGCCCAAATTCAGTATTATTTGCCAGCTTAATTGCCTCTTCCTCGGTTTTGAAGGTAGCAATTGGAGCCACCGGACCAAAGATTTCCTCGGTCAGGACCCGCGCTCCAGCCGGGACAGATGTCAGGACCGTAGGTGGGTAAAAGAATCCCGGCCCCGCCTGGGGCGCACCGCCCGTAACAATCTTGGCGCCACCAGCCACGGCATCGGAAACAAGTTCTTGAACCTTGGCGCGGCCGGCCTCATCAATGAGCGGCCCTAACTCCGCGTCCTGCTCTGTTCCACGTGAAACCTTCATGCCTTTCATGCGCTCGGCAAGCCGCTCGGCAAAACTATCTGCAACGTCCTGGTGCACGTAGAACCGGTTGGCCGCCGTGCACGCCTCGCCGATATTGCGCAGCTTGGCCGCGAGGGCTCCCTCGATTGCCGCGTCAATATCCGCGTCCTCAAATACCAAGAATGGTGCATTGCCGCCCAGTTCCATTGACGTGCGCAGAACATTTTCCGATGCCTGCTTCAGGAGCATCTTGCCAACCTGCGTTGATCCGGTGAACGAGAGTTTACGCAGCCGCGGATCTGCGATGAGTGGCCCGGTTACCTGGGCGGCACTAGTGGTCGGGATGACGTTGAGGACTCCCTCCGGAAGTCCAACTTCCGCCATGATTTGGGCAAATAGCAGCGTGGATAGGGGCGTTTGTGCCGCCGGCTTGACCACCATGGTGCAACCCGCCGCGATTGCCGGGGCAATCTTGCGAGCAGCCATGGCAAGCGGGAAATTCCACGGTGTGATGAACAGGCATGGCCCCACCGGCTTCTTCAAAACCAGGATGCGGCCGGCGCCGTCCGGGGCGGTTGCATACCGCCCGCTAATGCGCACGGCCTCCTCGCTGAACCAACGCAGGAACTCGGCACCGTAGTTAACCTCGCCCCTAGCCTCGGCCAACGACTTCCCCATCTCCAAAGTCATCAGGAGAGCAAAATCGTCCGCTCGCCGATGAACCGCCTCAAACCCGGCACGTAGGATCTCCGCCCGCTCCCGTGGCGGCGTCCTAGCCCACTGCTCCTGGGCGGCAACGGCCGCACCAAGGGCATCGCGCCCATCTTGAGGCGTTGCATTGGCAACCTGAACTAGGCTCTGACCGGTGGCCGGGTCAATGACATCAAAGACCCCGCCATCTTGAGCCTGCCGCCACTGCCCCGAGACAAACACTCCCTTTGGCACCCGGCCCAGGAGCTCTTGTTCAGTTGCGGATTGTCCGCCCAGTATTGGTGTTCCTTGATTTTGATCGCTCATGCTTCTTCGCCTGCTATCAGTCGTTTGTTCTAGATCCAGTCCTGCCGCAGCCCTACCCATCGGAATCAGTCAAACATGATTACCTGCCTAATCGCTTGGCCATCAGCCAATTGATCCATAGCCCTATTGATATCTGCCAGAGAAATCTTGGCGGAAATCAATGCCTCGACGGGAAGTTTGCCATCGCGCCAAAGTTGGGCATAGGTGGGAATATCGCGCGCTGGGACGGCCGAGCCCAGGTAACTACCAATGATGGTCCGCGCCTCTGCCGTAATCCCCAGCGGGATGATGGTTGCCTCAGCACTCGGGGCGGGCAGGCCCACCGTGACAGTTTTTCCGCCTACTCCGGTGAGCTTCACCGCGGTTTCAAACGCTCTCGCATTACCGGCTGCTTCGACTACTACGGGCGCTTTGAGGCCTGCGTCGAGTGCCTCTTGGGGCGCATAGACTGCCGTTGCCCCCAATTCCTTGGCACGGTCTAGCTTCTCCGGAACCGCGTCCACCCCAATAACGTCCCCAAGTCCCAGCGAAACGGCTGTGATGAGGGCGGCCATACCGACACCGCCAAGACCCACAATGATGATTGTGTCTCCGGGCGCCGGGTCGCCGGCATTAATGACCGCTCCCCCACCGGTCAAGACTGCACAACCCAAAACTGCGGCGATCTCCGGTGGTACATCGTCATCGACTGCGACAACCGAGCGCCTATTTACCACCGCATGGTCCGCAAACCCGGACACCCCAAGGTGATGATTAATCTCCTGTCCATCACGGTGCAAGCGCATCCCGCCACCCAGCAGCGTGCCGGCATTGTTGGCCAAAGACCCCGGGGTACACGGCAGTTTGCCGTCGGTCTTACAGTTTGCGCACTCCCCACACCTCGGTAAGAAGGCCATGACGACCCGCTGACCAACAGAAAGATCCGTTACGCCGCGCCCAACCTCGACAACTCTGCCCGCCGCTTCATGACCGAGCAGCATGGGAACCGGACGAACCCGGTTCCCATCAACCACTGAGAGATCGGAGTGACAGATACCGGCTGCCTCCATCTTGACCAGAATTTCCTCATCCCCCGGCGGATCCAGAGTGAGTTCACTGATGCTAATAGGTTGGGACTGCACGTAGGGCCTGGGACGGCCTATTTCCTCAAGTACTGCACCTTGGATCTTCATTGTTCAATCCTCGATCGTTTCATGGTGGCGGCTTTGTCCGCAGTGATCGCTGCACCCACCGATTTTGCAATATCGTCACCGGCCCGCAGCGGTTTCTTGGCGAAGATACCTTCATGGGCCAGGACCGGGCGCCGATCACCGGCTAGCTCGGGATGTTTCTCTTCAAGTTTTTCGCGTTCCGTTGCGACCTTGTGCCAGTGCGCAACGGTTTCTTTGTCACCACCGCGAGTTGCCCGCCAGCTCTTGGGCATGTTTTCCCGCGATATCCCGGTTCCGGCCTGGCCACCGAAGTTCACTCGAGATGGACGCCTAGAACTCGTCGCGTGGCATACCGGGCAAGGCGGGTTGGGAGACACCATTGAGGCCACCCCAGCCTCGAAAATATGGCCCGTTTGGCACACAAAGTCATACAGGATCATGCCGTCCCCTAACTGTAGAAACCGTCGGGAGCGAACCGTAGTTCTTTGGCTTGCTCAGCATCATGACCAAAAATGACTTCCGCGTTTGATTCTTGGGCGATCTTGCGCAATTTTTCAACCGATTCCAACCAAGCAATGTTGTCCCAGACGATTGCCGCCCCCACCGCCGGCGGCCCCCAGCTATCACCAAGGTAGACCGCATCAGAGGTAAAGATTTTGGTGCCATCATTTTCGAGGTCAAGTTTGAGGGACATTGTTCCCCAGGTGTGCCCCGGGGTTTCAATGACAGAAACACCGGGAACAATCTCAACGTCACCGGAAACGGATTCCAAGTTCAGCCCGTCATAATCACTGACAATATGGGCCCCCGCAGAGTATCCCGTAATTGCCCGGGCACCTTCAATTTCCTTGCTGTTGGCAATAATTCTTGTCTTTGGGTTGGTGAACATTTTTGCGTTGGCGGCATGGTCAAAATGCAGGTGAGACAGGACAAGAATGTCAATGTCATCCGGAGTCAGTTCCAGTTGGGCAAGGGAGGAATCGAGGTAGCCGGGGCCATCAATAGGTTCCTTCACCGGGAAGAAATTATGGAACCCGGTTGGTGCCCAACGTTCCTCCCAGTCCCGCGGCACTCCGGTGTCCCACAAGATTCGCCCTTCGGGGTGTTCAATCAACACCGCGTGAGTGGGGCACTCACCCCAAACCACTGGGTCATTCTTGTGGTGGCGGTCTCTGATAGTGCGGCCGCCCTTAAGTAACAACCAGGTGAGGTCGGTTTCCATCACCCCGGTCGACAGCACATGAACTTTCATTTCAGTCACAACAACCTCCATTGCTTGTCGTTACGCCGCCTGAGCGCGGCGGTTCATTCTGTTGTTTCAGCGTGGCCCATTCTGGTAGTCCGCACCATGTCAGCCAGTGCCATAGTTTGCCCTTTTTCCTGTCATGCAGAAACACTGCTCCGCGGGATAGTCTGGATGGCATGACAGAGCCGTCAGTTGCCCATTCGATTCCAGTCCTACCTGATCCACCAATCGACCAGCTGCTACGTGCGGTGCGCGAATGCGCAGAAGATCTAGCCAGTATCAAAGACCGCACAGTAGTGCTGCGCGGTGTTGTCCGGCGTACGCGGCAACTACTCCAAACTGACATGGCCTATCTATCCCGCAATGACCTAGGCGCAGGCGAAACATTCATCTTTGTTACTGACGGCGTACGTACTCCGGCCTATCAGTCCATTCGTATGTCCCTAGGCACCGGGTTATTAGGGGCTGTAGCGGCCGGTGGCAGTCCTGTGCAGACCGCGGACTACCTTGCCGATCCAGAGATGAATCACCTCGACTACATCGACAAGATCGTGCACGGCGAAGGCGTCAAAGCCATCCTTGGCACTCCGCTGCGGGTAGGAGGAAAAGTAGTCGGCGCCCTGCTCGTTGCCCACCGCTCCCCGCTCAAGTTCTCCCCAACTGCCGTCCAAGCACTCGTAGACTTGGCGGCCCAAGCATCGATAGCGTTTGAACACACCCGGCTCACCTCAAAACTCAATCAGCTCATCAATACCCAATCAAGCACCCAAACCGAAACAGTTAAGCGCCAACGCGAACTTGAAGACATGCTGCGTCTTGATGAGCGGCTCATGGGCTCTCTTGTGCCGGGAGCGGGTTTAGAAGGCATTGTCGACGTGTTAACCGAGGAAGTGGGGCACTCGGTCAGCATCTACGACCCGGCTTGGCAGCTGTTAGCTGGCTCGGCGGTCTTTGACGGAGAGGTCTTACGGCCCGAACACGTCATGGCGGCCGCCGAAGCATCACGCCATGGACGCGGCGCAACCGGAGTTAGGCAGGCGACAGAGACCCTAGTCATTGCAGCGGCATCGGCTGGAGAAGAACACCTGGCAACCCTCGTGTCTCAGGGCGGCCCCAAAGATCGCACTGTTTTGGAGCGGGCCTCCGTCTTTGTATCCACCCTCATCCTGTTTGAGCGCACCCTGATCGACGCCGATAATCGGGCCCAGTCCGAGCTCATCAGCGACCTAGTCAGCCCTCACAAACACAACGATCCAACACTAATGTCGCGCCTTGCCGACTACGGGATTCACGGCGCCAAGGGACTTGATGTGCTCGTTGGTGAGGTGGACCCAGACGTTGGTTATGCCGCCCTGACCGCGGTCCGCTCAGTCCTGTATCAGGGACTATTCACGTTGCATTCCGGGCACATCTGCATCATCACCGATTCCGCAAGGTCCTCACAAACACTGGCCACCAGACTCTTGACCACGCTCAACTCACGCAATATCACAGCGCTCATTGGTCATACCCACGCTAGTGAAGTGGAAGGGGTTGGCAACGCACACTCTCGGGCTCTGGCGATTATTGCGGCCCAACAAGCCTTGGGCCGCACCAACGCGGTCGCAAACGTGACCGACCTTGGGCTTGCCGGAATAGTTGTTGCGGGAGCTCATCCCGCGCACATTGCGGAGCTTATTGATCGCTTCGTTGGCCCACTGATCTCATACGATCAGACCCATCACAGTGAATTAACGTTAACCGCCTGGTGTTACCTCGAACACGGTGGCAAGCTCACACCCACCGCAGCGTACCTGCACATACATCCCAACACGGTGCGGCAACGGGCAGAGCGCATCTCCGGACTACTTGGGGCAACCTGGCGCACCCCACCACACAGTGTTGACCTGCACTTCGCCTTACGCCTGTGGCGGCTGCAATCTACTCGTTAGCTTCGACATGTTTGGCGCTATGGAGCTTTTCTTTCAGGTGAGTCCATTGCGCCTGCACCACGTCCTGCTGGCGCACAAGTGCGCGGTGCGCAAACTGACGGGCCACCCCTTGGATCGACCAGTCCATCCAAAACTTTGATCTATTTGTCGCGGGCAAAAATCCCGTATTTGCTACCCCCACCAAGATGATGAGCACCCCGGGAAGGTCCCGCAGAGGCGACCACCCTTGGTAGGTGACAACGACCTGGGTAAACAGAAAAACCAAAGGAACTACGCTCAAGATAATGAGGAACAGCCAACTAAATCCGAGCTTGATGTGGTCTTTGAATGTAAAGCGCAGGAAGTAGAACAGCAGAATTCCAATAAACATCAGGGAAACCACTACGAGGTCAGAGGCCACCATCAGCCAGAGCGAATCATGAGCGTTCCGGATAGCGAATGCCAGACCGGAACCGGTAGCCATAGCAGCCAGGTTAACTAAGATAACAAGTGGCCACGGCTTACTTGACCACCTGCCCAACTCCTCGAGCAGCTCTTGGTTCACCGCCTGCAACCGCTCCGTTTCACGGACTTGACCTTCGGTATTCACAAACACCCAACTGCCAAGTTGCGCGGCCAAAAATACCAACACCACCACCGCGGGAACTACCCCAAAGAGCGCCAAGAATCTGGTGGGTTCCTCCCAGTAATACGGCAACATCATGATGGTGATGACAATGCTAGTCGCGGCAACAAACTCAGCGATAGTGCCCAAATCACCGCGCATTTTTGAGGCTTTCATCGCCTCACCTAAGACTTGCCCACCCACGGAGATAGTGAAGAGCGCAAACATGATCGCAACATCGAGGCTAACTATCCAGCCAACCTCGCCGTGCAGGAACTCGCCAATTTCATAGAGCGTTTGCATAAACTGCGCCCACGTCCGCTGCTGGCTAATGTGCACGGTAAAGAGCACAAGCGCGATCGGCACTAACAATAAGAGCGTGTGGATCGTAATCTCAGCCAGAGACCGCTTGAACGGTCGGATCTTATGGTCCAGCGGAGCATCAGGATTCATGGCAGTACGCCCTTCCTTTTGTTATTACGCCACCCTAGTCCGGAATCTTAGAAACATGCCTTAGCGTGCAGAGCCACGGCCTGGTGTCTTCACCGAGTTTCTAGGCGAGGGCCTGCAGTTTAGCTAGCAGGTCCTTGTTTGTTGGCTCAACCATGTGGCTACCATCGGGGAACACAACGACCGGAATATTCTGCCGGCCACTGATCTCCTGTGCTGTTTGCGCAGCATCAGGCTCGGCAACAAGGTCAACGTATTGGTAACTCACGCCCTCTCGGTCCAAAACTGCCTTGGCCCGGCGGCAATCACCGCACCAGTCCGCGCCATACATAACAATTTGCTCGGCCATAAGTTACTCCTTGGTGTTTTGTAAATGGGCTGCCACCACTTGAGCAGCATCCTCAGTTCCTTCATCCACGGTCTTACCTTGGGCCAGTGCTATCAAGAGCGCTGCGGCAAAGTGATCGCCCGCTCCCTTGGCTGCCGTTGCAACCAGTGGGTGGCTGTGTGAACTTGCTCCCGCTGCCGTGACAACCGAGTCAACAACCGCGTCCGAGTCCAAATTCCCGGTGGCAGAAGTGACCACCGCCCAGTTGGGTCCCAGTTCGGTGATCTTTTGAGCCGTTGCAATCACATCAAGGGGCTCGTCCGGCCAACCGGCCGCCTGCGCTAAGAGTTTGAGTTCGAAACGGTTGGGCACAATACCGGTTGCCAATGGGATCAACAGCTCCAGGTGCGCCTGGGCCAATCCTGGCGCAGTGTAAATTCCCACGTCGTCATCGCCCATGGTGGGATCCAAGATTACGGTGATCTTTGGATAAGCTTCTTTGACTCCTCGGAGCCAATCCGCAATGACCACGGCTTGGCTGGGACTAGCCAAGAAGCCAATGGTAATAAAACGAACCGTACCCAGCAGACCGCGTGCCACAAGGTCGCTCAAGGCGTTCGCAAGCCAGGCATCGGGAATATCCACAGCATGCACGCTTGGGTAGTGCGGCAAGTTAGATAGCAAGACTGTTGGGATGGTTAACCGGCGGAGTCCAGCGGCATCAAATTGAGCACCTGCGGCATTATTACCCACCGAGCCAAAGACCAGCTGAGAGCCAATCGCTATGACCTTTGGGGGCCGCCGGTCAAATTCCCAGGGACTCATCGAGTCTGTCATGTTAGTTTTTAGGCTCCGTGCTTTTGGGCTCTGTTTGGCCGGGCCAGTACATGGAATCCGGGGTTTGGCGAGCTCCAAAGATTGCTTGTCCCACCCGCACTACGGTTGCGCCGTGTTCAATAGCCAGTTCGTAATCACCGGACATGCCCATGGAAAGTTCAGCAACGCTCACACCATCGGGAACATCCTGCTCCAGTTCGGTACGCAGGTTTGTCAGTACATCAAAGCAGGCGCCTACCTCGCGGGGGTCCTTGGAAAAGACTGCTAGGGTCATTAACCCCTTGACGTTGAGGGCAGAGAACTGCGGCATCTGTGCCAAGAACTCGGCGACTTCCTCGGGAGGTAGTCCAAACTTTTGTGGCTCACGGGAAGTGTTGACCTGAACAAACACGTCGAGGCTGCGGCCCAACTGCTGCAGCCTACGGTCTAGGGTTTGGGCCATCTTGATTGACGACAGGGCCTGGAACTCGCTAGCAAACTCAGCCACGAACTTGGCTTTATTTGTTTGTAGGTGCCCAATGACCGACCAATTAATTTCAAGGTCAGACATGTTTTGCCACTTGCGGTGGGCCTCTTGCACCTTGTTCTCTCCGAGCTGGGTCATCCCTGCGGCAACTGCATTGCGCAGCCGTTCCTCCAGAACTGTCTTACTGACGGGCAGCAGCCTAACCTCACTGGGGTCCCGGTCCACTCGCGCAGCAGCATCGGCAATACGCTGTTGCACCTGCGCCAAGTTGGCCGCAAATTCAGCGACCGTGTTGGCGGTATGAAACTGGGAATCATGGTCGAGCGAACCAGCGGAATTTTCGGTAGCCACCGTTACACACACCTGCAATCTGGAGTAAGGCTGTACCCGGGTCCTGTCACGGCCCGAGCTTTAATATTTCAACCACTCAAGTAGATCACAAACGGGGCGGTTGACCCGGTAGTGTGTCACCACCGGGTTACCCGCCCCGCAACTTGCCAATACCGGTGTCTGAAACCAGACCAAAACCTAGTTCAGCAGACGGTTAATCTCACCTACGGATCCAAGGAACCCAATCAGGTCGGGTTCCCCCACTGCAGGAGTCAAAATAACGGCATCGGCTCCTGCCTCCGCAAACTTCTTAACTGTTTCCGCTACTTCTGCAACCGTGCCCCAGGCTCCGCGATCATTTTCAATGCTCTGATCCTTGTGTTCCTCGGCAACCCGATCCTTTGCGCCCTGACCGAATGCCACGGTGATGTAAGAAATAATCGTGTGCGATTCCGGCTGGGGACTGCCAGATTTGATCGTCTTGATGTGTCCGGCCACCTCATCGGGGGTCATCCCCGCAACAAGGATGGTCCCGTCTGCCATCTCACCGCTAAGTTGGAGCGACTTAGGGCCCACGCCCGCACCATAGACCGGTGGCGCGTTCTCAATTGGCCAGTCCAAGCGAACCTTATCTAGATTCACGTACCTGCCTGAAGTTGAGACTTCTTGTCCGGCAAGAATCGCACGCAATGCGGGGATATATTCCCGCATGAGCGTCAGCGGGGAAGCCACCTTGGCCCCGGCCTGCGCCATCCAAGACTGCACGCCGTGGCCCAAGCCCGGATAAAAGCGACCCGGGAACATACGCTCAACGGTCGCAATTTCCATTGCTGTCAAAGCAACGTTACGCAGCGGCATGGGTGCGATCCCCAGGCCAATTTTCAAGTTGGTGGTCCACGCAAGCGCCGCCGCAATGGGTACAAAGGCGGACTCACGGAAGCAGTCCTCCCACACCCAAAGCTCGGGAACCCCCGCAGCCTCGGCCGCTAATACGGCCTCTTTAAAGGCCTCTGGTGGGTTGTGGTACGGACTAAAAACTGCGCCAATACGAGTCACTAAAAAAACCTCTCCTAAAACTTCGTTGTTCTCGGCAACCATACAAGGGTGCTACCCGGTTACCGTGGGGCTAACCCGCAAACGCCACAGTGAAGTTGTCTCCCTCGACCTAGCCACATACAACAGGTCGGTAGTGTCTCTTGCCCGCCCATGTGTAGGCACCGTATCTAGGCGATCGATGATTTCCAGGCCCGCTTGATCAATTGCATCGAGTAGCATCTGCCGGCTACGCAAGCCCAAGAGCTCGGCAAGATCTGACAAGACCAGCCACCCCTCGCCTCCCTCGGTCAGGTGTTTGGGCAGTCCCCGCAGAAATTGTAAGAGCATCTGGCTGGCCGGGTCGTAAATGGCTGCGTCCAGTGTGGAGTTGGCGCTGCCTGGCAACCACGGCGGATTACACACGATCAAGGGCGCTTTGCCTGCCGGGAACATATTGGTTACCTGCGCACTTGCACGTGCTTCAATGCCAAGCCGAGTAAAATTATCCGTTGCGCAGTCCACCGCACGTTGGTGAATATCCGTACCAATTACTTGCTTAACGCCCCGGTCGGCTAGGACCGCGGCGAGCACACCGGTTCCCGTACCAATATCAAAGGCCAAATCCTTGCTGGGCAGCGGTGCGGCTGCAACTAGATCCACGTACTCGTGCCTGGTAGGCAAAAACGTGCCATAGTGCGGGTAGATCTTGGCACCAAGACTCGGGACGTCCACGCCATTGAGGTACCACTGGTAGGCGCTTTGGATACCAATGAGTTCTTGCAAACTAATGACCGCGTCGCCTTGCCCAAGCCCGGGTTGGTCTCCATACCCAAACGCAAGAGCTGACCCAAGCTTCGGGGCCCGGGGTAATGGCACAAGCATCTGATTGTCCACATCAACGCTCAGCGGCACCAAAATCAGGGACATGGCCCGGGACCGCTGAGCTCTAGCCTGCCTGATCTTGTAAAACTCATCGGCATCGCTGGGTTGTGTACCGCTGGGTCGCGACGGTTTTGTCTTGGCGTTGGCGGTTTTGGTTAATCTACGGTCAATCGCGGCCAAGATCTGGCGCGCATTATGAAAGTCTCCCAGCCAAAGCATGGCCTGGCCATGCGAGGCGTGTTTGACCGCCGCAACCGCTGTAAGTTCATCACCAACTACTACGATCTTCTTGGGTGCGGGCCGGTCGTTTGCAGACCACCACATGGCCGTTTCCGTCTCCCCAAGGGACTGCCACGTCACCGCCGTGGCAGCAGCAGATTCTGGTTGGCGTGTAATGGAAATTCAACCTCATTAGATAAGCGTTTGTAGTTCTCTAACCCTACCGAGGAAAACCCCGGCCGATCCCCAGAACGAGCCTTTATACTATGCCCATGGCAATTTTACTGCGCCCTTATCGCCCCCATGATGCCTCCGCCACGCTCAAGATATTTTTGGACGCGGTAACTGTCGGTGCAAAGGGCGATTACACTCCGCAACAGCTAGCTGCCTGGGCTGGCACACCCACAGATCATAAGGATTGGCATGCCAACCGAGCGGCAACTACCACCATGGTTGCCGAGGTCGCCGGTGAGGTTGTGGGGTTTGCAGATCTAGATGTTACGGACAACCCCGGGTATATCAACATGTTGTTTGTGACGCCCACTCACACCGGTCATGGTGTGGGAAGTGTCTTGCTGGAATGGGCCATCGCAACGGGACGTAAGTGGGGCATCGCGAGGCTGACGGCGCACGCCAGTATCACTGCGCGTACCGTATTTGCCACCCACGGATTTGAAGTAGTCGAGACCTGCTCACCGGTAATCCGCGGCACTGCATTAAATAACTTCTTGATGGTCAAAGACCTTTCAGTCCCATTGAGTTAGGTCAACGATGATTAGGCGTCCACCAATTCAGTGACAACCAGTCCCACGAACGCCGCAATCACACAGACCGCGAGCCAACCAAGTGCGTAAGTGGCGGCTTTGACCGTTTCACCGCGTTGGATGAGCCGGACAGCCTCGAAGGTGGCGGTGCTGAAGGTAGTGAACCCGCCCAAGCCGCCAATAAGCAGGACACAAATCACCGCGGCCGACTTTGAATATGTCTGCAGCCAAATGCCCATGACCAGTCCAAAAAGGAACGATCCCGAGGCATTGATTAGGGCCGTTCCCCACGGGAAATCGCCCCGTGTGCGGGAGGTGATCAGTGTATCTGCGGTGTATCTTGCCCCGGCGCCTAGCCCACCTGCTAGTGCGGCTCCAAGTAGTAACCAAGTGCTCACGTTGTCCCCTTCCCCACACGTGTCCCCAGCGCAATCCCCAAGTAGCAGGCTGCTCCTCCAACAAGTACGGTACCCAGCCCAAATACCAGGAGGTACCAGAGTTGACCGTCAAGAATGTAGTCCACAAATGTGAAGGCAAACGTACTATATGTGGTGAAGCCGCCAGCGGCCCCGGTGCCTAGCAACAGTTTCCACCGAGTACTCGAGTGCTTGTTTGAGGCCGCCAGGAAACTGATCACAAAACCTAAGAAGAATGCACCGGACACATTGACTATGACGGTGGCTATGTCTGCACCTTGGGAAGTAAGTGCCTCAGCGATCCACCCCCGCGCAAGTGATCCCAGCGTTCCACCCAGCATCACCAGACCTATATTTCCGATGCTCAAGTTTCCGGATGGCCCGTTCTCTATCACGTCGGGGTCAACCGGGATTTCCGCATCATGCGCCATTTTCATCCCACCAAGCGAGTTTCATTATGTCTAAGCGTACGCGTATTTTCCTTATGATTCCGCGCTTCCGGACCAAGATCGTTATCCGCAATCTCTCGCCATAACGCCCGAACAGTCGTACCGTTAGAAGAACCACGTGGGATACTTGGGGAGGCCAGCCATGCGTTACGACTATGATTACGTAATTGTTGGGGCGGGGATGTCTGCGCATTCCGCCGCCCGGGGAATTAGGGAGCGCGATCCCGACGGGTCCATCTTGATCATTGGTCAGGAACCCGATCAACCATATTCCCGTCCAATGCTCAGCAAGGACCTCTGGTTTAAGTCAAACAAAACCGAGTCGGATGCTCTCCTAAACACCGAGGCTAAAACCGGCGCAACCATCATGTCGAACACCCAGGTGGTTGAGTTCCGACCCGAGGATCACGTAGTCCTCACCGACGCGAGTGACCTAGTGCAGTACCGCAAAATCTTGCTGGCCACCGGTGGTACACCCCGAACTATCGGGGATCCAGCCGAGCGCATCATCTACTTCCGGACCCTTACCGATTACCGCACGCTACGCAAGTACAGTGGTCCCGGGCAGCACGTAATCGTAGTTGGTGGCGGGTTTGTTGGTACAGAGTTGGCCTGCGGCTTGGCTCACGCCGGCACCGAAGTAACCATGATCTTGGCCGAGACCGAGCTGGGTGTGCGTAACTTCCCTCCCGGCATCAGGGCCCGGCTGGCCCGAGTTTTTGCCGAGCACGGAATCGAGATCATGGAGGACTGCGCAGTCAAAACAATTGCGCAGGCTCCCAACGGCCAAACGGTTACGGTTACGTTGACCTCGGGTGAAGATTATTCTGCCGATGCCGTAGTGGCGGGACTTGGCATCATTCCAAACATTGAACTTGCGAGTGACGCCGGGCTCGCCACCGAGGGTGGCGGCGTGGTGGTAGATCGGTTCTTGCAGACCAGCGACACCGATGTTTTTGCGTCCGGAGACATCGCCTTCTACATTGATCCTCTCCTGGGCCGCAGACGGATCGAACACGTGGACCAGGCTGAGTCCTCCGGGCGCACCGCGGGGCGCAACATGGTCAGCGCGGACGAACCCTATGACCACACCCCCCTGTTTTACTCCGACCTCTTTGATGACGGATATGAGGCGGTGGGCCTGCTCAACGCCGAGTTGGACATGTTTGAGGACTGGGAACCGGGTAAGGAAAACGCTCAGGGCGTGGTCTACTACCTCGCCAACGGCGCGGTCCGTGGGGTCCTGTTATGGAATGTTTGGGATAGCACCGATCTGGCCCGTGAAGTCTTACGTGAATACGGTGAACCTGACTCGGTCAAGCATCCGGAACAGCTCAAAGGACGGATTCCTACCGGCTAGGACAGGTCTTGCTCCCGCGCTGCTAAGGACCAATTTCTCGATGCCTTGGTAACGAAGAATCGAACCGACGCACCTAGCAGGAGCGTGAGTGCTGCGATCCAGACAGCGGATAGTCCAAGACCAGACCCAGTCTTTGCTAGGTCTGTGGACCCACCATCTGCTTTGTCAGGTTCCGGGGTGAGCAACTCCTGTGCGGTGACTACCAAACTTAACGAGGCACTTGAGTTTTGATACCCGGTCGCCTGATTTGAAAACGTCATTTGCACCGTGGTTTCTTGCACCGCTTGGGGTGCAAGCTCGGTAATCTCCCAAGAACTCGCCCCATGCGGCCCATAACTAAGGTCTAGGTAATCCCGCAAAGAGTCACCCTCGTCATCAAGACCACCGGACCGCTCATCAGCCCAAGTCCCTGTAACCGAAGCCGAGATTGGTTGCTGCGAAGCGTTTCTAATCCAAATCGCCGCGCTGAGCGTTTGGCCGGGAACAATCAGACCGGCATCGGGAAAAATGTCCACCGCAACGGCCCCGTCCCAGCGCACACCGTCCTGAGACACCTCAAGACCGGGCAGCTCCCGAGCCGTGGTCGCCTGAACAGGCGCAAGATTTGGTCCCATCACAAGTGCCCCGGCAATCAGCACCATTCCAACGCCACTTGCGGCTCTTCTGCCACGACTGGGGCGCTTTGGCAAGAAAAGGCTCACGCCGTAACCAATTACGCCGATCCCTAATACGGTTGTCACAGCGGCCTTCGTTTGCGGAGTCAAGAGGTTGGTAATCCGGCCGATGTACGGGATAGCGTAAACCAGCTTTCCTTGAATTTGGACTTCCTGAACCGGTAACTTATCAACCACATTATTCGCATCGCCCTGCGTGGTGAACGTGATCTGGCCACCGCTACTTTGGGATTTACCCACAATGCGGTGAGTGACCGTAGCCGGCTTGCCCGACTCAAGCTGGTAGGTAATGACATCACCTATCTTGAGCTCAGCAACGGGCGTAGGCTTGACCCCAATCAGGTGCCCTGGCTCTAGATCGGGCCGCATACTGCCGGTCAAGACCGTATAGGTCGTTGCACCCATGGCCTTCGGAAACACAACCGTCAGCACGACAAATAACAGCAAGATTCCCAGTACTAGGTACATCAGGGCCTTGCCGAATGTCTCTATGAAATCGCTTTTGTTCACAGAGCGACTTCGCCAGCATGCATCTACTAGGTTTCGACGTTCTACTTGCATGCGATTCCTGACAACGAGAGTCCTGTAAGTAACCCAGCATTTTGTAGTTGGACACCAGCGGTTGGACTCGACCTCCACTGCCCAGGTCCTATTGCGGTCACTTGAACTTGAATGGTTGTGCCACCAAGTAATAACTCCTGCAGCCCATTGACTACCCCGCTGAGAAAACCTGAAGAGACTCGGACACGTGGCTCATTCACCGTGGCAGAACCTAGAATTACACCTTCAGGATTAACAAAATCGACAACGTAGCCCACTGCTTGCGCGTTACCCACCCAAGTAAGTTCCGCCTCACTCACTAGATTAAGTAGCCCACCCCTTACGTCTCTACAAAGGAAATTCGTGGGTGCGGCGACTCTACCTGTATCCAACGCAGCAACGCTTAGCTCCCTTGAATCACTCCAGAGTGCGGAGGCGCTCAGCGGCATGGTAAATACGGACATTGCCAAGACAAGCACAATCCCTTTTCCAAACCGTGCGAACATGTTCCGCTGAGGCTTCGAAGGTATTTGACCTGCGGTTTGTTCAACCATGTTTGATCACCCCGCCTGTAATCCTGTGACAACGACCTTGGCTCCTAGGGTTTTGCCCTGCAACGTGCTGGGCACATTTGCTTTCAGCGTGAACCGAACGCAAATATCCACATTCTGTCCCGGTGGCATGGATCCTTGACTTGGATATCCGTTGGTTTGAATTGGAGTTCCGGTGCCACACGCACCCGCCCAAGATTGGAAGATCACGTGATCCTTGAATGCCGGGTCTACCTTGTGGGCAACCTGTAGTTTCCACCGCAGATTTGTGCCACTGCCATGAATCGTGGCTTTGAGGTGAGCATCGGCTTTTTGACCGGGAAAGAGCGCACCCAAATGCGGTGCGCCCGCGGACCAATGGGCATTCAGGCTCAAGTCTCCCGTGGTAACAATTCCCACGTTAAGTGTTTCCTGGGCCTGCCAACCGGCCATCGTCCCCGGTGCTGTGGCAGCAACAATAGCCAACCCCGCGATAGCGAGGCCGGCTATTGCATTGCGAATTACTGGTTTCAGAGTGGCTTCTGCGTGAGCGTGAAGTCAATTGCGTTGAGGTTAATGGCCTCGTTCACATCGATTTGGCCCCCCGTGGTATCAGCGAATACGACGGTCACGGTTGCCGCAATTGAATCTCCGCTATCGGCCGGAGACAACTCTTGTGTTGCTGCACCACCTGCAAGCGAGGCGGCAATGGTCACGTTGGCTGCGTCAGTAACACCACTGGTGTCAATAGTGAGATCAGCTTTGAGGTTGTCACCCTTGAGCGTTACATCAAGCATTTGGACCAACTCAAGTTTGTCTCCTGGAACAATCTCCAAGTCATTGATGTTTGCCGCACCAACGGTGACGGGAGAGTTGGTGCCGTGCGTCAACGTCCATGTTGCCGCCCCCAATTCTAGATTGAGGTCACCGGTGTTAATTGAAGTTCCCTGAAGTGTTTGATTCGTTGACCAGTAGGCCAGGGTTCCACCCCCGCCAGCTAGGAGTGCGGCTCCGAGTGCAATCGCGATTCCACCCTTGAGTTTCGAGTTCTTTTTAGTTTCTGGTACGACTTTTTCTAGCAACATGATTCCCCCTGAATCGTTAAATGTCGATTATCTTGTTACTGCTCACTATAGGGATTTATCCCCTTAAATCAAGGAAAAGCAAGGCACTTCAATGGGCAGTCACGATTCCGGCCCCATTTGTCGTATTTTTAGCATTGAATTTGCAAAACAGCACAAACGGTAGACATTGGGGGGCGAACCGCCCTTTGACCAGCAACATTACAAATGATTACGCAATTGGCAGGGAGTCGGGGTTGACTTGTTGCATAAAAAACGGAGCCAAGGCATCCCCGTGGGATATGCTTTGGCTCCGTCCCTAAACTGGTGTTAGGCCTTGCGTTCGAACCGGATCTTGAAGATCTCAGGACCACGCTCAAGGTATTCCTTATCAAACGCGCCCGGCTCGCGCTGCTCAAGTTGAGCGAGCAACGGGATTGGGTCATGGTTTGCTGAGATAATTAGGCCGCGTCCTGGTTTGACACCGGCCAGCGCACCGAAGATCGTGGCGTGTCGAATTTCGTGCGGAATGAGTTGCACATCCAATTCAGGAAACTCAACCGTGTCGTGCCCGCCACAACCGCAAGAAGAGGCCTGTGGCTTCTGGCCAATTTCAATTCCTACCGCGTTTGAATCGCTCATGACAGATCCTTGTCTGGCCAAAAACACCGTTCCGGCCCCGAATTCTTGAAGGCGAGTGCCATACGTCACTAGCCTGTACCGCCAAAGGTCCCTAGCAGCACCGGTTTTATTTTATTACAGTTAAGTCCGTGGATAATTACTTTAGTCCTAGGTGATTTGCATTCACGCAGGTGAAAGGGTTGGAAATGAGTCGTAAGAACCAGGTACGTCGGACCAGACGGGGGCGTTCGATGTCCCCTTCACGGTTGGCACTGCTCGAGCTCATCGAAGGTCAACCCGAACCATTAACCCTTTCCGCCCTGGTTTTACACACCGGTTTGCATGAAAACACGGTACGCGGCCACCTTGAACAACTCCTCGAGGACGGGTTCATCACCCGCTACTCAGAAGAGCCCTCCGGCCGCGGCCGCCCTGCTTGGTTGTGGTCCGCAGTCGAACTACCAACTGAAGGCGACTCGACTGATTACGCACAACTCGCTGCCGTCTTGGCCAAGACCGTCCATGACACTTCCCCAACGCCACGCCTAGCGGCACATGCAGCCGGGCAAGAGTGGGGAGCCAAACTCGCCCGTGCCAAAAATCTGCACAGGGACCCGGCCGTGGATATCGAAGATTCCCGTGGGGTGCTTGTAGGTCTACTCGATGATCTTGGTTTTGCTCCAGCTCCCCAGCACGGCTCGAGCACCGTGGAGTTGAACCGCTGCCCCCTCTTGCAGACCGCGACAGAGTATCCGGACGTAGTGTGCTCGGTTCACCTAGGCCTGCTCTACGGTGCCGCCGAGGAAATTGGGGTTAGTGCCACGGGATCCGATCTCATTCCCTTCGCCGGGCCCGGGACCTGCCTCCTTCACCTTGAACTTAGCGAAGAGAATCCTGCGGATTCATCTCCGACCGAAGAATCCCTGTGACCACCGACGCGGCCCCGACACCCTCGGCGGCAAAACCTACGGGTAGGAACTCACACCCGATTCCACTGCGCGCACTCCTGATCATCCCCGGCGGAATTAGCCTGCTAGTTGGACTCAACGCCGCACTTCAGCTCCTGGGCCTACCGGCGCCGATTGCTTTAGACCGCCTCCCCGACGTTCATGGCCTACTGATGACCCTGGGGTTTGTGGGCACACTCATTACTCTCGAACGCTCGGTTGCCTACGGCAAGGCCATTGGTTACCTGCCTCCGGCCTTCATTGGGGCCGGTGGACTGCTTCTCATTTCTCCTGCCCCCATCAAAGTCGCACATATTTTGCTCCTAGCGGGGACGCTTGGACTTTGCCTCCTGTACCTACCCCTGTGGCGCCGTAACCGTGACGAAGCGGTATTGATTCAGGCAGTCGGTGCCGTCATGGCAGCGGTAGCTCCTGCACTTCTCATTGCTGGATTTGGTGTCAATACGCTCTTGCCTTGGCTAGCCGGGCTTGTCATCTTAACCATCGGCGGTGAACGCTTGGAATTGGCCCGCATGGTGATGGGCAAGAATGCCTCCGCCGTCCTAGTGACAATGAGCGGCGCATTTCTAAGCGCCGCGATTGTTAGCCTCATGTGGCCGCTCGTAGGGTACCCACTGCTCGGTGCAGTATTGCTCATCATGACCGTGTGGTTGGCTTTCCATGATGTAGCCAAGCGAACCATCAACGCCAAGGGCGCCGTTCGCTTCATGGCTGCTTGTATGCTTGCGGGATACTTCTGGTTGGCTTTAGCCGGCGCCGTATGGGTGACCGGTCCCGCATTTGATGGAGAACGCTACGACGCGGTAATCCACGGGATCTTTGTTGGTTTCACAATGTCTATGATCATGGCGCACGCAACCGTGATCCTACCCGCCGTGATCCGCCGGCCGCTACCCTACCGCTTGAGTATGTGGTGGGCAGCAGGCGTGGTGCATGTGGGACTCATCATCCGGATCTGGATTGGGGATGGTCTTATGGTTGCCATCGCCCACCAAATCGGCGGACTGCTCAATGTAATCGGCCTCCTAGCCTTCTTCATCATTGCCGCCTGGAGCGCAATCTCCGGGCCTCCCGCAAGATCCGCCAGATCCCCGCAACTGGCTCGTAGTAACCCCGCTGAACCTAGCGGTGCCAGTTCACACGGAGAGATCAAATGATTCCCATCGCCGCCCCGATGACACCACCGGCCAAGCCGATAACCAAGAAATTCTGGCCACTGCGAGACATTCCTACCGCTTTCTGGCTTGTCCTGCTGGTCTTTTCTACGGTCATTCACCAGTGGGTCCCAGCACCCCGTTGGCTGATGCTCCACCTGTTGTTCCTCGGTGCTATCACCCACGCCATCTTGGTCTGGTCACAGCACTTTGCAGTCGCGCTGTTACATACACCCGCAACCGAGCAAGACCGCCGTTCGCAATCCTGGCGGCTCATTTTCGCCAATCTCGGAACCGCGATCGTTGTTGCTGGCGTCCTTGCATCGTTGTGGCCTATCACCTCAATTGGCGCTACCTTGGTTGGGGTCGCGGTTGTCTGGCACGGCATCAACTTGTTTAAAAAGGTACGCGGGGCGCTTGGCTCTCGGTTCGCTTTCACCGTGCGGTATTACATTGCCGCCGCAATCTTCTTGCCCCTAGGCGCAATCCTTGGAACGTTACTTTCCCACGGTTTTGCTGATCCAACGCACGCCCAGGTCAAGCTTTCCCACGCTCTGCTCAATATCTTGGGTTGGATGGGCCTAACAGTGCTGGGAACATTGGTCACCTTATGGCCCACGATGCTTCGCACCAAGATGCTAGATTCCGCCATCACCGCATCCCAGCGAGCACTTCCCCTCCTAGTTGTTTCGGTTCTGATCGCAGGGGCAGCTGCAATTCTTGGTTCGTTATGGATTGCTGCTCTTGGACTGGCCGGTTACCTCGGAGGTCTGCTGGCGCTGATCATTCCTTTTGCCCAAACCGCAAAGGTAAAGCCACCGCGAACATACGCCACACTTTCTGCGGGCATGGGAATGCTCTGGTTTGCAGGCAGTTTGGCTTACCTGCTCGCAGGACTTATTGTTGGTGCGATTCAAGGGAACTCTTGGGAAATTGCTGAGTCTTACTTTGCGTGGATCGCTCCGTACTTAGCAGCTGGATTTGGTGCCCAGATCCTTCTTGGCGCCCTGTCTTACCTCCTGCCGGTTTCGGTTTCCTCTGGTCCCGCATCCGTTCGTGCCGCCAACAAGGCCATGGATAAGGGTGCGTCTTTCAGGATCGTTGCGGCCAACGGCGCGCTCATTATCTGCCTGTTGCCGGTGCCGTCACTGGTACGAGTTCTTGCGTCCGTTCTGTACCTGGCAGTCATGGCCAGCTTTATTGTGCTCATCTTTTTCACCAGTAAGGCTGCTCGCATAGCTAAGCAAGAGGTAGCCGCGTCTGGCCCAGCAGTTGTTGGTATTGGCCCGGATGGTAAGCGTCTTCCCCGTCCCAAGGTGGATGACCGCCCGAAGGGGCAGCGTGCCGGCCAAGCCATGATGGGCGGCGTTGCAGTTGTGCTGACAGTCGTTCTGGGCGCCGCACTTGATCCTTCGGCGCTTGGTTCAACCGCTCTTGGGATGGTCAACAACTCTGGCCAAGGCACAGTAGCTGGTGGCGCCTCCCCAACGCAGGTAGCCCCCAATGGCAAGACCGAGACCGTAGCAGTCGAGGCTCGGGACATGAAGTTCTTCCCAAACTCAATCGAAGTTGAGCCCGGGACCGCCCTCATGATCGAACTCACCAACACGGACAAGGCAGATGTCCACGACCTTGTCCTAGCGAACGGTGTGAAGTCCGGGCGGCTCGCCCCCGGGGCATCAGCCACAATGGAAATCGGTGTTATCTCAGCCAATCTTGAGGGCTGGTGTTCAATTATTGGTCACCGCCAGATGGGTATGACCCTAGACATCACCGTGACCGGTGACGACGGTGATGGATCTGGATCTTCCGAACCGCCCACCATGGACCACACTGCTGGCATGCGCCCGGACGGATCGGCAGCCGATGATCTCGATTTCATGGCCCCAGCTGCCGCCGACTTTGAGGCCTACGACCCAGCCCTGCCAAAATTGCCACCACGCAACGCCGATGGCAGCCCCACAGTCCACAAAGAAACATTTGAAATCATCGAAAAGGAGATGGAAGTAGCCCCCGGGGTCACCCAGATGCTTTGGACCTTCAACGGCATTGTGCCGGGCCCTCGCCTACACGGCCGCGTAGGAGATATCTTCGAAATCACCTTGGTCAACAATGGCTCGATGGGCCACTCGATCGACTTCCACGCCTCCAACCTGGCACCTGACATGCCCATGCGAACGATTGCACCGGGGGAGTCACTGGTCTACAAATTCGAGGCTACTCGCGCTGGTATTTGGATGTACCACTGCGGAACCATGCCCATGACCGCCCACATTGCCAACGGCATGGCCGGAGCCGTCATTATCGAGCCGGATAACCTGCCTGAGGTAGACAAGAGCTTTGTGATGATCCAGTCCGAGCTCTACCTAGGTGCCCAGGGCGAGCCCGTTGATATGGACAAGGTCGCCGCTGAGAAAGCCGACGTAGTCGCGTTCAACGGATACTCCAACCAGTATGTGGACCGTCCTGTCGAGGCAAAAGTAGGGGAGCGGGTGCGGATCTGGGTGCTCGATGTTGGGCCTTCTCGCGCTACCTCCTTCCATATTGTGGGTGGGCAATTTGACCGGGTGTGGTTTGAAGGAGCTTACATTTTGGGCGACGCCGATGCTCCTGCCGATGGCCGTCTTGGCGGTAGCCAGGCATTAGGACTGCAGGCAGCACAGGGTGGCTTTGTCGAATTAGTGTTTCCTGAAGCCGGTAACTACGCGATGGTCAACCACATCATGATCGATGCTGAACGTGGCGCTAAAGGCATCTTCCACATCACCAACTAGGCAGTCTTCATACCTACATACCGTTGTTATGCAGCTGAAAGGAAAAACGTGACACTTCCTGAGGTAATCGACTGGGATCCAACCTCTCCCCAGATCCAGCACAATGATAAGACCGCCTATGACGAGGTACGGGGGCGATGCCCGGTCGCACACGCAGCCAACGGCAGCTGGACGGTGTTGGCACACCCCGAGGCCCTTGAAGTGCTCCATCAGGATGGGGTCTACTCAAGCGCGGTTTCTCGCTACCCATCCGTGCCCAACGGTATGGACCTACCTGAACACACGTCGTTCCGACGGGTAGTCGACGAGTTCTACCACCCCGCTCGGATGCGCGCGTTTGAACACGTCTGCCGGCGGATTGTGCGCAATCTACTGCACCAAATTGTGCCAGGGCAGCAGCTCGACCTCATGGATACGTTTGCTCGACCGTTTGCCAATGAAGTGCAGTGCGCGTTCATGGGTTGGCCCAGTTCGCTCCACACTCCACTGCAGGAATGGGTTCACAAGAATCAGGTAGCAACCCGAGCACAAGATCGAGACGCCATGTCAGCGGTAGCGCTCGAATTTGACGGTGTTATCCGGGACCAACTCGCAGCCCGCCGGTCCGGGGAGATTCCGTTTCACGACGTAACGTGGGAACTCATGCAGGCCCGGGTGAACGATCGCGGTCTAACCGATGATGAGATTGTCTCAATTATTCGGAACTGGACGGTGGGGGAGTTAGGCACCATCGCGGCCAGCGTAGGCATCATGGCTAACTTCTTGGCCGAACGCCCCCACGAGGCAGACAACTTGCGGGAGCTGCTCAAGCAGGGCCGCGATCTTGCCTCTGCAACCGACGAGATTTTGCGGATCACTAGCCCCTTTATCTCTAGCCGACGCAAGACCACCGAGGCAGCTTACCTCGGCTCCCGGAGTATTCCCGCAGGCAGTAGGGTCAACGTGAATTGGGCATCGGCAAATCGGGATGAAACAGTATTTGGTGATCCAGATGTGTTCGACCTCAGCCGCGACCCAAGTGCCAATTTGTTATACGGGGCCGGTATTCACGTTTGCCCCGGGAAGCCCCTGGCCCAGTTGGAACTGAGAATCGTGTTGGAGGAACTCCTGACAACCTTCAGCCAATTCACTGTCACGACCACACCCACCCCAGCCCAGTTCCCAGCCAGTGGGTTCACCGTCCTAGAAATGATCCTGAGTTAGTCACCAAACTTGCCGCTGTGTGGGTGACCCTGAATTCATTGGGCCACCCACCCGTGCAGTATTGACTAGTTCTCTTGCATCTCGGTGAAGGCACCATCGCAGGCAAGGTCAAGCGCATCCGCACTGTCTTCCATATCCATGTTGATCTGGCCAATATCGCCAACGAGATCTTCGATAACCGCGATATCCTCGGCCGCGGTCATTTCCAGATCATTGTCGTAGATGGTCTGAATAGCACCGGTGAATACATCAACGGCACTGATCCATCCATCGACAGCTTCCTTGACTTCCTGGTTGTCCAGTTCGGCAGACAGCTCCTCAAAGTCCAACTGCATGGTGGTCATGAGATCGATAAGTTCAAGGTCTGAGTCCTGACCGTTAGCGATCATGTCATCACTTCGGTCTTTGTAAGCGGCGAGCGCACCGGTAACTAAGATGCACGCATCTTCGCGACTTTGGGGAGTTGGCGTCGGTTCGGAAGTGCAGGCGGACAGCGATACGGCGAGCAGGCCGCTCATCAGCAGTGCTGAGAACGATTTATTTGGCATAAGAGCCATGGGATTGTCCTTCGTTGTACTTTTCCCGTCAGAACATCTCCCACGGGGTCATACTTCCTAGCGCAAAAACAACTTTGGGTGGTTCGGTTAGTACCGAACCACCCAAAGAGTTATGTGGGCCGCAAACTACAGCCACTGACAATCAATTTGCGCAGGTCAAGATCACTTGATGTTGCAGAGCTTGTCGAGCTTTTCACCGGCAGCCTGCAGGTCAGCAGCCTGAGCTTCCATCTTCTTGGAAAACTCTTCCAACTTGTCCATAGCGGCAGGGTCAGCAAGCGCTTCAGGGTCAGAGAAGTCGACGCCCATGTCACCCATGCTCTTTGCAAAGTCCGCTACAACGTTGCGCATGCCCTCGGTAGCTTCTTTGACCTCAGCGTTGGAAACGTCCTTGAGGACCTTGTCTAAACCACTAACGATTGGGTCAAATGCGCCAGCGATGTCGCCTTCGCCACCGGACATGGAATCGGTAAGGGCGGTCTGCATTTCAGCGTTGACCGTCTCCATTTCGCCTTCTACGATCTTGCAAGCGTCAGCAACGCTTTGCCCGCCACCACAAGCAGCGAGAGACAGGGCTAGGCCAGCAGTAGCGACTAGACCGGCGAACCGAACAGTGTGCTTCTTCAGCATGTGAATAACTTTCTGTAGATCTCGGCTACCCCTACACAAAGTTTGTTTCAGGCCAGCTCTAAGGGTCGCAAGAATAGTAACGGGTGATCACGGGTTTTCAGCATTAAAAACTAAAATTTGCGGGATGAACTTCGACTCATTGGTTCTGATCAGGTGATTTACGGGAGTCATGGGGAGACCTCTCCATGGATAACCCAGATTACTGACGCTTTTGGCCTCTCTTGACGCCCCAAATAGCGAGTCCGCCAAATACCGCCAACCACACCACGAGGTTCAGGAGCAACATCCAAAACGAGTCAGATCCTTGACCATCCACTAATGTGCCTTCCATGTTGGGCCAACGCGCAAGCGCCACGTATCCGTAAAGGGGGGTAAATTTCGCAACTTCCAGCATCGTTCCCGTTAGCGGCATGAATACGTTGCCCACGAAGGACATAAGCACGAGGAAACCGGTCGCAACCCCCAACGCTGATTCACTCTTAAATAGCGCCGCAACCATGTAGCCAAATAATGCAAAGGTTGTAGCCCCAACTAGGGTCACCAGAAAACTCAACACCCAGACCCGCGCAGAATCAGCCTTTGCCCCGGCTAAATATCCGGTCAGATACACCAGGGCAATACTCAATGTGGTGATGCAGAGCGCGGTAACCACCTTCATTGCCACAACCATGGAGTTGCGCACGGGGGTAAGTGCCAACTGTCGGCCCCACCCCTGCATCTGTTCAAGCGCTGCCCCGCCGGCCACTGTGGTCGCCGCGAGAGCCCCACCATAGGCCGCCATTGAGGTCATGACATAAAAACTGACGTTAGCGTTCCCTGCCTGCTGGTCCGCATAAGACATGGAAACACCAAAAATGAGATACATGACCACGGGCATGAGCAACACAAACATGATGTTGCCCCAGTCCCGCACTTGGCGGACCAAGTCTATTCGCAGGTAAGTGACGTTCATTTGGTTGCTCCCGCGGTGAGGTTGAGGAAGGCGCTTTCAAGACTGGGAGCTTGGATCTCTAAGTCCGTGGCTGCATACTCGGTTAGGAGTTTCAGGGCCAACTGGTCTGAATCCGTCGTGGTGACGTGCAACCTGGTGCCCATGAAATCAGCCTCCTGGACGCCGTCCTCGCCACGAATTTTAGCGAGATCGAAATCCGTATGGTTTGTGATCGTGGCTGTTATCAGGCGACCGGCCGCAATCGCACGGATATGTGCGGTGGTGCCATCAGCAATAATCTTGCCCTCGCTGACCAAGACTGTCCGCTGCGCAAAAGCTTCAGCTTCTTCTAGGTAGTGCGTTGCAAAAACGATGGTCCGCCCCGAGTCGGCGTCTTCTTGCATCGCTGCCCAAAACTCTCGGCGTGCGCTGACGTCCATTCCAGCGGTTGGTTCATCCAAAATAATAAGATCCGGGTTGGGAAGTAAAGCGAGGGCAAACTTTAACCGCTGCTGTTCTCCACCGGAGCATTTGGACACCCTGCGGCGCGCAATCTTAGTCAAGTTCGCCCGCTCCAATACGTCTGCTACTCGATCCATGCAATTGTGCAAGGCTGCGATGGCCTGAACCGTTTCCAACACGGTCAGGTCCCGCAACAGTCCGCCCGTTTGCATGACCGCAGAGACTTTTCCACCGGCTATCGCTTGCTTTGGGCTCATGCCTAGCACTTCAATTTCGCCTGAATCCGGCTGTGTGAGCCCCAGGATCATATCGATCGTCGTTGTTTTTCCGGCCCCATTAGGACCCAAAAATGCCACGATCTCACCGGCCTGAATTTCCAGATCTATGCCCGCAACAGCGTGCACATCACCTGCATGACTTGAGAATGTCTTTGTCAGGCCTCGTGCCCTGATGCGTGCGAGGGAATCCGGTGACGCAGATGATAATGAAGGTTGAGATTTGAAAGCCCGCTGCGGTGTCATTTTTACATCATTGCGCAGAGTCCCGACGCTTGCACTGTGACCCGCCAAAGTTTCGCTGTGTTCATCGTGGCTGCAATGGTGGCCCCGCAACACCCGCATTTAGCCATCACACTTTGAATGATTGAAGGTTCATACCCCTAGGGGTATCCTGTCTGGGTGGCCCCAAAAGAATTCACCCAGGAGAACCTCAAAGATTACCTCGCACAGCCGGGGATAGTCCTGGCCGATTTTTGGGCTCCCTGGTGCGCGCCGTGCAACCGATTTGCGCCCATCTTTGAGGATGCAGCAAGTCGGCACCCGAACGTGATTTTTGGCAAGGTGAACACCGACCAACAGCAAGACTTGGCCAGGGTTTTTGGAATTACTTCCCTTCCAACGATCATTGCGTTCCGTGACGGCAAGGTGGTCTTTGATCAGCCCGGAACCATGACCGGTCGCAAGATTGATGAGTTGATTACCCAAGTCACACAGCTGGATCTATCTACTTCCAGCACGCCAACGACTGACACGCAAGCCACGGGGAGTTCAGTATGAGTGCTTCTTATCCAGCCACAGTAGGCCCCGTGGTCCGCATTCTCCGGGCTGTAGTTGCCCTGATCTTCTTGGGCATGGGACTGGAGTATCTGCACCAACCATTTTTGGCGATTATTTTGTTCGTCGCCGCGGTAGTTGTGGGCAGTTCCGTTTTCACGCGAAGTTGTGTTGGTATCTTTGCGCGGTTCTTGGAGCCTAAATCTGATGCGTAACATCCCACTGATTCTCCAAGAACTAGCCACTTGGCCGGCTCGGCGCTGGCTTACGGCAGCACTCGTTGCGGTGAGCACCGTCTTAATCGTTGCGATCCCTACCGCTATGATCCCCAACCCAATTTTCGCGCGCGAAATTGGCACAACAGCTTGGGCATGGCCGGTCTTGGTCCTCAATGCGCTCCTAGCCGGGCTGGTCACGGCCACATATGTGGCCCGCAAGGATTCTCAAACTCCCAATGACCGCGGCGGTAAGTTAGGCTCCGCTGGAGCCTTTGTCACCTTCTTTGCCGTGGGCTGCCCGGTTTGTAACAAGTTAGTACTGCTAGCCCTTGGTTATACCGGCGCGATCCAATTTTTTGGGCCTATTCAGCCCTATTTGGCGGTTGGTGCGATTGCACTTTTGGTTTGGGCTTTTGCCAGCAGGGTCCTCAAGGAGAACTCTTGCCCACTTCCTGCGTCCCAACCGGCGTAATACCTCCCCGGTTTGGCATGGAAATCTGCCTAGTATTGCGATATGAATCTACGGGCCGATGCCGCACGCAACAGGGAGAAATTGGTCGCCGCAGCGGAGATCGTTTTCGCTCAACACGGCGCGCAAGCCCCGTTGCAGTTGATCGCCGAGCAGGCCGGCCTGGGCAGAGGCACGCTTTACCGGCATTTCCCTGACCGTGAGGCCATAGTATTCGCGGTTTTTGAGGCACGCGTTATCGATTTTGAGTCAGTAGACAACGCGGATCCAGCAAACCCTTTATTGGCCGAGCAGATCCTTATTTCCATGTTAGACACTCAAGCCCGAACCCCGGGTTTGGTAAGTACCATCTTGGCCACGGGCAAATACACCGGCGAGTTAGACAGCCTAACGGATCGAATCTTGGAGAGTTTGAAACTACCGCTTCGGTCCGCCCAAGAAGGCGGCAGAATTCTTGACGAAGTCACCGGCCGTGATTTTCTGTTGGCCTGGTCCATGTTTGGTTGGGTCAGTTCCAATCCGTCGCAAGCAGGCCGCGGCCAACAAGCAGCACGTTCCCGCACGCTCCTTTTGCGATCATTACTCACTCCCACGGCCCTCACCGATTATCTGAGCTAGATAAGACAGACACTAACCAGCCACCTTGGCAAGCTTCTGTGCACCCCTAGCCGTTCGGATCGATCCGTCCTACAGTGAAGAGACACGGTTACCCGCATGGATGCGACCGTGAGATAGACACGGGCTCCCATCTGACAAGGAGGAAGTGCCATGAAACCGAACCCGGATACACCGAGTATCCAACTCGTCCCAACGCGTCCTATTGAACACCGCGTTGCACACTTAGAAGACACCATCTCTGACCCGGCAATGAACGATCTGCTTGGCCAAGATTGGGCCGGCGAGGGCGGCGCCTTATTAACCGGGCCAGTGAACTCTAAGAAAACCCGGCGGAGAAAGCGCAACAAGACCAACGCCTAATCCGATATTAGTGAAAGCCATGTCCACAACCCCATTAACACCTGTGGACATGGCTTTTCGTGTCCACCCACAGCTGTTTACAGGGCTGTGTATAACCCTCGGCATATCAAATACCGGCCCAACAACCCACGAATAGAGCATCCGGTACCTACTATGGGAGGCATCGAGAAGTTTTTGCGACCTGTTTCAACTTAACGGAGCCACGATGTCCCAGTTTCCCCCACCACCTGCCAATGACCCGAATGACCCCACCATGCAGTTCCCAACCCAGCAAAGTGGACCGGTGCCTCCGGTGCCCTACCAACCGCCCAGCCCATACCAGCCGGCCAGCCCGCAGGAAGCAGAAACCGCGTATATTCCGATGGTCCAGCAACCTGAGGCCCCGTACCAGCCAGAAACTCCGTACCAGCCAGAGTCCCAGTTCCCACCCGCACCCGGATTCCAAGAGCCCGGTCCTTACCAACCCGCAGGGGACTTCCAGCAGGCATCCGGCCAGTTTGGAAACTACAACGAAGCCCCGCCACTGACTCCAGAAGAGACAGTACGCAAGGACAAATCAAATAACTGGTTGGTTCCAGTTATCGTTGGTGTGCTTGCCCTGGGGATCGGTGGAGGTGCTGGATACTTCCTTTGGTCTGACGCCGATGCCGTTGCCAAGGTTGAAACACTAACCAAGACCAACAAGGAACTGGACGGCAAGCTCAAAGCCGCCAACACCGAAATCGAAACGCTTCAGAACGGCATGACCGACGAGCAGGCCGACTTGGATTCACAAAAAGCTGACCTGTTGGAACAGCAGGAAGCCCTTGAAACCGCGCAAGCAGAGCTAAAGACTCAGCAGCAGGAGTTTGAGGATGCCAAGAAGAAAAACGAGGCAGAAGCACCTGCTGCTGACGAAAAGGAAAACACCGTTGTCATCGCCGAGGGCCGGTGGACGGTTGGTGAGGACATTGATGCCGGTTCCTACAAGTCCACCTCTCCCGTTGAGGTAGATAACTGCTATTGGGCAATTACCAAGACCGGTAGTAACGGTGACGATATTGTTTCCAATGACTTTGGTGTCAAGGGAAATCTGACCGTGGTCCTCAAAGAAGGTCAGGACTTCGAATCAACTAGTTGTGGTACCTGGACCAAGCAGTAACACTTGGTTGTAACTAGCTCGCTATACAAATTTAGGCTTGGTCTGCCCAGAGTTTCTGTGCAGACCAAGCCTAAATTTTTGCTCTCTGCTGCAAATTGGTTCGGTTACAAGGCGATGAGTAGACCGTTCATCTCAATGACTTCCGCGCTTTGTATCTCAATCATGTACTGCGCGAGCTCGGTCAGTTCTGTGAATCCGCCGCCGTCTACTTCACCCTGAGTCATAGCCATGGCTCCTTCATGGTGGTAGATCATTTGCTCGAGGAATACCCGTTCAACCTCGGGGCCGGTTAGGCTCTCTAAGGTTGCGAGCTGGTCCGCAGTCAGCATTCCGTTCGCAACGTGCATGGAATGACCAGACATCATGGAACTCATGCCCCATTGATCGGCCCACTCCAACATCTGATCAATTTCTGTTTGTTGTCCGTCCTTGATCCGTTGCGCAATGTCCTTGGTCTGCGGGCTCACATCCTGGGCAGCCAAGACAATGTCACTCATCTGGACGGCCTGCTCATGGTGCGGAGTCATCATGGCAATGAAGTGCATGTCTACCTGATTGACGCCCGTAGGCACCGCGGAAGCCGCGGTTCCTTGACTGGTACTCATGTGACCGGTATTGGGGGAGCAGGCTGCTACTCCACCAAAAAGAGCAAATAAGACTAGACCCGCAGCAAATTTCCGGCGGTAACGCATAGGCACTCCTAGGTAGATGAACACCCTTAAGTATCTACGGAGATTATGAGAACTTACTGGGACTTTTCGCTAGTCCTTTACAGTTCAATACCAAAAGCCCGGGCATGGAGGGCTCGCAGTTCCTCGGCAAACTCTGGAGCCGGGCCACGAGTGGGAATCCCAGGTGCGACCTCGTTGATGGCAAGTGTCTTCACCGGGGAGTCCGGCAATCCCCAACTCTTGAGCCACTTGGCAAATTGCCAAGACGCAGCAGCATAAACGATGGGACCCAAACCGACCCAAGCGTGGGCCGCACTGCACATTGGACAGTGTTCCCCGGAGGTGTAAACGGTGGCTTGCGCACGTTCTTCAGGGGTTAAGTGCTCGGCCGCCCACCGGGCAATGTTAAATTCCGGGTGCTGCGTGGAGTCCCCACCTGCAATTCGGTTACGGTCCTCAACCAGTACTTCACCCGAGCCGCTGACTAAGATCGACCCAAATGCTTCATCACCGTTGTCTACCGCCTCTTTGGCTAGTTGCACACAACGCTGTAAGAATCCCAGATCTTTCTGGTCCATTTTCTTCCCCTCATACCTTGTCTCCGCTGCCAAACACCTAAAAGCCTGCTGGTGATTGGCGGTCCTCCTCAGCACTGTAGCCGATCCGCCGTTGAACACGGAGTGTCTTGCAATATTGCGGCGATCAGTGAGGATTGTTTGCACCAGGAAGGATCTGGCAAGCCCCCGGGCACTCTTGACCCCTGGGTAAAACAAAAAGCTCCGGCGGGACCCACAACCTTTGGGTTCCGCCGGAGCTGCAATGCTTAATTGATCAGGATTCTTGGCCGATCAACACCTTTTCTTGCTCCGGTTCTGCAGGTGCATCTTGCAGAACCGCTACATCCCCGGGTTCCAAACCAGCGGAAGCTTGTGCAGTACTTTGCACAAGGTCTTGTTCTGCCACCATCCCAGCCATCTCGGCTTCTTCCAGAATAATTTTTTTGGTAGCCCACCATGCTGGGAGCAGCAATACCACCGCACCGAGCCAAGCAAGTGGGTTAGACAGAACGATGCCGTCAAAGCCCATGATTGCGCCCAGCACAATCGCCACAACCACGCGCATGACCAGTTCGAACACACCGCTGAGAGTGGGGCTGACAGTGCGGCCCAAGCCTTGCAACGCATTACGGGTGATGAAGAGAATGCCTAGTACCCAGTACAGGGCTCCGTTAGTTACTAAGAACCAGTGGGCCATACCTACGACTGTTTCTTCACCATTGCCAACAAAGGTACGAATGATTGGGGATCCGGCCGCGATCAGCACAATGCCAAGGACCACAGAGGTAACAACCGAAAGCCAAATCCCCTGGCGAACGCCCGTGATGATGCGGTCAATCTTTCCCGCCCCGTAGTTTTGCGCGGTGAACGTAGCCACGGCCAAACCTAACGATGCTAGGAAGGCAACGGCCAATCCATCAACACGAGTTGCCGCGGTGTATGCAGCTACGGCATCGGACCCCAAGGTGTTTAGACGGATCTGCACAGCAAGCGCGCCGATTGCAATAATCGATGCCTGGAAACCCATTGGCAGGCCAAGGTGTAAGTGCAGTTTGATGTCGTCCTTGGAGATCTGCCAGTGGCGCTTCTCAACGTGCAGAGTAGGGAGGCTCTTGCGCACGTAGAACAGGCACAGAACCACGGAGAACAACTGTGACAGCACCGTTGCTACCGCTGCGCCACCAACGCCCCATGAAAACCAGCCCACAAATGCAATGACCAAAATAATGTTGGCTACGCAAGCGATCACCAAGAAGTACAGCGGGGTCTTGGAATCACCGATTGCTCGGATAATTGCAGACAAGAAGTTAAAGAACATGGTTGCGCTGGCACCAAGGAAACTGATTACAGCGAAGGTAGTTGCATCTGCGAGCAACTCTGACGGAGTACGCATGAGGACCAGCAGAGGCTCAGCCACAAAAGGGGCACCAACCGTCATGACCACACTCACCGCAGCGGTCAGCACGGTTCCGGCGGCAACCGAGCGTTTGACCGACTCGGTATCACCGGCACCGAATGCTTGTGCCGTTGGGATAGCAAACCCGTTTGTCATTCCCCATGAAAAGCCCAGCAGTAGAAACAAAATACTTCCGGTTGCACCAACCGCGGCAAGGGCATTCACACCCAGAACTTGGCCCACCACCATGGCGTCAACCACGTGGTAAAGCTGTTGGACAATGTTTCCAATCAACAGGGGGATGGAAAAGACAAGGATCACACGCCAGGGGGTTCCGGCGGTGAGGGTCTTGGTCATAAGGGCAGACTCCGATATCAAGAAATTACAGGCAGGGTTAGGTAAGGCGTGAAACAAGTTTGGTTGATTCGATTACACCCACCCGGTTTGGACACATCTCAATCCCGGAAGGTTCTAGGTGTGTGGCACGGTCCCATGACGGTGACTTTGGCGCCTAATAAAATGCAAAATCGAATCGATTCGATCCTACGCCCTACCCCTCCCCCTAAGTCCAGAGTTTTCAATGGTGAACTGCGACTCAACGCCAAGATTTTGACTGTCGTTAGCCGGAGTTTTAAGTTCCCAATACTTAAGTGAACAAGACTTTGCTTAGGTGGCCCTCGTTGGCCTGTTCCATGGGTCTAGGAATCTGGTTGCGCGGCTTCAAAATGCGCCCTTGCTACCTCAAGATCCAACGCACCAAGTATCTTCATGGCATCCGCAACATCCCACTGCGTGCCCTGGAGTTCAAACTCAAATAACATGGGACGCCCGGACTGCTTCGCAATCTGACGGGCCGCCGCTTGATAATGTTCCCCAAAGTTACGATTACCCGAGCCCATAATCCCGATCAGCCGACGTCTCGTTGTGGGGTCCGCTAAGAATCTCTTGACGGGAATTGGCAAGGTGTCATTGCTGGCATTTCCTGTCTTATAGCTTGGGGTCAGCAGCACCCAAGGTCCGGCCGGGATCGAATTACGGATCTCACGTTCTCCAAGGTCAAATACCGGCCGCCCCAATTTATGCGCAAATTGGCGTACCATTCCCGACTTAGAGGAGTAAAAATATACCGGAATCTGTTCTACCTGCACGGTACAGCCACCCTTTCGATGCCTATTCCTTCAATTTTAGGCCCGCCCACCGCATTCCTCAGCGGTTCAAAGTCCTAGGGTGTCAGCAAGATTCACTCTCAGGTAATCTAAAGGGGAGTTCAATGTTGCGGCTCACCTGTGTTTCAGGATCAGAGGGGATCCCGGGTCACCATGTCTTTACCTACACGGTCGGTATACAAGCCCAGTCAGGCTAATTCTAGGCACGCGTCGAGTAAGTTCCCCGCGGAACCCACCGAGCGTGATAATAGCGGCGTGCGCCCACTAGTTTTGGAGTCTTGGCGTAGGTCACTTTCCTTTGGACTCAATCCTGACGCGGAGCCACTCTCTGATGTTATTGACGGCGACCTCCAAGATTATCGCCAAGCCCACCCCCTAGCTCAGGTGCTGCCGGTAATCGAGAAACTGCTGATTCGCCATACCGTCAATAGCGGCTTAATCGTGGCAATCGGAGACAGCAGCGGACGATTACTGTGGGTTGATGGCGACCAAGATCTACGCCGCCGCGCGGAAGCAATGGCATTTATTGCCGGAGCTAATTGGTCTGAAGAATCCGTAGGAACCAGCGCACCGGGAACTGCATTAGCGCTTGGACGAGCCGTCCAGATCAAACAAGAAGAGCACTTTAACAAGATTGTGCACCCGTGGAGTTGCACCGCTGTTCCCGTCCATGACCGTGCCTCAGGGACCCTGCTCGGGGTCATTGATATTACCGGCCGTGATAATGCCGTAGCCCCAATCACCCTGCCGCTGCTCGAGGCGACCGTGGCGGCAGTCGAGGCTGAGCTTGATCTACACCACCAGGTAGCCACATATTCGCAGCGATCATTTCCACAAGTGACGCCTGCATCACGGCGGCAGTCCGGGTTTTCCTCGCAGCACACAAGCCCTAACCAGCAGCAACCATTGAAGTTAAACACTCCAACACTCAACATTTTGGGCCGTGAAGACGGCCAGCTCAAGGTCGGTCAGTCCACAATCGAACTCAGCACACGGCACGCTGAGATTCTGGCGCTCCTGGCATGGCACCCCAGTGGCTTAACCGCCCAACAGCTTGCACAGTACATCTATGGCGAACCAGGCGACGTGGCCGCCTCAAACGTGGTTACGGTGCGAGCAGAAATGGTGCGGTTGCGAAAGACTTTGACCCCTCTTGACCGGAATCTCGTGCCGCTGTCTCGTCCGTACCGGCTACACACCCCGATCGAGCTCGATGCCCAGCGCCTCCTTAGTTTTCTGGACCGCGGTGCACACCGGGTTGCCTTTGCTTGCTACAACGGACCGGTCCTGACCGGATCGACTGCCCCCGGCATCAGACGGATCCGAGACCACGTCTCTTCCCAACTCCGCGCCGCATTATTGACCAGCGCAAACGTGGAAACGCTTCTGGAATATGCCCGTATGCCGGAAGCTACGTATGACCTGGAAGTTTGGCAGACCTGTCTGCGTCTTTTGCCACTCCGGTCCCCAAAACGCACCCTCGTGGTGGCTCACCTCGAGCGCATCGAAGCCGAACTCGCGTAGTCAGACTTGGGCTTCAAGTTTGCTTCGCAACTAGTTGCAACCTTGACGTGACTACAGTCACAGTATGCCTTGATGATCCCTCAAGGCGCCCACACGACGACGAGGTCAAGGGAGCAAACATGACTATCTACGCCGCGCCAGGAACACCCGGTTCACTTGTGACATTCAAGTCACGCTACGAACACTGGATTAATGGAGGCTGGGTAAAGCCCGTAAAAGGTCAGTATTTTGAAGATATTTCACCGGTAAATGGCAAACCATTTGCCGAGGTTGCCCGGGGGACCGCAGAAGATATTGAGGCTGCACTCGATGCCGCTCATGCCGCTGCACCCGCGTGGGGAAAGACCAGCGCCGCGGAACGTGCCGCCGTATTGAACAAGATCGCGGACCGCATCGATGAAAACCGCGAGATGCTTGCGGTTGCAGAAACCTGGGACAACGGCAAGCCAATCCGTGAGCCCCTCAACGCAGACCTGCCCCTGGCCGCAGACCACTTCAGGTACTTTGCAGCAGCAATTCGAGCTCAAGAGGGCGAATTCACCGAGCTCGATGGCGACACCGTCGCCTACCACTACCCAGAACCGCTGGGCGTTGTTGGCCAGATTATTCCGTGGAACTTTCCGATCCTCATGGCCACTTGGAAACTTGCTCCCGCGCTTGCCGGAGGAAACGCCATTGTCCTAAAACCTGCCGAACAAACCCCGGTATCCATTTTGGTGCTGATCGAGCTCATAGCGGATATCTTGCCACCGGGCGTAGTCAACATTGTCAACGGATTTGGACTCGAAGCCGGAAAACCACTGGCTTCAAGCAGCCGCATCCGTAAGATCGCGTTCACCGGTGAAACCACAACCGGCCGCCTCATCTTGCAATACGCAAGCGCCAACATCATTCCGGCAACCGTGGAACTCGGCGGCAAGAGCCCCAACCTATTCTTCGATGACGTAGCCCAGGCCAACGACTCCTACTACGATAAGGCGCTCGAAGGGTTCACCCTATTCGCATTCAACCAGGGCGAAGTCTGCACCTGTCCAAGCCGAGCCCTGATCCACAAGCCCATCTATGACACGTTCCTTTCCGATGGCGTGGCGCGCGCTGGCAAGGCCATCCAAGGCAACCCGCTCGATACCAACACCCAGGTGGGCGCCCAAGCATCCAACGACCAACTAGAAAAGATCCTCAGCTACATCGACATTGGCAAGCAAGAGGGAGCCAAGATCCTGCTCGGTGGCGAACGCGTGGATCTGGGCGGAGATCTAACCGACGGATTCTATGTTGCGCCAACCATCTTCGAAGGCCAGAACTCCATGCGTGTCTTCCAAGAAGAAATCTTTGGTCCGGTCGTAGCCGTCACCAGCTTCGATGACTATGCGGATGGTATTGCTAAGGCCAATGACACTCTGTACGGCCTAGGTGCTGGCGTGTGGTCCCGTAATGGCAACATCGCCTACCGGGCCGGCCGGGACATCCAGGCGGGCCGCGTTTGGGTCAACAACTACCACGCTTACCCTGCCGGGGCGGCCTTTGGTGGCTACAAGAGCTCTGGTATTGGTCGAGAGAATTCCAAGCTGGCTCTCGGTCACTATCAGCAGACCAAGAACCTTTTGGTGAGCTATTCAGAACAGGCACTCGGCTTCTTCTAGGCATAGCGTTACCAATATCCAGCCGCGGGTGACTATTCAGGGGGAGCCACCCGCGGCACTCTTTTAAGGAGTGGGACCATGATCGAAGCAGACGTTGTCATACCTGGCGAATCCCTATCGAGGGTTGCCCTGACCGAGCCTGCCGTAACGCTTCTGCGCAAGCTCTGGGGCATTCACGGCCCGCTCATGTTCCATCAGTCCGGTGGTTGCTGCGATGGCAGTTCACCCATGTGTTATCCGGCCGGTGAGTTCTTTACCTCGGACGCAGACGTTTTGCTTGGGCGCTTCGACATAGCCGCCGCTGGGGAAGAGCCGCAGCCGATTGAATTTTGGATGTCCAAGGAGCAGTTTAATTATTGGAGCCACACCCATCTCACGGTTGATGTCGTTCCCGGCCGCGGTTCTGGATTTTCTGTCGAAGGCCCCGAGGGTCTACGGTTTTTGATTCGCTCCCGGCTCATGGAAGAAGCCGAGCCGTTTATCTGACTCTTCGGCTCTTAGGGGCGCCCTTAGCGCGGCCTAGTTCCTCTGCTACCGTATGCGCCCAAACCTGCGGTAATAGGATCCCTAGCCCGGTCGCAACCATCACCAGCACAATCACTACGCCAATGACGGTCCAGAATCCACCCTGAGGGGTGTCATTGAGGAAGAGTATAAAGGCGATGAGCGGGACCGCTGCCAGTGTCCAGGGCACGATAGCAATTTGCAGGGCCCTGATTCGTTTGTGTTCGTTGCTCTCCGCAAGCAAGTCCGCCCAGCGCTTGACCACCGGATTAGTGGCAAATTTACCCTCCGGAATGCGTTTATAGGGCGCGGTCTCTCGTGATATTGCAATGAGCAGCACCACGCAGATTGCAACCAAACTAAAGAGCACCAGCAGGCCAATGAATACGGCCGCGCCAGTCGAGATTGAAACTATGCCGGCCTCGGCCGCAACCGGTAGCGAGATCAACACAGCCGGCGACAGTACAAACAGCAGCACGGCCGCGGTGAGGCAAAATCGGACCCGTGCCATCGCATCTGCGTACCCCTGCGCTTCCTCGAGCGTCACTTGTGAGTACTGAAGTTCCCGTCCTGCAGCTTCCTGGTTCGGTGTGCCTTCGGGAGCAATATCGGATGTAATATCAAGGACCGGAGCGACTTCTTCGAGGTTCCCAAAGTCGCGGATGACCTGCCCGACCGCTTCGTTTTCGGTGCGTCCCGCGGCAATGAGGCTGGTATACGCGTCCTCCATCATGCCCGCCAGTTCGATCTTGGCATCAAGAATTCTCGGGGTTTGTGGATAAGCACTGAACATCGTGTCCAAATAACTCATGATGACGTTCACGGGTTGACTCCTTCAATGAATCGGTCGACAACGGATTTTGTGCTGTGCCATTCCTCAACCTTGAGGTCAAAGTGGGCAAGTCCCGCATCCGTGATGCGGTAGTAGGTACGCGGCTTGCCCGTGGGCGAGACGTCAGCAAACGAACTTGCAAACCCACCAGCCTCGAGCCGTTTAACCGCCGAGTAGAGGGTGGTCTGCTTGATGACATACGCATCACCGCTGATCGTCGTGATGCGCTGCGCAAGCTCATACGCGTAGGACGGGCCTACTCGCAGCATGGACAGCACCATGAGATCCACATAGCCGCGGATAGCGTCGGCACTGATCACGAACATCCTCCTACTGCAGTCGATACTACTACGAACATACTACGCCTGTAATAGCATGACAAGAGTCTGCCGGACGAGGAGAGCCCGCAATTCAGAAACGGAGCCCCACCACCCCGCCAATTACCGGCCAGCAAACCGGGACAATTCAATCCTTGAGGCCACCCCGGTCTTTGCGTACAGCGCGCCCACGTGGGTCTTGACCGTGGTCACCCCCACTCCCAGGCGTTCAGCTATCTTCTGGTTTGTCAGGCCTTGCGCTAACAATTGGAGGACGTCGCTTTCGCGTTGTGTGAGCTGATCAATGACCTCGGTCTCGGGGGATACCCGGGTGCCCGTTTGTTTCATCTGGTCGAGCATTGACCCCACAATTGCGGGGTCTAAAACGTGTCGATTCTGGGCCACGTGCCGCACACCCAAAATGAGCTCGGTTCCGCTCGTGCTCTTGAGTAAGTACCCGTGGGCTCCGGCAGCGAGAGCCTTTGCTATCAGGTCATCGGAATCGTAGGTGGTTAAGATCAGCACCCTCGTCTGGGTCTGGCTGGTGATGCGCTCGGTCGCCCAAATACCGTCCTTCTGCGGCATGCGCAGGTCCACCAGGGCGACATCGGGGGAGTGTTTGACGCATTCCAGCACGGCCTCAAATCCGTCGCTCGCCTGAGCCACAATTTCAATTCCGGGGTCGGTTCCCAAGATCGCGGCAATACCGCTGCGCACCGACTCGTGATCATCAGCAATTACTACTTTGATAGTTGAAGTCACGTTATATTCAGCTCCTGCCGCTGCGTTGGAATTACCACCTGTACCTGCCACCTATCCGGCATCTGATGCACCCGCAAGGTTCCCGCCACGGACGTCACCAGAATCTCAGCACCCCGCATACCAATTCCGGTTCCCGGAACCGTGCTTGGGCTGCTCGCAAGGCCATTGGCAACCTCGATCACAAGCGTGCCTTGGCCCACCGAGTCACCACCCACACCCACGGTGATGTCGCCCCGGCCATGCTTGACCGCATTAGCCACCAGTTCCTGCAGCACCCGCAAAGACACCCGCCGTTGCGCTGGTGCCTGGTCCGTAAGCGCCCGTACCAACGCCGGGCAGGCATCGGGCTTCCACCGTAATTGGCGGCCGCCAGGGACCATCTTGGTCAATCCCTGTATCTCCCCGGCAACATCGAGTGTGCCCGGCGGTTGGAAGGCCTCAACAGCGCTGAGCACGGTAATGAGGTTTCTTAGTTCCCGATGTCCCAGATCAGTTCCGGTCTTTGCCCTGGTCAGGCTTTGGTTCAATCCGTCAAAATCGCGGTTAGCTAGCTGCAGTTTCGCTGCCTCAATGTGTAATCCGGCAACGGCAATTTGGTTCCCAACAAGATCATGGAGGTCATGGGCAATGGTTTGTTGCAACCGGGTAGTTTGCTCCGCAAATGCGGCAGCCATTGCAGTCTGAGTCCGGGAACGTTCACTACGTACGTTCCACCCCCAGGCAGCCGAGACTATCGTGGCAATGAGCAGTTGGAACGCCAACCCAAAGTAGGGGGAATCAAACGTCCTGGCCGCTACAAAGTAGATGCCAAGCCCAGCGGTTGCCGCCGTAGCAATCCGCAGAAGCAGTTGCAGTTGCTCAGACCGCGCATATTTGACGGTCGCATAAATGAGGTCGCAGTAGATGAGGGCCACCCCTGGGCTACCGCCCTGGCAAATATCTGCCGCAAATATTGCCGTGCCCAGCGCCAGTGTTAAGACCGGACGGCTGGAGCGCATGGTTCCGGCCGCAGTGATCGCCAACAGTGTGCCAATAAACCCGATAGTTCCCAGATCGATCACAACCAGCTGACTCCACAGCGGAACTAGCCCGACTAGGACCAACGCGAGGCCCACTGCACCCCAGGCTAGGGCGATGAAACGATCGCGCGTAACAGGTTTCGCTTCGAGTCTGCCCCACCACTGCCACATCATTGCACCATCCTCTCGCGGGTAGCCGGTGACCGCCTCATTCGATCGTAGGAGGTAGGCCGGCCCAAAGGGGGATCTGTTCACCTCGCAAGCACTGCAGTATGAATGCCATGAACATCATCGTATTTGGAATCATCGCCTGTGAAATTGGTTTCTGGGTCTTTCTCATTGGCGGCCTTGCCCTGCGGTATCTGGCTAAGCAGCAGCGTGCGTCCACCCTGCTATTGCTTGCTCTGCCCCTGCTAGACCTAGCCCTGTTGGGTTTTATCAGCTGGGACTTGGTGCTCAACAACGCGGTGGCCGAGTTTGCTCACGGGTTGGGCGCCGTCTACCTGGGCTTCACCGTTGCCTTTGGGAAGCAAGTCATATCTCGCACGGACGCTTGGTTTGAACACCGTTTTGCCGGGGGACCGCAACCCGTTACACCGCCTAAAGAGGGACTGGCACTAGTCACCTACGAGTGGCAGCAATGGCTGCGTATGGCACTGTGCGCACTGATCAGCAGTGCGATCCTGGGGGTGATCATCCTCGTAGTCAATAACCCCGCTCAAACTCAAGAACTACTCAACTGGTTTGGCAGAATTGGGCTGGTCACAGGAGTATGGCTCCTGGGTTGGCCGGTGTGGGAAACTGCGCGGTACGTGACTTCCCAAGGTGTTAACACAAAGGACTAACCAATGTTTGGTGCCAATCGACGGATTGGCAGGAGAGTGGACATACAAAATGTCCCGGTAGATCAAAATTGATCTACCGGGACATCTTATTTGTGGAGCCAAGGGGACTCGAACCCCTAACCCCCTGCTTGCAAAGCAGGTGCGCTACCAATTGCGCCATGGCCCCAAACTTGCCAACCCAATCAAATGATTGGATCCGTTACCTCAGACCAAAGATCACGCTGGCCATCTGCGGAAGTTACTTTACGCCAAATGGCATAACCTGCTCCTGCAGCTAGCAGTACAAAGAAAAACTTCTTCATCTCTACGTTCCCTTCATGCAAAGGTTTGGCAGTGGGCCTAAGTGGACTTGAACCACTGACCTCTTCGTTATCAGCGAAGCGCTCTAACCGCCTGAGCTATAGGCCCCAATTCGTTGCGGGGTTTTTATTTCCCCCAACGACACTTAAAGTTACAGCATTGCGGCGAGGAATCCAAAATTTTCTTGCATTCCTCGCCGCAATCTACGTCACGTTTTGCTGTTAACGGCGATATTCAGCGCTTAGTCGTCCGTCATAGTGAGGTGAATTCCGCCAACTAGTGCGGCTACCACGTTGTAGAGGAAGGCTCCGATGGTGCCCAACGCAGTGAGCAATACCACGTCTACAACCGCGATGATCGTGCTCAATGAGACCACTCGGTTCAGTTCCACAAACTGCAGCACGTTGACTTTGGTGTCGGCACCAAGAATGTCCTTGATCATTGCGTCGATGTCAGTGAACACGTGCAGCTTATCCAACACGAGCCAGAATACGACCGCGGAAACCACGATCATGATCCCAATCGCAATTGACAGCAGGAATGACAGTTTCATGACAGACCATGGATCCACCCGAGAAACCGCTAGACGAACCCGCCGTGGCCCAACCCGATCAGTAACCGGCTTCTGAGTACTGCTCGCCGGCGCCGGTTGAGCCGGCGGCTGCTGGATAGGAATTCCAGAAGTCACGGGACCGGTCGGGGAGACCTTCTGCTGACCAGCAACCTCGATAACCGGAGATTTGGCTCCTGAGGCCTGCTTAGGAGCAGATGTTCCCTTGGCGGCTGGAACAAAGGAATTAGGTTCCTTGCCCGTTGCACCGGCAGGTGGTGGAACCACCGGTGATTGCGGCTTCTTTTTGGCCACAGGTTTTTTCTTGGTGCTCATCAGTTATCTACTTCGGTCGTGTTATCGGATTCTTCCGGAGCCACAGCATCGGAATCGTCCTGGGCGGTCTCATCAACTTCGTTTTCGTCAAGGTTACGCTCAACATTGCGAGCTACTGCAATGATTCGATCGCCCTTGTCTGGATTTGCAAAGGTAACACCTTGGGTTGCACGACCGGTACGGTTAACTTCCGAAACAGCGGAACGTACAATCTTTCCCTTCTCCATGATCACAAGAACTTCATCTTCTGGTTCTGTAATCAACGCGCCAACGAGGTCGCCGCGTTCTTCAACAAGGTTAGCTACCTTGATGCCGTAGCCATTACGACCCTGCACGCGATATTCCTCAATCGCGGTGCGCTTAGCGTAGCCACCCTCGGTTACCACGAACATGTCGGCGCCTTCTTGGACCACGTCAGCGGCCAGGAGCTCGTCACCCTCACGGAACTTCATGCCGGTAACACCGGAGGTTGCACGGCCTAGTGGTCGCAGAGACTCATCATCCGCAGCAAACCGGATGGATTGCCCCTTGCGTGATACCAAGATGAGTTCATCGTCCTGGTTGACCACGAGGGCCGAGACCAGGTGGTCCGAGTTACCTTCTTCATCTTCACGCAAGTTGATTGCAATCAAACCGGCACTACGGTTGGTGTCATAGTCAGCCAAGCGGGTCTTTTTGACCAGGCCACGACGGGTTGCCAGAAGCAGGTAGTCGTGGTCGTCGTAGTTGGAAATATCCATGACCTGGGCAATGTGCTCATCCGGTTGGAATGCCAACAGGTTTGCCACGTGCTGACCACGAGCATCGCGGCCACCCTCTGGAAGCTCATACGCCTTGGCCCGGTATACCCGGCCAAGGTTGGTAAAGAACAGCAGCCAGTGGTGCGTGGTCGTCACAAAGAAGTGCTCGACAATGTCATCTTCACGCAGTTGGGCACCGCGTACCCCCTTACCACCGCGGCGCTGAGCCCGGTAGTTGTCGGAGCGGGTGCGTTTGACATAACCACCGCGGGTGATCGTAATGACCACCTCTTCCTCAGCAATGAGGTCCTCCAAGGAGACCTCTCCGCCGTACGGAAGAATCGTGGTGCGACGGTCATCGCCGTACTTGGCAACGAGCTCTTCGAGTTCCTCACCAACGATCGTGCGCTGACGTTCTGGCCTAGCCAAAATATCAGTGTAGTCAAGGATCATCAGTTCGAGCTCGTCGTGCTCATCAATGATTTTCTGACGCTCAAGTGCGGCCAGGCGACGCAGTTGCAGGTTCAGAATCGCAACGGCCTGGACCTCATCAATTTGCAGGAGGTTCATCAGACCCTCGCGAGCTTCCTCAGCGGAAGGGGAGCGACGAATCAGCGCGATGACCTCATCGAGGTTGTCCAGCGCCCGCAAGTATCCGCGCAGGATGTGAATCTTGTCTTCAGCTTCCTTGAGCAGGTAAGCGGTGCGCCGCGAGATTACCTCGAGTTGGTGGACCACCCAGTGGTGCACAAACGCATCGATCGACAGCGTACGCGGTACCCCGTCAACGAGCGCAAGCATGTTCGCGCTAAAGTTCTCCTGCAGCTGGGTGTGCTTGTACAGGTTATTCAGAACAACCTTGGCAACGGCATCGCGTTTGAGCACAATGACCAGACGCTGGCCGGTACGACCGGAGGTTTCATCGCGAATATCCGCGATCCCAGCAATCCTGCCTTCCTTGACCAGATCGGCAATCTTCAAGGCCAAGTTGTCCGGGTTGACCTGGTACGGCAGCTCGGTGATCACCAAGCAGATCCGGTTCTGGATTTCCTCTACGTTAACAACCGCGCGCTGGGTGATCGAGCCGCGTCCCGTGCGGTAGGCATCTTCAATGCCGGAGCGACCAAGAATGGTTGCGCCCGTTGGGAAATCAGGGCCCTTGATCCGCAGGATCAAGGCTTCGAGCAGTTCTTCTCTCGATGCCTGTGGGTTCTCCAGATACCACTTCACGCCATCGGCAACCTCACGCAGGTTGTGGGGCGGAATATTGGTGGCCATACCCACGGCAATACCACTTGAGCCGTTGACCAACAGGTTAGGGAACCGAGCCGGCAGAATAGCCGGCTCCTGGGTGCGCCCATCGTAGTTATCTTGAAAATCAACCGTGTTCTTGTCAATGTCCCGGACCATTTCCATGGAAATGGGGGCCATACGAGTCTCGGTGTAACGAGGGGCAGCGGCCGGGTCGTTACCGGGGGAGCCAAAGTTACCCTGGCCGGCAGCCAGCGGGTAACGCAGCGACCAGTCCTGGACCAACCGCACTAAGGCATCGTAAATAGCGGTGTCACCGTGCGGGTGGTACTTACCCATGACGTCACCAACAACCCGCGAACACTTGGAGTACGCGCGGTCGGGGCGGTACCCGCCGTCATACATGGCGTAGATGACGCGGCGGTGTACGGGCTTGAGGCCGTCACGTACGTCGGGCAATGCACGGCCCACAATAACGGACATGGCGTAGTCCAAGTAGGACCGCTGCATCTCTAGCTGCAGGTCAACCCGTTCAATATTACCGTGGGCAATATCCGAGTCTGCTTCGGGTACATCGACACTTACGTTTTCTGCGCCTGCAGTACTCTCTGGGGTTTCTTCGTTGTCTTGCGGGGTGCTGTCGTCAGCCACAATTTACCTCTTATCTCCGGCGCGCTGGGCCGGTAAGAATCCTTGGATTGTTCTTCCGTCTGCTTGCAAACGGGTTAAATATCCAAGAACCTCACGTCCTTGGCGTTGCGTTGGATAAAGTTACGGCGAGATTCAACATCCTCACCCATCAAAACCGAGAAGATCTCATCTGCGGCTGCTGCGTCATCAAGCGTGACCTGCAGCAACGTACGGTTTGCCGGGTCCATCGTGGTCTCCCACAACTCGGAGTAGTCCATCTCTCCCAGACCCTTATAACGCTGAATTCCGTTGTCCTTAGGGATCCGCTTTCCAGCGGCAATGCCCTTGGCAACGGTGTCATCGCGCTGCTTGTCCGAGTAGACGTACTGGTGATCAGCATTGGTCCACTTGATCCGGTACAGCGGCGGCTGCGCCAGGTACACAAAACCATTTTCGATCAGCGGGCGCATGTACCTAAACAGCACCGTCAACAAGAGTGTGGCAATGTGCTGACCATCAACATCAGCGTCAGCCATCAACACGATCTTGTGATACCGCAGTTTGGTGACGTCAAAGTCCTCACCAATTCCGGTGCCAAACGCGGTGATGAGCGATTGAATCTCAAGGTTGGACAGCGCGCGGTCAAGGCGAGCACGTTCTACGTTAAGGATCTTTCCACGCAACGGCAGGATTGCTTGGGTGTGCGGGTTACGTCCGCGGACCGCCGAGCCACCTGCCGAGTCACCCTCAACAATGTAGATTTCACATTCTTCGGGCTTGTTGGACTGGCAGTCGCGCAGCTTACCTGGCATGCCACCGGACTCAAGGAGTCCCTTACGGCGGGTGGCCTCACGAGCCTTGCGGGCTGCTAGCCGAGCATGGCTGGCCTGGATGGCCTTACGGATAACTTCCCGGGCTTCATTCGGGTGAGAGTCGAGCCAGTCACCCATTTTCTCGTGGACAACGCTCTGTACAAAGGTGCGAGCCTCTGTGTTACCGAGTTTGGTCTTAGTCTGGCCTTCGAACTGTGGTTCGCCCAGCTTGATGGAAAGCACAGCGGTCAAACCTTCGCGGATGTCATCACCGGTCAGGTTGTCCTGGTTTTCCTTGATAATGCCCTTGGCCTTGGCATACCGGTTGATCAGCGAGGTCATTGCCGCCCGGAAGCCTTCCTCGTGCGTTCCACCCTCGGTGGTCGCGATGGTATTGGCATAGGTGTGGACAGACTCGGAGTACGAGTTAGTCCACTGCATTGCGATCTCGAGTGAAATCTTACGCTCGGTGTCCTCGGACTCAATGTCGATGATCTCCGGGTGCACAACCTCAATGCGTTTGGCAGAGTTGAGGTGCTTCACGTAGTCGATCAGACCGTCGTCATACTTGTAAACGACCTTACGAACCCGCTTGGCATCGGTTTGTGGCGCTTCTTCGCCCGTGGCCGCGCCAGCAACCTCGTCACCCGAAATATCAAGGTGATCGGGGCGCTCGTCCGTCAACGTAATTTGCAGACCCTTATTCAAGAAAGCCATCTGCTGGAAGCGAGCCCGCAGGGTTTCGAAGTCAAAGTCAGTGGTCTCAAAAATGGTGCCGTCAGGCCAAAATGTCTGGGTGGTTCCGGTTTCATTGGTTGGCTCTCCCTGATTCAGGGCACCGTCTGGATTTCCGCCATCTTTAAACTTTTGGGTCCAGGTGAAGCCTTCACGCCTGACTTCGGTTACTACTTTTGCTGAAAGCGCGTTAACCACAGAAATGCCAACGCCGTGCAGACCACCGGAGACTGCGTAGCCGGAGCCACCAAACTTTCCACCGGCGTGCAAGATAGTCATGACTACCTCGACGGTGGGGCGTCCCTCAGTTGGGTGCATGGCGACCGGGATACCACGGCCGTTGTCTGAAACCTTGACCGAGCCGTCTCCCTGAATGACAACTTCGATGTGGTCACAGTAGCCAGCTAGGGCCTCATCAACCGAGTTGTCAACCACTTCATAAACCAAGTGGTGCAGTCCGCGCTCACCGGTTGAACCAATGTACATACCGGGACGCTTGCGAACGGCTTCAAGACCTTCAAGAACTGTAATTGCACTGGCACCATAGCCGGCTTCTTGGACCTGATTGCTCTGCGGGGGCGGCAATTGCTCTACGGGTACCTGCGCGTTGTTATTTAGTTCTGCCACGGGGTGTGGTGCTCCTAGTCTTTCTGCAGCACAATACGGTTGCGGTGCTTTGCAGACCCCAACCGGAAGGTAACTGACCGATTTCCAGCCACAATGAGGTGCCGGAACTATTGCTAAGTCTACCGGAATTACCGCCAAAACACCGGATTTTAGGCACTTTTATGGGGTGTTTTATGCCCTTGCAAGGGTCCTTTGGTCGTTTCACCACGGCGGCTCACGTTTCGCGGCCTATTGCGGCGATTAAACAGGTCCTATCGGGTGATTTGAGTACGGGGGAGTCTGCCACCTAGGCTGCAGAGCTTCACGATGCTATCCCCAAGTATCCCTGGGGCCCCGGCCCTTGACGGAGTACTTTCCACGCGAGAACTTCGGTGCATCCGGAGCCAAGATCTTAATTTCTTTGACCACATCCGGGCCTACTTGCTTGGCCACAGCTGCAATGAGTTCCGGGCTCAGGAAGCGCAGTTGAGTGGCCCAGGCGGTCGTGGCCGCACGAACGGTAAGTACGCTGTTCTCGAACGACTCTGCCGTGCAGTGTTGCGAGATTTCGGGGCCAGCGATTTCCGGCCACCTGCCGATCACGCCACCAACCGCAACGTCCTGATTCCAGCCTCGCTGGACTAGGAGTTTACCGAGCGCGTCCCCGAGCAATCTAGGGTCCCGCGCATCTTTGCGTGAACCCGATCGTTGCGGTTCTATATAGGAACGGTGCTGCACCTTCCCCGGATACAGCCCCTTGGCACGAGCAGCAGCACGTTCCCTATTGAGTGCTTCCTTTGCCACGAGGCTCGGTGGTTTGAGACCCAAAACTACGGCAACGGGTTCACCGGCCCCTACTCTGGCGGCAACTTCCTCGGGATCCAGCTGCTCTGTGGGGCTCTGGTTCTGGTCCACACGAGGGTCCCGCTTACCAGGACTATTGCTCATGGCGACTAATCTTGCCGCCGCCCACATACAAGGTGTTACCCACCAAGTCTGCAGGAATATCTGCAAATACCGCCGCCGTTATGATGACTTGTTTTGCGGTCGCGGCTACCTGAGCTAGTGCCTTTCGCCGCGCACCATCTAGCTCCGCAAACACATCGTCAAGGATCAAAATAGGCTCGGTATCCTCGGTTGAACCGGTCCACCAGTGTGCTGCCAACCCAGAGTCCGAGGTGTCTTGATGATCCGGCCCCTGGGTCATAAACCGGTAAGAGGCAAGGCGTAGGGCCAACGCAAACGACCAGGATTCACCGTGGCTCGCATATCCCTTGACCGGCAGACCGTTGAGTTCGAGGTGCAGTTCATCACGGTGCGGGCCCACTAGGCACACACCGCGGTCCAATTCTCGTTCCCGCACTTGGGCTAGGGCAGTAATGAATTCTTGTTCAATCTCAGGGATCTCTTGGCACCAGCCTGTGGTGTCTTCCTCCGGGCGCAAAACCGAATGCAGCGATGCCCGGTAGGCTATCTTGGCAGCACACGGGCCGGAGCTCACCTGCGCATATTCCTTAGCCACGAGTGGTTGCAGGGCGTTGGTGATCCGCTGGCGCAGCGCAATAATTTGGGCCCCGGTCTGGGCCATCTTGGCGTCCCAAATATCCAAGGTCGATAGATCAGGGGTCTTACGAGCCCTGCGTGCGGTCATCGCACTCTTGAGCAGGGCGGAACGTTGCCTGACAATACGGTCATAATCCGTGAATGTCCCGGACATTCGAGGAGATATCAGCAAGGTGAGTCCATCGAGGAACCTGCGGCGATCGCCCGGATCTCCCTTGATCAAGACAAGATCCTCCGGGGCAAATACTACGGTTTTTAGGATCCCTAAGATGTCAGCTGCTCGACCTGGGGCACCACGGTTGATCCGAGAACGATTTGCCTTGCCATTGATGATCTCAATTTCAAGGATTTGTGCTCGGTCTCCGCGATTGACCTTGCCTCGTACCATTGCGCGCTCGGCACCCTGGCGAATGAGTGCTTGATCAGCTGCAACACGGTGAGAGCTGAGCGTGGCAAGGTAACCCACTGCTTCAATAAGATTGGTTTTCCCAGCACCGTTTTTGCCAACCAACACATTGATGCCCGGCGTGAATTCCAGATCAGCTTGCGCATAGGAACGGAAGTCTAAGAGCGCCAAGTGAGAAATATACACGCGCTACTCCTTTCCAAAGAACACCTTGGGCTTGCTATGTTTCACGTGAAACACAACAAGCCCAAGTAAAAACTCTTACGGCACTAACTGCTCGTCCGAACTAGTTGGCAAACCTAATTGGCACCAAAAGGTACCGGTAGGATTTGGAATCCTCAGCATCCAGTGATTCTTGGCCGGTAAACTCAACCGGTTTGCTCGGGTGGGTGAAGCTCAACCGAACGAAATCAGTGGTCAGGGAGTTCAATCCATCGAGCAAGAACTGAGGATTGAAAGCAACCGAGATTTCCTCGCCATTCAAGACGGATTCAAGGGCTTCAGAAGCCTGTGCGTCGTCGCCCTGACCAGCATCGAGAACTACTTGTCCCTCGGTGAAGCTCAACCGAATTGGAGTGTTGCGTTCTGCGACGAGAGACACACGCTTAGCTGCGTCTATCAAAGCACTCTTTGCAACAACCGCGTGAATGGGTGTTTCGTCAGGGAAGAGACGGCGTACGTGCGGGTAATCGCCTTCAACCAAGAGGGAAGTGGTGTGGCGTCCTCCGGCCTCAAACCCAATCAGGTCAACGCCTGGACCGGTCGATAGTGCGACGTTGACATCGCTTGATCCACCGAGTGCCTTTGCCACATCATTCAACGTGCGAGCTCGAACCAATGCAACCGTAGAAATATCAGGGCTCGCTGGCTTCCAAGTCAGCTCACGCAGAGCCAAACGGTAGCGGTCTGTAGCTAGGAGAGTGATGTTCTCTCCCTCAATTTCTACTCGAACCCCAGTGAGCAATGGCAAGGTGTCATCACGGCTAGCTGCGACTGTTACCTGGTTGACTGCGCTTGTAAGTTCATCTCCGGCAACAGTTCCTGTCAGCTCCGGCATGTTTGGCAGCGAAGGATATTCCTCAACCGGCATGGTCAAGAGGGTAAATCTCGATGCACCGCACACTACCGAAACTTTATTACCATCGAGTGCAAAATCCACGGGTTTATTTGGCAGAGCACGGGAGATCTCAGCAAGAAGACGCCCTGAAACTAGGACAGAACCGACCTCAGAAACCTCAGCTGGAATCTCTGAACGTGCGGAAACTTCATAGTCGAATGTGGCCAGGTTGAGCACCCCATCAGAGGTAGCTTCAATCCGTACACCAGCCAATACAGGCGAGGGTGGACGGTTTGGCAGGGTACGCGCAGTCCAGGTAACGGCTTCAGCAAGGACGTCTCGTTCAACCCTGAACTTCATTCGTGCTCCCTTCGAGCTTTGGTATAAGCCCTTTTCTAATAAGACGGTCTTAGGCAAGTGTAGTGGCCATGCTACGCGGTTTAGAGCAAAGCAGGTAACTGTGTTTCTTGGCTTCTTGAGTTTGCTGGAGCGTTAGGCACATGAACAGATTTTGAAGGTGTGTGGATATTCCTAGGTTAAATGGTTAGTCGTAGTCATAGCCGGTGTGAATTCTGTGGAAACCACGATTTTCTGTTGGAAAACTTAGGTTTGCGTTGTGCACAGATAAGTCCGTAACTTGTGAATATCTCCAGCCGACTGTGAAATCCCAAAATCGCAATTTTCGTTGTCCACAGATAGTGCTTTTCCTGTGCACAACTTACCGTGACTTATCCCATGGTTATCCCCAAAGTTATGCACAGGTGTGGATATCAGAGAATGGTGCGAATCCTGGCTCCTAATTGATCCTAAGGAAAGTTCCGCTAACCGCGGTGCTGCTGCTTAAGTCTGCTGGTCAGCTCGGTAACCTGGTTATAAATTGAGCGTCGCTCTTGCATCTGCTGGGTGATCTTCTTATTTGCGTGCATGACGGTCGTGTGATCTCTCCCACCAAACTGCTGCCCGATCTTAGGAAGCGACAAATCCGTCAGTTCCCGGCACAGGTACATTGCAATTTGACGCGCAGTTACTAAACCGCGGGACCGTGAAGCACCGCAGAGGTCTTCTATGGTGAGCCCAAAGTACATGGCTGTCTGAGCAATTACGGATGAGGCCGTGATTTGTGAAGAGGCATCATCCGTAATGAGATCCTTTAATACGATCTCCGCTAGGGCTAAATCAACCGGTTGGCGGTTGAGGTTAGCGAACGCGGTGACACGGATCAGTGCCCCCTCGAGCTCACGAATATTCGAGGAAATTCTCGATGCAATGTATTCCAGTACGTCGTCTGGAGCTGCGAGGTTTTCTCCAGCCGCCTTCTTCCTCAAGATAGCGATACGCGTTTCCAGGTCTGGTGGCTGAACATCGGTGATGAGGCCCCACTCGAAGCGTGACCGCAAGCGATCCTCAAAGCCGTTGAGCTGCTTGGGAGGCAGGTCAGAAGTAATCACAACCTGCTTGTTGGCGTTGTGCAAGGTATTGAAGGTATGGAAGAACTCTTCCATGGTGGCTTCTTTACCCTGGAGAAACTGGATGTCATCAATAAGGAGGAAGTCGACATCGCGATGGCGGCGCTGGAAAGCACCGGCCTTCTCGTCACGGATCGAGTTAATAAAGTCGTTGGTGAATTCTTCCGAGTTCACGTACTTAACTCGCGCACCCGGATACAGGTTCAACGCATAGTTACCGATTGCGTGCAGGAGGTGAGTCTTACCCAACCCGGAGTCACCATAAATAAAGAGTGGGTTGTATGCCTTGGCGGGAGCCTCCGCAACGGCCACTGCGGCCGCGTGCGCAAATCTATTCGAAGAGCCAATCACGAACGTCTCAAACTGATACTTCTGATTGAGACGGTTTACTTCCTCCGTGCTCTTGGTGCTCTTGGAACTTGACTGCGAAGAGATTCGACGGGCTGGTGCCTCTCGTTCCTCAGACCCGGGCGCGGTTTCGCGCTCGATAGCCGGTTCCGGCTCTGGATCGAAGTCGGCTTGAGTGAACTCGAGAGAAGAATCGACGGTGACCACAAATGTCACCGGCTTGCCAATGACATTAGTGAGGGCTTCGGTGATGTCTGCACGTGCTCGAGACTCAAAGAACTCACGCTGTGAGTCATTTGCGACAGAAAGAATGGCAATGCCTTCTGCAAGAGCCAGAGGTTTGGTCTGTTTTAGGTATGCCAGGAGCCTCGGGGAGGAATCCTGGCTGTCAGCGAGCTGAGTGAGGACCTCTTCCCAAACAACACTGAACGATTCATCCATAGCAACCACTGGCAAATTTCCTTTACGCAAAGTATCGAGTCGTACTGTGGAACGTTGATGCTACTGCATTGTGGACAACCAGATAGAATCAACGAGTATTAGTCTTTCATGAAACCTTTAATCCACAAAGTTTTCCACAGGCTGTGAGTATCGTGTGCGTATTCGAAATTTGGCGGATTATCAATGAGCCGGAGAGAATAAGCGCGCAGGTACAAGCGCTTAATCCCCAAACCTGATATGCGATCATGCACAACCCAAACAGTCATCCACAATCTGAGTCACAAGTTGTGCATAACTATGAAAAAATGGTTTCATTGCTCTAGACCAAATCCAGCGCTGGATTTGGGTAAGAACGGCGATGGTCCTTTGCAGGACCCGCCTCATCCAGTGTGGTGACCATTGACACAGCTTGTCAATGGTCTAAAAGTTTGACCTCACTGGGTCTGGTGACGTACCGTTTTAGGGCAATTCCAATTAGTTCTGCCTGCCCTAAAATGGGGACTTTCAAGTGCGGAATGGGTCAGCGCCAGCTGATTCTGGAGTGCAGCCACGTGCGAGGTTCACGACCGTGAACCAAGCTTGACAACTTTTGGAGTACCTCGTGAGCAAGCGGACTTTTCAGCCGAACAACCGGCGCCGTGTAAAGACCCACGGTTTCCGTCTGCGTATGCGTACTCGCGCCGGTCGCGCGATTCTCGCAACACGCCGTCGTAAGGGTCGCGCCGAGCTCACAGTCTGAGTTCGGTGTTACCCGCGGCGCACCGTATGCGCCGTTCTGATCAATTTGGTCAGACGGTTCGCACTGGAGTGCGTACAGGAAAATCGACCATGGTCGTTCACATGACTTTGAATCCAGAGTCACATGACGTGCCACTGGTCGGTTTTGTTGTATCTAAAGCCGTTGGCAATGCGGTCACCAGGAACCTGGTGAAACGCAGGCTACGGGCTTTGAGCCGCGCACAATTACCTACATTTCCAACGGGCAGCCACGTAGTTGTCCGAGCTTTACCACAAGCGGCACGGTCGGATTTTGGCCAACTAGAACTCGACTTTGCCGCGTGCTTGCGCAGAAATCAGCGGTTGTTACACCAGTAGTTACCGGTGATGCGTGAGAGACGAGGGATCGGAGAGACGGTGGAACAACAGAAACCACGCCGTAATCCGATTGCCCACGCATTGATTTGGCTCATTGGCCTATACCAAAAGTATATTTCGCCAATGTCAGGTCCCCGCTGTAGGTTCTATCCCTCGTGCTCTAACTATGCGGTCCAGGCAGTGCGAGTACACGGCGCCTTCAAGGGCACCGGTTTAGCGCTCTGGCGGATACTGCGTTGCAATCCGTGGAACTTAGGAGGTATTGATGACGTTCCTCCTAAGAGAAGTAAATAGGTTGGCTATCAACCGCTGGTTGGTGTGCCGGTCATAACCTTGAGTGCCCTGCGCTGTTAGGGCAAAACAGTGCACGCGCACTAAGGAGCAACATAGTGAGTTTTCCAAATCTTTTGGCACCAATCGAGTGGGCAGTCGCCTGGCTCATGTACCTTTGGCACGAGCTATTCTCGTTCCTAGGTATGTCCTCGGGCGCGGGTCTTGCTTGGGTTTTGTCCATTGTGGGACTAACCGTCACAATCCGAATTGTGATCATGCCTCTGTTTGTGAAGCAGATTAAGTCTTCACGGGCCATGCAGATCATTCAGCCCGAGCTACAAGCCATTCAAAAGAAGTACAAGGGCAAGACGGACCCGGCTTCACGCGAGGCAATGGGCCGCGAGACCATGGCGCTGTACAAGCACCACGGTACTAATCCGCTGGCGTCTTGTATGCCGATTTTGCTGCAAACCCCAATCTTCTTTGCCCTCTTCCGGGTCCTGAACGCACTGTCCGCGATTGCTGCCGGGGACAAGAAACCGATTGGTCCAATCGACCAATCCGTTGCGGAGTCGATTGCTACATCGAAGTTGTTTGGCGCGAACCTGTCTTCAACGTTCTTGCACCAACCTACTGACATGAACACAAAAATTGTGGCAGGTGTATTGATTGCCGCAATGTGTACCACCTTGTTCCTGACCCAACGTCAGCTGACCATGAAGAACATGCCACCATCTGCGATGGTTGGCCCAATGGCACAGACCCAGAAGATCATGCTTTACATGATCCCGGGCATGATGCTTATCTCCGGTGTGAACTTCCCAATCGGTGTGCTCATCTACTGGGTAGTCACCAACCTCTGGTCATCCGGTCAGCAGTACTACACCATCTCCCGCATGCCAGCCCCTGGCTCCGAGGCAGAGCGCCGCTTCAACGAGAAGAAGGCGCTCAAGGCAGCTAAGAAGGGCATTGTCATCGAGGAAACGGACGCGCCAACCATTATCGAGGCGCCCCGCGGTCAGCGTAACCAGCCGCAACGTAAGAACCGGCGTAAGAAAAAATAGTCTTCCCGGTTCCCCGGGCAATTCGTTCCAGTAAGGAGTTTGAAAATGGGTTCCACTCCCAAGGCTGAGGGCAGCGTCTCACGCAGCCGCGTCACCATGCTTGAAGAAGAAGGCGAAGTCGCGGCCGACTATCTAGAAGAGTTCCTTGATATTGCCGACCTTGATGGCGACATTGAGATCGACGTAGAGCACGGCCGTGCCGCGCTGGCAATCGTTGCCGACGACAACAGCGCGATTAATCACCTCGTTGGTAGAGACGGTTCAACCCTGGAGGCGCTGCAGGAATTGACGCGCCTCGCCGTTCAAGCCAAGACGGGGGAGCGCAGCCGTTTGATGCTGGATATTGCAGGCTTCCGGGCGCAGCGGAAGGTGGAACTGGGGCAGTTGGCTAAGGACGCTATTGCCAAGGTTGAGGCCTCCGGTGAGCCACTGAAGCTTGACCCGCTCAACGCCTTTGAGCGCAAGGTAGTTCATGACGTGGTGACCGCTGCTGGTTTGATTAGCGAATCACACGGTGTGGACCCAAACCGGTACATCGAGATCACGCCGGCTAAGTAGTTTTGAGTTAGGAAGGGTCGGCTTGTTGAACAGGCCGACCTTTTTCTCTTTGATTGGAAAAGAACTTGGACGCATCATTAGATCCACAGGCAGTGGAACAGTACTTTGGCGAGTCTTTTGCTAAGGTCTCCCGCTTTGCCCAAGAGCTGGAACAGCAGGGTGAACTGCGTGGTCTTATTGGCCCTCGTGAGGTTGGCCGGCTATGGGAGCGTCACATCCTGAACTCTGCTGCAGTTGTGCCATTTCTGCCAACGCGTGGCCTCATCGTTGACATCGGTAGTGGTGCGGGATTGCCAGGAATCATTATCGGTTCGATGTTGCCTGAAACTCAGGTGAAGCTCATTGAGCCGATGGAACGTCGTTGCACTTGGCTCAATGAGATGGTCGATCTGCTCGAGCTGACCAACGTAGAGGTACTCCGAGGACGCGCCGATGAATTCCACGGAGCCTTCACCGCTGATGCTGTTACCGCGCGCGCGGTGGCGGCTCTGGACAAACTTGGCCGGTGGGCAATTCCGCTCCTGGATCAGGGTGGTCAGTTGGTCCTGTTGAAGGGGCGCTCTGTCACCGATGAAATTGAGCCGGCACGCAAGGTGCTGCGAAAGTACAAGATGACCGAACCGGAGATCGTGGAGGCAACGACGGTGGCTGGATCAGAGGCCACAACGGTTTTGCGAACTACCCGCCAGAAGTAGTAGCGGTAGCGCTCAGAGCGATCATTTCTCAAGGGTCTCTCGGTTCATTTAGAGCCGGGAGACCTTTGCGTTGTGCGGGCGTGAATGTGAGCAGATTACTCTGGTTGCGCAATGTTTCACGTGAAACACTGTCATGAGATGCCCGCCGTGTCTGACCGAGCAAGTAAGGTTGAGATGTTCCGAAACCGGTGTAGTTAAACCGGGCGCGACGAACTTGTAACCGTGGTGGCCGGTTTGAAAGCTGCCGTGTTGAACCTGGAAGGAATCACTTGTGACTGCCAAGTTGCCAAGCCCGAACGGCCGTACCGGGTACGATCCGGCCGATGCCCGGTCTGCTAGGGTGCAGGCGCTGATGGAAAGCGCAGGAGGAATAGACGCGAGCACTCCGCTTGCTGCCCAGGTAGCGGAGGACGCTCGGCGGCGCGCTGCGCTTGAAGGACTGGATTACCCAAAGCCGGAGCACACCCGGTTCATCACCATCGCCAATCAAAAGGGTGGGGTGGGGAAAACAACCTCAACGGTGAACTTAGCCGCGAGCTTGGCAAAGGGTGGTCTCAATGTCCTTGTCATCGATTCGGACCCCCAAGGTAATGCTTCGACCGCACTGGGAGTTGACCACCAATCTGGCGTTCCCTCGATCTATGAGGTCTTGGTCGAGGATCAACCAATGAGTTCAGTGGTCGCGGTTTGCCCGGACTTTGAAAACCTATTGGTAGTCCCGGCCACGATTGATCTGTCCGGTGCCGAGATTGAGCTGGTATCACTTGTTTCACGTGAAACAAGACTGCGCCGTGCTCTCGACGCGTATGCCAAGGATCGTGCAGGCCAAGGTTTGGATCGGCTGGACTATGTCCTAATTGACTGCCCACCAAGTCTTGGATTGTTGACCGTCAACGCTTTCGTAGCGGGGACCGAAGTACTGATTCCGATTCAGTGTGAGTACTATGCGCTTGAAGGATTGAGCCAACTGCTCAAGACAATCACGATGATTCAGTCTCACCTGAATAAGGATCTTCACGTATCGACGATCTTGCTAACAATGTATGACGCGCGCACAAACCTTGCTCAACAGGTAGCAAATGAGGTGCGGACGCACTTTACCAAGGAGACACTCGAAGTTCCAATCCCGCGCTCGGTCAGGGTTTCTGAGGCTCCGTCGTATGGCCAAACCGTCATTACGTACGAGCCAAACTCCACGGGCGCGCTAGCCTACCGCGCTGCTGCGCTTGAACTGACGCAACGCAGTGTGGCCAGGGCGATGTAATGCGCAGCGGTGAAATTGAGGACCGCATTGGCAAGGGTGTGGTTGAAAGCAAATGGTCAGTGAAACCTGGGTTGGGTAATCCGAAAGAGGAGCAGCTGTGAGCGAGAAACGACGTGGTTTGGGTAGGGGATTGGGTGCGCTGATCCCCACGAGCCCAGAGCAGGACCGTCCGGTTGATGTGTTCTTCCCGGACCGCTCGAGTGAGCAGTCTGCCGGTGAGGACGCGGTTCCGACCTCAACGATTCTCTCAGATACAGCCAGAGAGCTATTGCAGGCTCCTCCCCGTAAGCGCGCCAAGACGGCAGCGGGTTCGGGTCGAGCCAAAGTGGCGGATGTTCCACGTGAAACATCCGCCGATCTGGTTCCGGTGCCGGGAGCGCGCTTTGCCGAGATTGATGTTGTTAAGATCAGTCCCAATCCGCGGCAACCGCGGCTGAACTTTGATGAGGGCGAACTCGAAGAGTTGGTCGGTTCCATCAAGGAAATTGGTGTCCTCCAGCCAGTTGTCGTGCGCCCGCTCGGCGGCGACCTGTATGAGTTGATCATGGGGGAGCGCCGGCTGCGCGCAACCCAAGAGGCGGGGCTCTCGGCTATCCCGGCAATCATTCGGGACACCGATGATGAGGATCTCCTACGCGACGCGCTGTTGGAGAACCTCCACCGCTCCGCACTCAATCCGCTCGAAGAAGCCGCGGCATACCGTCAGCTCTTAGACGACTTCGCCTGCACCCACGAGGTGCTAGCTACCCGGATCTCGAGGTCTCGTCCCCAGATTTCAAATACCCTGCGGCTCTTGAACCTGCCTCCCGTGGTGCAACGTCGCGTGGCCGCCGGAGTGCTCTCGGCTGGGCATGCGCGAGCGTTGCTGGGCCTTGCGGATGTGACCGCGATCGAGAAGCTTGCGGGGCGCATTGTTGCTGAAGGTCTTTCGGTGCGGGCAACTGAAGAAGCGGTTGCCCTTCATGTGGACCGTCCCGTGGCAAAGCGTGCTGTGAGAACGCGTGAACGTAATGAGGCAACCGAGGCAATTGCATCGCAGCTCTCAGACCGGTTCGACACTCGCGTGCGAGTTGATCTGGGCAAGACCAAGGGAAAGATGACGGTTGAGTTTGCGACCCTCGAAGATCTCAATAGGATTCTAGGCATAATTGCTCCCGACGTTGCCAACGAGGGACGTCGAAGCAAAAACTAGGTTTCTGACATCTTGCACCAATTGTGTCAGAATAACGGCTTACGCAATGCCCTCGTGCGCGCACGATCATGCTGGTGGTGGTGTCTGCGTACATTTGGGTTCACAATGGGCTCTCAGCGGGCCGTGTGTGCGATTTAGGGCATGAAAATGGGCCCCTAACCTCTGATCAGAGGTTAGGGGCCCATTTTCATTGCGTTACTGCGACACTTAACTAATCTTGTTCAGCAATCGTTGCCAACGCTGGAGTTTCATCGAGCTCGGGCTCGGTAGCGGACCCCGAGTGGGTTAGGACGTCCGTCACCAGCTTGGTGTATGCCTGAGCCAGCGTGGTGCCTTCCGCAAGGATGCCCTGGGGAACCAGAGAAGTTTCCGTCATGCCCGGAGCAACATTGACCTCGAGGAACCAAACGGTTCCGTCATCGCTAATAATCATGTCGGTGCGGGAGATGTGCCGCAGCCCAAGTTCGCGGTGTGCGGTCAGGGCCGCCCGCTGAGCCGCCTCGAGCTGGTTGGCGGATAGGCGCGCAGGTGCAAAGTATTGGGTGCGTCCCGGGTTGTATCTTGCGTCGAAGTCATATGGGCCATCGGTGACAATCTCAACCGCTGGAAGGGCTCGTGGCGTCCCATCGGTGTCAATAACGGTTATTGCAAGCTCGGTTCCGGATACCGCCTGCTCAATAAGGGCAAGCTCGCCGTAGGCAAAGCAATCTACTAACGCTTGAGCGAGTCTGGCCTTGTCGGTCACGAGGGTTACACCGAGAGCGGAGCCACCGGTAGCGGGCTTCACCACGAGTGGCAATCCGAGCTTGTCAGCGATCGCATCCATAACAGGGCCCGCACCTAGTTCACGGAAGAGCGACTGCGGGAGGGTCACGTATTTGGGGGTGCTCACTCCGGCTGCGGACAAGACAGCCTTTGCGACGGGCTTGTTCCAGGCAACGCGGCTCGCCTTGGGCCGGGTACCTAGGTATGGCAACTCAAGAAGTTCAAGAATGTCACGGATGGATCCGTCTTCGCCGGTCGACCCGTGTAGCAAGGGCCAAACAAGGTCAGGCCGGTACTGCTCGAGTTTGGAGATCAGTTGCCCATCTACGTCCATGACTCGGGTGGTAAACCCTTGGGAACGTAAAATTTCTGCTACGCGGCGCCCGGAGCGGATTGATACATCACGCTCATGGGATAGGCCGCCGGCCAAGATTACGACGGTTGGTGATTGTTCTTGTGAAGTGTTCAATGCTGCATTCATGCGATATCAGGCCCCGGTGCGTCAACGTCGGATACATCATCTAATTGGGGAGAGGTGCCAAAAATCTCCACGGATTCGCGTTCCGCGCTGATCACGTGGGCAAGGCGGCGAATACCCTCGCGGATATTCTCCTCAGTGGGGTAACAAAAAGACAGGCGCATGTGGTCCGCGCCGGTTCCGTCATAGTAAAAAGCGGTGCCAGGAACGTAAGCAACCCGCCCGGTTACCGCACGCGGCAGCATCGACTTAGCATCAAGCCCCGCCGGTAACTTGACCCAAGTATAGAAACCGCCATCCGGAACGTTCCATGAGGCATCGGGAATGAACTCGGCTAAAGCCGAGACCATCGCATCACGGCGCCCCTTGTACATGCCTTGGAACTTCTTGATCTGAGCCTTCCAGTCATTGTTGGCAAGGTACGCGGAGATTGCCAGTTGGGATGCGTTGGAAGGGCACAGGATTGCCGATTCAGAAGCAAGGACAAGCTTCTCCCGCACGGCGTGCGGCGCAACGGCCCAGCCCACCCGGAAGCCAGGTGCAAAGGTCTTAGAGAATGAGCCAAGGTAGATAACACCCTCGGCGTCAAACGAGCGCATGGCCGGCAGCGGCTCCTTGTCAAAGCCAAGCAAGCCATAGGGGTTGTCCTCAATAATCAGGACACCAAAGCGCTTACAAATCTCGAGCACCTGGTGGCGGCGCTCGAGTGAGAGCGTTACTCCGGCCGGGTTATGGAAGTTGGGGATCGTGTACAAGAACTTGACCGTGCGCCCCTCGGCCTTGAGCCGAGTAAACGTGGCCTCAAGCTCCTGCGGGATCAACCCGTCGGCGTCCATCGACACATGGGCAACGTCAGCCTCATAGGAACGGAACACTGAAAGTGCGCCGACATAGGAAGGAGCCTCCGCCACGATCACGTCGCCCGGGTTAATGAAAATCCTGGTGACTAGGTCAAGGGCTTGCTGAGATCCGGTCGTAACAACAACATCATCCGGGTGCGCAGAGATACCTTCAAGCGCCATGACTTCAAGAATCTGCTCACGCAGACCCTGATCGCCCTGACCTGAACCGTACTGCAGGGCCTTCATGCCATCGGTTGCAATGACCTTGGCAACGGTCTCTGAGATGTCATCGAGAGGGAGGTCAGCGAGGTTGGGCATTCCACCCGCAAGGGACACAACCTCTGGGCGGTTGGCTACCGCGAAAAGCGCTCGAACCTCAGACGCTCGCATGTTGTGAGCACGTGAAGCGTAGCTGCCGAACCAGGGGTCTAGTCTTGTTCCCTTACTGGGAGAAATATTGGAGGTCACAATGTCAAGTTTCGCATGGGGGATAAAATTTGTTTGCTAAGGGGAGGGCTGTGGCACTATCTGGCACCACAACCCACCCCCGTCCTTCACAACTCTAGGCGATTATGCGCCAAGAAGTTCGGTGATCTCGGCAATGAGTGCCTTCTTAGGGCGCCCACCAACCAAGGACTTCACCAGTTCCCCGCCCTTGTACAAGTTCAAAGTGGGGATCGAAACAATGCCGTACGCGGCCGTGGTCTCGGGGTTGATGTCGGTGTCGAGCTTGGCAATCTTGATCTGTCCGTCATACTCCTGCGCGAGCTCCTCGAGCAGGGGAGCGATCTGGCGGCACGGCCCACACCACTGCGCCCAAAAGTCGACCAAAACAGGAATGTCGGATTCTAGAACTTGGGCTTTGAAGTCATCGTCATGGACGGCGACGGTAAAGGTAGACATGTTGAGTCCTAACTAGTTGGCAAGGCCTTCGAGGTAGTGCTGAGCGTCAAGAGCGGCGGAGCAACCGGTTCCGGCGGCGGTAATTGCTTGGCGGTAGACGTTGTCAACGAGGTCACCACACGCAAATACGCCGGGGACGTTGGTTGCGGTGCTGCGGCCCTGAACCTGGACATAGCCGTTTTCATCAACGTCAATGACATCCTTGACCAGCTCTGAGCGTGGGTCGTGGCCAATGGCAACGAACAACCCGGTTGCATCAATGTCGCGTTCTTCGCCGGTGATAGTGTCCCGCAGAACGAGGGATTCCACTTTATTCTCACCACGGATCGCGGCGACTTCGGTGTTCCAAGCAAATTCGATCTTTGGATCAGCAAGCGCGCGCTCGGCCATGATTTTCGATGCCCGCAGCTCGTCGCGGCGGTGCACCATGGTCACCTTTGCGGCAAAGCGCGTCAAGAACGTGGCCTCTTCAACGGCGGAATCGCCGCCACCTACAACAACGATGTGCTGATCCTTGAAGAAGAACCCGTCACAGGTGGCACACCAGGAAACACCGCGTCCAGATAGGCGTTTCTCATCCGGTAGGCCCAACTCGCGGTAAGCGGAGCCGGTTGCCAAGATAACTGAGCGGGCGGAGATTGTCTCGCCGCCACCGGTCGTGATGGCCTTGATATCCCCGGTGAGGTCAACGGCTTCCGCGTCATCCCACTCGATCTCGGCGCCAAACTTCTCCGCCTGCTTCTGCATGTTCTCCATGAGATCAGGGCCGAGCACGCCGTCTGGGAATCCTGGGAAGTTCTCCACGTCGGTTGTGTTCATCAAGGCGCCACCAGCGGTAATGGAACCGGCAAGAACGAGAGGAGCTAATCCTGCTCGGGCGGCGTAGACGGCTGCCGTGTAACCGGCTGGTCCGGAACCGATGATGACAACGTCGCGGATTTGGGTGGCAGAGCTAGTCACGTAAGAGATCCTTAATGATTGATGTACTCAAAGATTTGTGCTGTGTATTGACTGTAACAAGGGTGGGCCCTGTTTAAGTCCCGTCAGCCTATGGCCAACATATCTATGTCGGTGTACGCGTTAGAAATGAGCATTCCGGGAACCGCAAAAAGATACGCCTGACGGGTGTTTTGGATCCAGGGTTGCCACTGGGGAGCGCGACCATGAACAAAGTCAGCCGCAGTGCCGTGGAAATCTCGCACCAAAGACGCCGGTGGCGTCTCTCCAAGGAGTTTTGCCGCACCGGGGGCGGCCGGGGCATTGAAGAAGAAGGGCAGATCTAAACAGTGGCAACTGACACCCATGGTCGGAGAAATCCAACCAAAGCGGTAGACCCAAGTTAGTGAACGTGGATCCTGGGCCGCGCGGGCCTGGGCTACTTTCAGAGCCCAAACCCTAAACAAAAGATCACTGACCGCCTGTCCCACAATTTCTATCTGCGTCAGGCCAGGGTGGCTTTGCAGGTAGGAACCAGAGGTAGTTTCGCTCATACCGAGCCGGGCCAAAACCTGCTCGGTGCTTTGCCCCTCGAGGGCGGGCCCGGCTTGAGCAAGATTGCCATTGAACTCTTGATCGGCGGAACCTAACAGCACCTGCTTGTCTGCGCCAATACCGTGCCCAATACCCTCAACGGTGGGGTAGGGGATGAGGTCCCCATCCACGTATGGGGCCAACACGAGTCCGTCTCGAACCATGGCAAACAGATCTTCGAGGGGATCACCCGAGGCTGCCTCTTGGGCCATCTGATCTTGCAAATCAATGATCTGTAACTCGCTGAGAGTGCCAAATCCGCTGCGCGTTGGTGCCACACCGCCAAGCGCGGCAAACCGGGTGCCGTAATCCTGGGCGGCTTCCAAACTCTGTGTGGTGGTAACTCCGGAAAGTGAAATGACCCGTGCGAAGAGGTGCTGGGCGCTGGGCATGGTTAACAGGGTCAGCACCACCCCGCCACCGGCGGATTGCCCGGCCAACGTAACCTGGTCGGGGTCGCCACCGAAGGCGACAATATTGTCTTGAACCCACTCGAGCGCCAACAACCAGTCCCGCACAGCCCTATTGTGTGGGGCATCGGAAATCCAACCAAAGCCATCAAAACCCAGACGGTAGGACACGGTCACGGTGACCACGGAATCTTGGTTGAAACCGGACCCGTCATACCAAGGGCTGGCCGGGGATCCAGCTACGTAAGCGCCACCGTGGAAGAAAACCAGAACCGGCAATGCACTTGCGGTAGTTCCACCATCCTTGGACGTGGCTACCCCAAGCTGCGGGGTAAATACATTGACGTTGAGGGTGGATTCACCCGCAATACTGGGCTCCGGAATAAGGGTCTCCGGGGCGTAAGGCACCCGTTGCGGGGTAGCCCCATGACTGCTCGCGTCAAGAATCCCGGTCCAAGGCTGGTGCGGAACCGGAGCTGCGAACCGTAACTCTCCAACCGGTGGCTGGGCAAAGGGAATACCCAAGAACGCGGCTGAATTCTCACGCCACACACCCTGAACCGAGCCGCGTGCGGTATCAACGATGGGCCGGTCAGCAGCAGACATCTGTATTCCTTAAGTCAATGCGGGTTTAAGTCAGTCCAATTTCGTGGATGTAGAACCGGTTTTTGTCGTCCTTGTCCTTTGGCAACAGCGTGAACCATAGCACCAGGGAATCGGTTGTGGTTGGCTTGGAAAGCTTGAATACGGTCTCACCATCGAGCGGACCGGAGGCCAAGACTTCACCTTCGGTTGGCTTATCCGCTGTGGTGGCGCGAATTTCGACCATACCGCCCTTATTGGCGCTCGAAACCAGCACGGATGAAACTTCTGCGGCCTTTTCTAGTTTGAGCTCAATTCCCATGCCCTTTTTAAGGCCGGAAAACTCCGGGGTCTTGTATGTACGGGAGTACCAGCCGCGAGAGGAGTCGCCGTCAAAGAGCAGGTCTTGCAATTCCGGGTGCTCGTTGCCGTCACCCTGCGGGTCAAGTGCGGTTGCTGCTTTGATAACCGGTAATACGACCTCGGCCGGTTTGGTTTCCTCGGGCGGTTTAGTGCCGTCGTCCTCGCCCCCGGCGGTGTTGTTCGGTGAGGGCCGGCCGGTAGGTGAAACCGTGATTGGGGCAAAGTCGGCCGTCAGCGTGTTGACCGCCCACACCCCGCCCCAAATGATTCCGACAAAGGCAACAATCAAAATTAATGCGGTCGGATTAAACCGGTACTTCGATGGCGCACTTGCGGCACTCACGGGTGCTTGCTGGGAGACCGGCGGCGTCGCTTGGTGCGGAACATCTTGAGCGAGGGCACCAAAGGCCGGCACCGCAGCGCCAGCAGGGGCGATGGATGCCGGGGCAAATACCGGTGGAATTTCAACCGAAGGTGCCGGAGGCACCGAACCTGGTTTGGCGCCCATTGCGGTGCGAATGCTCTCGCGTTGCACCGGCTGTGGGGGAGGCGCTGGGACCGCTACAGCTTGGTCCATGTCGACTACATCGGTCAGCATGCTGGGGTCAATGACCGGTAGATCATCTTCAGACCACTGACCCAGACCTGAGATAAACTCTTCCAAGCTTGCTGGAACCGGCCGCGTACCATTGAGAATCCCCGTCGACAACTGTTCAATTTCAGGGGTTACCCGCGGAACGACGGTCTGAAGGCGTGGTAGATCGTTCTTAGTGTCCAAATTTGTGGGGGTCACACCGGTCAGCATGAAGTACAGCAATGCGGACAGCCCAATAATGTCTTGCTGAACCAATTTCTGTGCGGGCAAGCCGGCATTGGATTGCAGGATGTGCCGGGCAACGAGGCCATCAACAGTAATTTTTGCACCATCGAACCAGAGTGACTGGGCAGAAAGCGCGCCGTGGTTTAGACCTTTGTCATGCGCTTTTGCCAAAGCCTTGGCAATCGTTGCGGTTACGGCTCGGGCTTGATCAACGGCGAAGGTTGAGCCGCTAATTGCGGTGAGTCCGGAGACCCCCTGTGGGCGCTCGGTAATGATGACTTTGGTGGAACCGGAGTCGAGAACGTCGAGCACTCGGGCGATCCCGGCAACTGAAATTTGAGCGGCTTCGCGGGCACGCTCCAAGGCGTCAGCAGCGACGTTGCTTGGAAAATCAGCAACCGAGAATAGATTTACGTTTCGGTTAAAGATCTTGTCTTTTGCGTGCCATACCTTGACATCGGCATCCTGATAGGTGACCTGCTCATCGAGCTCATAACGCGCAACGATTACAGTCCCAGCCGTCAACTTAGTCACAGGTACTCCAAATACAATTGGTTTCAGTCTGTCCATGGTACGCGGAAAAGATGTCTTACCTGCGCTTTGTCCGCAACAGTTTGGTAAGGATTGGGTCAAGAAGTTGATTCAATTCCCGCACTTTCATGCTTTGCAGGGCAAGCATGTATACACAAAGCATCAAGATACCTACCGCGGTCGTAATGACCGCAGCGTGTAGGAATGAGTCCTCGGGCGAAAAGCCCCAGGTGTTCAGAACGAACCAACCCAATAGTCCGGCAATAATCCCAGCAACAATAAGTTGGACATGCAGCCGGGTAATCCGTGGGATATCTGCGCCCCGTAGAAGTGTTGAGAGCCCCCTGAGGCGCAGCGCAACCGCAACAAAGTTAGCCAAGCTCATGGCTAGGCCAACGGCTGGCACCCACCATTGACTGGGGAGTATGAGGTAGCCAAGGTATGAGCCCCCCATCGACACTATGACCACGGGGATTTGGAAGAGGAACACGGAACGCCCGTCCTCGAACGCGTAGTACACCCACTTCATCAAGACCATCGCGCCTAGCGGCACCAGGCCAAGAGCCATGGTTATGAGCACTTGGGACACCACCCGTACCTCACCCGGGCTCAGGGTTGGAACCAGGAGTTTGGTAATGGGTTGGGCCAGAATAACGAATACGGTTGTTGCAAACATTGTGAACACGCCAATGGTGCGCAGACCCTGAGAAGTAAGGTCACGGACCCGGACAATATCGTTCTTGGCAGCGGCTGCACTCATCCCGGTGAACAATGCGGTCGCGATTGAAACTGTGATGAGGGAATGCGGGAGTAGGTAGACCATGAGGGCCTGGGTGTACGAGGCGTTTCCTGCAACAATATCGATCCCCGGGCTGGCTGCGCCGGGCGCTGCGGTGGCAATTCTGGTGCTTACCCAAACCGCGATTTGGTCAAGCCCCATCGCCAGGATGGTCCAGGTGCCCATGCGACCAACGGACCGCAGTCCGATCCCGCGTAGCCCGTACCGGATATTCCAACGAAAACCGGAACGGTATAGCGGCAGAAACAGGATGAGTGCTTGGGCAATTACACCGAGCGTCGCGGTACCGCCCAAAAAGACAATCTTGGGGGTCGTCCAAGACACGAGGTCGGATCCGTGGCTCGTTGCGGCGGACCCGAAGATAAGTAAGAAGAGCCCAAATCCTGCAATGGAAATAACGTTGTTGAGGGCAGGAGCCCACATGAACGGCCCAAATTGGCCGCGGGCATTGAGTACCTGTCCAAGGAGCGTGTAGAGGCCGTAGAAAAATACTTGCGGAATACACCAGAATGCAAACGCTACGGCCAGAGCGGTTTGCTCGGGACTCCAGTCGTTGGAGGCATACAGCGAGACCAGAACGGACGCACCGAGCGTGGCAATCAGCGATAGGCCAAGCAGGAACGTTGCCGCTAGGGTGAGTAGTTTATCGAGGTATTCCTGGGAGTTTGGGGACCGATAAGCTCTCATCACCTGGGGAACGATTACCGCGTTGAGCACGCCGCCCGCGATGATCGCAAACAAGATATTGGGTACCTTGTTGGCGATGTCAAAGGCGTCTGCTGCGGCGCCGGTGGCGCCGATTGCGGCTACCAGCAACACGTTGCGGACCAGCCCTAGGGCTCGGGAAACGAAGGTTCCCGATGCCATAATCATGGAGTGTTTACCCAGTGAGGTTGGTTTTCGGTTGGGTTCTTCGGCCGTGGATTTCGGGGCGGTCATTGTTAGTCCTGTTCACCTTTGGGGCGATCTTGGTTCTGGACCGACGCCGGTTCCTGAACTACTTTGAGTGATGCGGAGGCATCCTTAGGTTCGGTGCGGCGTTTGGATTTACCGCGCCGAATAGTGCGCACAATTCCCGCACCAAGAATGATTACGAGTAGACCAACAACAACCGAGGTGCCAAGGTTTTCCCAGTCTGCGCGGACCCGGACAGTAAAGGAACCGGACTCGGCCGCTAACTCAGCGTCAGCGGTCAGGATCCTGACCGCTACCTCGACATTTCCTGAGCCCACTGCGGTGACGGGTACCCTGACCTGCTGGGAGCCTCCGGCCGGGATGGTGACTGCGATAGTTTCTTTGACCTGCAGCCGGGGGTTATTTGGTTGCAATTGAATGAGAACGGTCGCGTCTTGGTCGAGGGCGTTGCGTGCGGTGAGTGGGATTTCGCTTCCAGTGCTGATGAGGTTGATATCGCTTCCGGTATCAACCGATAGCGCCCCCATGGTGTCCCGGGTGTACTTGGACATCTGGGAAACGACCAGGTCGCGGCCCGCGGGGTCCTTGCGCCAGGCTGTGGAAAGTATTGCCCTGGCAGCTTGGTCAACGGACTCGGTGAGGAGTTCAGGCTCAGGAACAACGGCGGCAAACAAGTTGAGATCCTTGGCCGCGATGGTTGCCTCGGTAACCAGTTCGCCTGTTAGTCCCTGAGTTCCAGTGGAATCGAGAGCGAACTCAAAGGTTTGCGATGACTCGTTTTCCAACACGTTGAGGTCGCTGAGTGAAAGGTTTGAGAGCCAGGGAAGTTTGTCTAGGCTGGCCAGCTGCGCGGTGGCCACCTTGGGATTGGGATTCCAATCTCTGGGGAGCGTCACCACGATATTTCGAAGGACCGACGGGCGTTCTTTCGCAATAACGGCTAGTTCACTAACGAATCGCTGCCGCGCCAACACGGGGCTGTCGGTCCCGGGGTCAGTGAGCAGAGCCGTGAGGATCTCGTCGCCTACCACAACCGTGGAGTGTGTCTGTGCGGGATTCAGTGTCAGCGCCCCTGGGGTGTAGGTCAAATTCTGTTGTGGGGTTGCGGCGCCGGGCTCAGCAATGATGATTGAGCCGGTCGCGTTGTGCGTGGACAAGAACTCTTGCGTCAAAGAATCTGGCTCGGGCCAAACGAGGTTTGTCCGCCAGAGACTGGCCGGGATGTCCCCTAGATCGCGTGCAGTAGGCGTTGGAGTGGTGATGCCCGCTTGGGTGAGTGCACCCAAATCTGCGTCATAATTAGGGAGCAGGTAACTCTCATGATCGGTGATCAGTTTGGCTGTTGCATCAAGCCACTTTTTAGTCACGCGCTGCTCAATGGTGGGTTCAGCGGTGCCAGCGTCTTCTTCGTTCTCGGCGGGAGCGGCTGGATCAACCTGCGGTGGCGCAATCGCCTGTTGCACCCCCTCGATGAGGTTGGGATCGACAGCCAAGTTGAGACTGGGTATTGATTTAAGCGCCGCGACTACGTTGGCTAGGCGGGACTGCTCGGCCGTCGCCGCGATGACTCGCTCCGACACGGCCTTGGGCTCCATGGGATTGACTGCTGGCCCACTCAGAGGAACTACGGTGCTCAACGTCAGCATGGGATCGGTTCCCTCGGGGGCGGAGTCCCACAGGAGGTAGGTATAACGGACATCGACCCGGGACATGGTGCCCTCGGCATTTTCTCCGGATAGGATTACGGCGGTGCCTCGAGGACCCCAACCTGCCGTTCCGCCCAAGAGCTGCAATTGCGCGGAGTCCACGGTGAATTCGGTCGTGATTGATGCGCCGGAGGCTAGCTCGTCGCCGAGGGAGTTACTTGCGATGACGGTGCCTGCGTTTGAGCCCAGGTCTTGGTCCTGCCAGCGTGCCAGCGCGGTGCGGGTGGTAAATCGGTAACGCATGACGTTGAAACTGACTTTGGGATTGACGATCGGCTCGGCACCGTGGTTGGTGATCGTGGCCTTGAGTCGAATCTGATCACCGGGTGTTACCAAAGCGGGAGAGAACTCGGTGATCGCAATGCTCTTGCCCAGGTCTGAGTCCGGCGGTGTGGCAATCAGGTCAGTCGATGGCTCAACGGCGTGGACGGGATTGGGAAGCTTGGCCAAAGCGGCGGCTGCACCGCTTGGCGGACTCAGGAGGGACGCAAGCAAAGCGAAGGTAAGCACCAAGACCAAAGCCCATGCGCTACGCATGGGCCGGATGGGGGCACCGATTTTGTTCAGAGTGGACATCACTATCTATTGTTCCGGCACCGGCGGCGAATTGGGGCCATTTTGATGTGAACTTGACGGTGATTCTAGGGTTTCGCTGTAAACATTACGTAAAACCTCTAAAGCAACGGAGGCTAGGCGGCGTTCATTGGGGTAACTCAGGGTGCGGAACAGATCGTCAAAGGAGACCCATGCTACGTCCTCAGCCTCCGAGTCGGGGTCGCCTTCAACGGTGAGGTATCCCCCTACGGCTCGCAGCAGGAAGTGGTGAACCACCTTGTGAACGCGGCGGTCCTCGCCGGTAAACCAGTAGTCAATTGATCCTAGGGAACGGGTGATCACCCCCAAGATCCCAGTTTCTTCGCTGATCTCTCGAATAGCGGCTTCTTCGGCGGTCTCTTCGCCTTCGAGGTGGCCTTTGGGCAGGCACCACTCAAGGCGCCCGGCACGGTTGCGCCGGGCAATGACTGCCGTATGCATGACATTGTCGATAACCTTGACTACGAGACCGCCCGCGGAAGTTTCTTCGACTACCGGGAGGTCACTGTAGTGGGATGATGGACTGTGATAGACCGGAACGTGGCGCTGCGCGTTTGGGTCAATCCGAAGTGGATGGCCACCAGGGGGCGCAGGGACCGCCGAACGGTCTGTGCGTCGTTCGTTGGTGGACATATCGACACCTTATCTTTATCTTGGCTACTTTGGGTCGCGGCTATCCGAGACCTTGTACTTTACCTTCAAACTTAACGGAGTTATTGCGTGTCTGATAAGACTTCTCCCGAGGACTTGGCCGCTTATGATCTGCTGGTTCGCCGCAGTGAAGCGATCTTGGGCTTGATGAACCCGATAGTCGTTGAGTTGGGGGAGCGGTTTGCCGCGGCCGGTTTTGAGCTGGCTCTCGTGGGCGGGCCCGTACGGGACGCGCTCTTGGGTAGAAAGACTTCTGACTTAGACTTTGCGACCTCTGCTAACCCGGATCAAACCCAAACGATCCTGGCGGCTTGGGGCGACGCGCACTGGGACATTGGCAAGGAGTTTGGCACCATTGGTGCCAAGCGATTCGCCCAAGACGGCGGCGAGGACGTGGTGGTTGAGGTGACCACGTACCGCACCGATGAATACGATCCCAAGTCCCGTAAGCCCGTTGTTGCTTTTGGGGACAACCTAGACGCCGACCTGTCGCGCCGGGACTTCACGGTCAATGCGATGGCCATTGCGTTGCCGCAGCTGGAATTTGTGGACCCATTTGAAGGGCTGCGAGACCTTGCGGCCAAGGTTCTGCGGACGCCTATTGCCGCTGAGAGGTCCTTCGACGATGACCCGTTGCGGATGATGCGCGGAGCCCGGTTTGCAGGTCAACTTGGGTTTGACCTTGAGGTCAGCGCCCGAGCGGCCATTGTTGCCATGGCTGAGCGGATCAGCATTGTCTCGGCTGAGCGTGTCCATGACGAGCTCAACAAGTTGATGCTCTCGGATGATCCAGTCAAGGGCCTTGAGGTTATGGTGGACACCGGTCTGGCGGCGCAGGTGCTACCGGAGTTGCCGGGCATGAAGGAAGCGACCGATGAGCACGGTCGTCACAAGGACGTTTACCAGCACTCCATGATTGTGTTGCAGCAGGCAATCGACCTGGAGACCGGCCCTGACGGCCCTGTTCCCAGCCCGGACCTGCAACTACGTTTGGCGGCCTTGCTGCATGACATTGGCAAGCCAGCTACCCGTAGGTTTGAAGACAATGGTTCTGTCTCATTCCACCACCACGAGCTTGTCGGTGCAAAGATGACCTCGCGGCGCATGCGCGCATTGAAGTACGACAAGGAAACCACCAAGGCGGTTTCTCGTTTGGTTGAGCTGCACCTGCGGTTCCACGGATACGGGGAGGGGGCGTGGACGGACTCGGCTGTGCGGCGCTATGTTACCGATGCCGGCCCACTGCTCGAACGTTTGCACCGGTTGACCCGTGCGGATTGCACTACCCGCAACAAGCGCAAGGCCAAAATGCTCTCGACCGCTTATGACAGCCTGGAAGAGCGAATTAAAGTGCTTGCCGCACAAGAGGAGATCAATGCGATCCGTCCTGACCTGGACGGTGAGGCGATCATGGAGATCCTGGACATCAAGCCTGGCAAGGCGGTTGGGATGGCCTACAAATTCTTGATGGAGCTGCGCCTAGATGAGGGCCCGCTCGGTCAGGATGAAGCAACCAAGCGCCTCCTTGCCTGGTGGGACGGTGTTGGCGCTGAATTGAAGGACCTGACCACGTATGCGCCGAGCGGTCGCAAGAAAAACGTCTAATCACCCGGTTCCCCACCGAGTTTCCAGTAGTTTCCCCCCAATATTGTGGGCGAAACTACTGGAAACCGGTGGGGCTATTTTTATGTCGGGAATACTTTCGTAGCCAGGACGTTGTACTCAATAGGAAATACCCCCGGGGGTATACGATTAAGGTATCTACTGAGTGAAGGACAGATTAGTCATGGCGCGGATTATCATTATTGGTGGGGTGGCCGGTGGAATGTCAGCGGCGACCAGGCTGCGTAGGCTGAGCGAAGACGCCGAGATTATTGTCCTTGAGGCCGGACCGCACGTGAGCTTTGCCAACTGCGGCCTGCCATATTACGCAGGCGAGGTCATTACCGACCGGGATCAGCTGCTCCTGCAGACCCCGGACTCGCTGGCGGCCCGGTTCAATCTTGATGTTCGGGTGCACGCAACCGCTACCGCGATTGACCCCGTTGCCAAGACGGTTACGGTTCGCAGCCAGGCATCCGGCGACAACGCCAGTCCAGCAGCCCAGACACAGGACACGGAGCTGACCTATGATGCGCTCGTACTGAGCCCGGGAGCCAGCCCATTTGTGCCCCAGATTCCCGGCGCAGAACTAGCCCTGACCCTGCGGGACGTGACAGATGTAGACACGCTGGTGGAACAAATGGGTCAAGCAAAGTCAGCGGTCATTCTGGGCGGCGGATTTGTGGGCCTCGAACTTGCGGAAAACCTGGTCCACCGCGGCCTAGATGTTTCCGTGGTGGAACTGGCAGACCAAATCATGGCTCCCTTAGACCCTGAGATGGCGGCCGTGGTGACCGATCATCTTCGGCAGCACAAGGTCAGCGTGTTTACGGGTGCCCAGGCCCAAGAGATCTTGCCAAACAAGGTGGTGCTCAGCACCGGACAGGTGCTCGCAGCAGATATTACCGTTGCCGCAATTGGCGTGAGTCCCCGCGGGGAACTGGCGGCCGCTGCGGGAGCCGCCATGGGTCCGCGCGGAGCGATCAAGGTCAACGACCGGATGGAGACTTCGCTTCCGGGGATCTATGCGGTGGGCGACGCGGTTGTGAAGGCCGACTGGCTGACCGCCCAAGAGACGCTCATTCCGTTGGCGAATATTGCCAACCGCCAGGGCCGGCTCGTTGCGGATGTGATTGCACAGGACTTGGGCTTAACTCAGGACGCTGGAAGCCAAGAATTTCAGGCGGGTGAGGCAAGCATCGGCACCGCGGTAGTTGGTCTCTTTGGCATGACAGCCGCAACCACGGGCTGGAATGAAAAGCGCTTGCGCACCCAAGGTAGGCAGTACCGGGCCATTCACACCCACCCGCTGAACCACGCGGGTTATTACCCCGGGGCGCAACCAATGAGTCTGAAGCTGCTGGTTGACCCGGAAACCGACCTGATTCTGGGAGCCCAGGGCGTGGGCGGTGACGGTGTTGAAAAACGGATTGATGTCCTCGCAACCGCGATTGCCGGCGGAATTACCGCAAGCCGGCTAGCAAACCTCGAGCTGTCCTATGCGCCGCAGTTTGGCTCGGCAAAGGACCCTGTGAACATGTTGGGCTACGTCGCAGACAACCTGCGCACGGGGGCGACCAAAGCAATCCAGTGGCATGAACTAGAGGCTCGTATCCAAGCCGGAGCGGTCCTCGTTGACGTGCGCACAGCGGCCGAGCATGGAGCAGGCTCAATTCCGGGAGCCATCAACGTTCCTCTCGATGACCTGCGCGAACGCCACGGGGAGCTGGCCGGAAAAGACATCATTGTGCACTGCCAGGTGGGCCAGCGCGGACATACCGCTGCCCGGCTATTGACCCAACTGGGGCACTCGGTGGTCAATCTCGACGGCGGATGGAAGACCTGGGCCAGCGCCCACAGAAATTAGACAGAGCGCCGAGGGACCCAGACCGGCCACCGACCAGTGCGTGGGTAGGCTCGTTTGTATTGTCTGACCAGTGGAAGCGGGTAGTGGGGTCCGCGCCCATGCAATAGCATGCAAATATGGCACACACGCAGTCCCAACCCTCTTCCACTAACCCAACTCCCGGCGATATTTCTACCCGGTTAGATGCACTTCCGGTCAATCGCAAGCACCGAAAGGTGTTGATTGGCTCGGGTATTGGGTGGGCGCTTGACGCCATGGACGTTGGGCTCATCTCATTCATTGTGGCGGCCCTGACTCAGCAATGGATGCTGACCAAGGGTGAGGCCGGACTGATTGTCTCGATCGGTTTTGTTGGCATGGCCATTGGCGCCAGCTTGGGCGGTCTGCTCGCGGACAAGATTGGCCGCAGACAGGTCTTTGCCATCACGCTGCTGGTTTACGGACTGGCAACGGGGGCCAGCGCACTTGCGGGCGGGCTCACGGCATTGCTGATCCTGCGCTTCTTTGTGGGGCTTGGCCTGGGTGCCGAGCTTCCGGTTGCGTCCACGTACGTTTCCGAGTTTGCGCCCGCCCGGATCAGGGGCCGCCTGATTGTCATTCTGGAGGCCTTTTGGGCCCTCGGGTGGACCGCCGCCGCGGTGGTTGGCTACTTCGTTGTGCCGGCATCGGAAAATGGGTGGCGCTGGGCCTTTGCAATCGGGGCCGTGCCAACCCTGTACGCGCTTGTGGTGCGTTGGGCCCTGCCCGAGTCCCCACGCTGGTTGGCGAGCCGCGGTCGCATTGCGGAGGCGGAAGCCGTTGTTGCCGAGTTTGAGGCGAACAGTCCCGGAGCAGCGCTTGCGGACAAGACCGAACTTTCCGATGCCGCAGAAAGGCCCGCAGGATCCGTTCAGTCAGGCGGAACTACAGTTTCACCGATCGCTAAGTCTGCCGGTGGGCGCCTAGCGGCGCTGTGGTCAGCTGAATTTCGAGTGCGCACCGCCGCGATCTGGGCGGTTTGGTTGTGCGTGAACTTCGCCTACTACGGAGCCTTTATCTGGATCCCTTCGATCCTTGTTGACTCCGGCTTTTCCCTGGTCAAGTCCTTTGGATTCACCCTGATCATCACGCTGGCGCAGTTGCCCGGTTACGCGGTGGCCGCCTGGTTGATTGAAAAGTGGGGCCGCAAGATGACGCTGTCCGTCTTCCTAGTGGGATCGGCCGCATCGGCCATCGCGTTTGGCACTGCCGGAAGCGTTTCCATGGTTTTGGGCGCGGGCATGGCCCTGTCGTTCTTTAACCTTGGTGCCTGGGGCGCGCTCTATGCGGTGACCCCCGAGATCTACCCAACCTCGCTGCGTGGCACCGGCTCGGGCTGGGCCGCTGGGGTGGGCCGGATCGCGTCGATCGTGGCACCCCTAACCGTGCCGCTCATGCTTGTGGCCGGCGGAACCGGACTTACCTTTTCCGTATTTGCGGGCTTCTTCTTGATTGCAGCGTTGGCCAGCTGGTGGCTGGTTGAGCAGCGCGGCGAGGCCCTAGACGAGCGCTAGACGATCGTTAGAGTGTCTCATCCAAGATGCTAGCTGCCGGGTCTTCTACAAGGCAGGTGTGCGCCAGCTTGGCGGAACCCACAATTGCGGCAGGCATAAACAGGACCGCGCCCAATGGAATCATGAAACTCAGGTGGGTGGCTAGCCCAAACCCATAGGCGGTTGGCCGGTTGCGCTTGAGCACCTTTGTTTGCTCTTCTTCAGACAAACCGTGGGCGGCAAACGAGCGGCTCGAAAGTTCAAAAGATAGTGCCCAAATAGCCAGTTGTTGGCTAAAGGCTATGGCCGCAATACTGCCTACGACGGGGATCAAACTCAACGCGGTTGTAATAATGAAGTTCTTTGACGAGCGCCACAAGAATGAACCGGCCTGCTTGAGTCCTGTTCGCACACCCTGACGGAAACTTGCTCCGGCCGTGGAATTGGCCTTGTTCAGGTACTTTGCGGTGCTGTCGGGAACGAGCAGGCCAGCGGTCTGCCCGGGACCGGCGGTGGTTACAGTCGCGGTCTCAAGAGGAGGGCCGCTCGCATCCGCCGCCTTGCGGCGGGCCAACAGCCTTGCCCAGAATCCTGGGGCTTTGGGTCGTTCGGGAGCGACCGGAATGTACCCGTGCACGGAAACCTCAACGGCCTCCCAGATCCGCTGATAAATGGGCCCGCCCACGGCAAGGGACAGGGACACAAACAGCGCCACGCATAACGCGAAGACGATAGCGATCAGGGCTACTCCGACAATGATCTCCGTGGCTGTTTGCGCGACCGAGGACCAGTTATTGGCAAATGGGGTTACCAGCTCTACGAGCCAGCGGATCTTCCAGATAACAGCGGTGAGTACGGTGCCCACCAGGGCAAAGGCGAGTAGTGCGGGCGCCATCCCCAAAAGCAGTAACCTTGGCCTACGCACCAGCCAGCGCACGGAATCCAGCAAGATGAACACCCCTAAGAGGGCACCGCGGCCCGCCCGGGTTGCTTCAAGAACCAAATCAGGGGTGTCGCTTGCGCGAACAGTGTTCTCGGGCAGGTTCACTATGAAATCCGTTTCATAAGACGAAGATTATCTGCCCAAGATAGCACTTTGCCGATTGCTAGTGGGCAGCCGGGAGGACCTCGCCCACGCTCACCCGGCGAGGGCGCAGATAACCGGTAGCAATGACTAGGTAACCGAACCCAAGAATGGCAAACATCGGGACAGAAACTCCGGTGTCAGGTAGGAACAGGGCGCATAGACCACCGGCGGACATGAACGCAATGTTGAACAACATGTCGTACAGGGTAAAGGCCCGGCCACGGAACTCATCAGGGGTGTCTTGCTGAATGATGGTGTCCAGAGAAACCTTGGCGCCCTGGGTGCCCACGCCGAGCAGGAATGACGTAATCAGCAGGGTGAAGGGGTTCAAATCGATCGCAACGATGAACTGCGCAATTGCACAGGTGACCATGGTGATAACAATCCAGGCGTGTTCCCCAAACCGTCCCGCGACAAGGGGTGACAACACGATAGCAACACCAAAGCCAAGCGCCGTAAACCCAATGATTTGGGCGAACGAGCCTAGCCCTGTGCCGTCTGGACCGGCATCGAAGTAATTACGGGACACCAAAATACAAGACACAAAAATCATGCCGTAAAGTAGCCGCATAAACGCCATGGATAGCAGCGCCTGAGCCGGTGTACGCAGCTCGGTCACGACCCGAATTGAAGCACCAAGGTCGTGCAAAATCTGGCGGACCGAAGGCTTATCAAACCCCTCTAGTTCATGCGGGGCCGGCCCCAAACGAGTGCGATCAAACCCGAGTGCGGCAATGATTGACGCAATAAAAATAACGATCGCGAGCGACAAGGTAGCGGCATCGCGTGATGCGCCAGCAGGAATAACCAAGCCCACTAGCAATCCCACCAGAGCGCCCACACCCGTGGCCGCAGCGCCGATAGTGGGCAAAATTGAGTTAGCCAGCAGCAACTGATCGCTGTCAACCACGCGCGGCAAACTAGCCCCAAGCGCGCTCAAAAGTAGACGGTTAATTGCCAGCGCGGCGAGAGCCAAAACATAGACGGCCAAGTTAATGCCGTAAAGCAGCAGAACCGCAACAAGGGCCACCGTCAAAACCACGCGGACGGCATCGGAAACTACAATTACGGTGCGCCGCTGCCACCGGTCTAGGAACACCCCAACAAAGGGACCGACAAAAGTATAGGGCGACAACATGACGAACAACGCAAGCGCAATCCCTTGAGGAGACCCCTGTGTCTGAGCGGAGAAAAAGAATAAGGTCGCAAGAGCAATCTGGAACAGTCCGTCGCCCGATTGGCACAGCAGACGAATGACAAAGAACCGTTTGAAATCCGGCGAAGCCAGCAGGGATTTCAAGGTAGACCGAGTGCTCATACACACCTAAAAACGAGGAAAACCGGGGTAGCCCGGAAGAAATTGGTCCGGTGGGACCTGACAAAGTATAGATGCGGAAGGGCCCAACGAACCATCAGATTCGTTGGGCCCTGCATAACATCACACGTTGCTGGTGATCGAGTGCTTCGTGCGTTACGCCCTAGCCGGGTACTCGCAAGCTCGTCCCCAACTAGCGCTGCACTTCCTAGCGCTCGATGGTGCCAGCAATGAATGCTTCGAGCTCCGCGCGACCATGAGTGTCTTCCATTTGTACTGGAGGGGACTTCATGAAGTAGGTCGATGCGGACAGGATCGGTCCACCAACGCCACGATCCAGAGCGATCTTGGCGGCACGTACCGCGTCGATGATGATTCCGGCCGAGTTAGGGGAGTCCCAAACCTCAAGCTTGTACTCGAGGTTCAATGGAACCTCACCGAACGCGCGACCTTCAAGGCGCACGTAAGCCCACTTACGGTCATCAAGCCAAGCTACGTAGTCTGATGGGCCAATGTGAACGTTGCGGTCTTCCTTCTTGCCAGCCAAAGGACCGGAAAGGTTGGACGTAACGGCCTGGGTCTTGGAGATCTTCTTGGACTCAAGGCGCTCGCGCTCGAGCATGTTCTTGAAGTCCATGTTGCCACCAACGTTGAGCTGGTAGGTGCGGTCCAAGATAACGCCGCGGTCCTCAAACAGGCGGGCCAGCACGCGGTGGGTGATGGTTGCACCAACCTGGGACTTGATGTCGTCACCAACGATTGGAACGCCAGCGGCCTCAAACTTTGCGGCCCACTGCGGGTCAGATGCAATGAAGACTGGAAGAGCGTTAACAAAGGCAACACCAGCGTCGATAGCAGCCTGGGCGTAGAACTTCGCAGCGGCCTCGGAACCAACTGGTAGGTAGCAAACCAGAACGTCAACCTTGCGTTCCTTCAGAACGCTCACTACGTCTACAGGCTCGGCGTCGGACTCTTCGATGGTTTCGGCGTAGTACTTGCCAAGGCCGTCGAGGGTTGGGCCACGCTGAACGGTAACACCCGTTGGAGGAACTTCGGCGATCTGGATGGTGTTGTTCTCGGAAGCCTTGGTAGCGTCAACGAGCTCAATGCCAACCTTCTTGGCATCCACATCGAATGCGGCGACAAATTCCAGGTCGGAGATGTGGTAATCACCAAACTGCACGTGCATCAAGCCCGGCACGGTGTCGTTGACATCGGCGTTCTTGTAGAACTCAACGCCCTGAATCAGTGACGTGGCGCAGTTTCCTACACCAACGATAGCGACGCGGATGGAAGACATCCTCGCTCCTTGTGGTTAGTGCCTCCGGATCGCCCGGAAACAGTTGAAAATGAAATGTTATGCGTCTGCTGCAGTACCCGCGCCGAAGGAATCATCATCTGGGGATAACTCTTGTGGGGCACTTGCACGACTGCGGTCACGCTCGGTGTTAATCAAACCATCAAGCCAGCTGACCTCACGCTCAACCTGCTCAAGGCCGTACCTTTGTAGCTCAAGGGTGTACTCATCGAAGCGTTCTCTAGCCCTGGAGTTGGACTCCTTGACTTGTTCGAGTCGTTCGTTGAGCCGACTGCGGCGCCCCTCAAGGATACGAATCCGAGTTTCAGCGTCAGTTTGCCCAAAAAAGGCAAACCGTACATCGAAACTCTCGTCTTCCCAGGCTGACGGCCCGGAGGACGCCAGCACCTCCCCAAAATGCTTAACGCCAGCGGGGGTGAGGTGGTAAACAATGCGGGCCCGTTTACCAGACAGCGCATGGGGTGGTGCTTCAGTCGAATTTTTCCCCGTAATGAGACCATCTCGTTCCAGAGTCTTTAAGCACGGATACAACGATCCGTAAGAAAGGGCTCGGAACGAACCCAGCGCGGAGTTTAATTGCTTGCGAAGTTCGTAACCATGCAGGGGAGCGTCTTTGAGGAGTCCCAAAATTGCCGTTTCCAAAACGGTTGTTTTGTTCCTCATCACTCTCCCTTGCACTGCTGCGAACCTTGCTCGGCGAACCGATGTATCTTTTCGATACATCGCAACAGTATGCCTGTGTGCGGCGGCATGCAAGTTCATGAGCCGCGTTTTGGCTGTGAAAGTTGTGAAGATGACGCGGTAGGGCTGCGCTTTGTTCGCGGAAAAGGTCATCTTTGCTAAGCATCACAAGACGTGGGTACACATTACGTCTTAGAGTTCAAGGGTAGTACTGGGTTATCTTCCAGGCGCATGCGCGCAGGGATGAGGCGTTGTCCGCGCTATTAAGCCCCATCCTGATGCAAACTGAAAGGCACACCGTGGCAAAAACAAGTAAGAAGTCCGGGACATCGGCCGGCGTTGTCAAGAAACGACGCTTATTAGATTACCCGCGCTACGGAAAAACAGGTATCCGCCGTTGGCTGCCATCGTGGCGGCTCATTGTGGGAACGGGACTGACCGGTATTGCTTTCGGAGCAGGCTTGATTGTTGCGGCGTATGTTTCAGTGGAAATTCCTGAGGCATCGGACTTCGCTAAGGCCCAAACTTCGACTCTGTACTACGCGGACGGAGAAACCCAGCTGGGAACCTTTGCTGTCACGGACCGCAGAATCATTGATATCAGTACTATTCCTGACCACGTTGGTCAGGCAATTATTGCCTCCGAGGACCGTAGTTTTTATGAGAACTCGGGCGTAGATTTCAAGGGTACGTTCCGCGCACTGGTGAACAACATCAAGGGCGGGGCGCGCCAAGGTGGATCCACTATCACCCAGCAGTACGCCGAGAACTACTACATGGGCAAAACGGTTACCTACGTAGGTAAGTTCAAAGAAGCGCTCATGGCGATCAAGCTTGACCAGAACAAGGAAAAAGAAGAAATCCTTGGTGGGTACATGAATACCATTTACTTTGGGCGCGGTGCCTACGGCATTGAAGTTGCTGCTGAGAAGTACTTTGGTATTCCCGCTTCTGAACTAACCGTGGAACAGGCGGCGTTGCTGTCTGGAGTGATTCCAGCACCTTCCGCGTGGGACCCTCGGATCAGCCCGGAGAAGGCGGAGAGCCGCTGGAACGGCGTGCTCAAGCAGATGGTTGATCAGGGGTACGTGACCCAGGCTGAGCGAGACAAGATGGTGTTCCCAGAAACTATTGACTACAACCCCACCAACCAGTGGGCCGGTCCGCAGGGCCACCTGCTCGAGGCCGCACGTAAGGAAGTGCTGGCCGTAACGGGCATGAGCGAGGATGACCTGACCACCCGCGGGGTCAACGTGACTACTACGTTTGATGTGGAGCTACAGAAGAAGATTGAGGCGGCGATGGCTACCCTGCCTGAAGGGGCATCGCCAGACCTGCGCGTCGGTGCAGTGACGATCGATCCGCACACCGGTGGTGTGCTTGCTATGTACGGCGGCAAGGATTACCTAGAGACTCAGTTCAACTCGGTGACACAGGGTAGGGCCCAAGCAGGATCAACGTTTAAGGCGTTTACACTTGCTGCCGCGCTCGATGAAGGTATATCCATCGATAACGAGTACTTCAAGGGCCGTAGTCCGCAAACGTACAAGGACGAGTTTGGAAAACCTGTTCCCGTCAAAAACTTTGGCAATATCTCATATAAAGATGGCAACTTGATTAATGCCACCGCCAACTCGATTAACACCGCATACGTTGAGCTCAACCTTGAAATTGGGCCGCAGGCCACGGTCGATGCCGCGGTTACAGCGGGAATTCCCGCCGATACCAAAGGCTTAGAACCCGTTCCATCAAATGTTTTGGGATCGGCCTCGGTCCGTCCGATTGATATGGCCGGTGCGTACGCTACGTTTGCGGCTCAGGGGCAACACCGCGAGAACTACATGGTTGCCAAGGTGACTGATAGCGCGGGCGAGCCGGTCTACGAACACAACACCCCGGCAGAGGAAGCTTTCTCCAAAGAGAGCATGGCAGACCTGACCTACGCGCTGACCCAGGTGGTTGAACGTGGATCTGGCAAGACGGTTCGGGCCGTCGGTCACCCCGTTGCTGGGAAAACCGGAACTTCCAGTGAAAACAAGTCAGCTTGGTTTGTGGGTTACACCCCGAGCTATTCCACGGCGGTTGTCCTTTATCAATCGGGTGCGGATGGCAGCGAGGATTCGATTACACCATTTGGTAAGTACAAGAAGCGGGAGATTACCGGTTCCACTGTGCCAGCCGACCTTTGGACCACGTACATGACGGACGTTCTCAAGGACCGGCCGGTTGAGGTCTTCCCGCAGCGCTCCAAGAAGCAACCGCCTAAACCAACACCGACTCCAACCCAGACGGAAACTCCAACCGAAGAGCCGGAAGAACCAACCGAGCCCGAGGAACAGGGAGTTGCGGTACCCGGTGGGCTGGTTGGCAACTCTGAGTCGGGTGCGCGGCAGTTGCTCTCGAGCGTGGGCCTGAACGCGGTGTTTGAGTACGCGTATTCGGATAATGTCCCCGCAGGCTCGGTGATCAGCTCAAGCCACAGTCCTGGCACCACGGTGCCGGCAGGGTCAACCATTTCGTTGACGGTGTCTAAGGGTAAGGAAGCTACCGACCCGGTTGAACCGACGCCGGACCCAACGCCGACCCCAGACCCAACGCCGACGCCGGACCCTACACCGACCCCTGACCCAACACCGACACCGCCGGAAGCAGGCAGACCCGTCCCTCCCGGACAAGGTAACTCACAGGGGTCGAACGAGCGCGGGTGAGTAAGTAGTTATCCACATCGGTAGAAATTCTGTTTCTGTGCCCAACATTGTGAAGTTGGGCGCAGAACTAGGGTTTTTCTCGATGTGACGAGTAAACTCAGATGTTGCTGCACAATTGCAGTAAGCATGAACCCTCTTGTCACGGACAGACCGTGACCGTTATTAGACCATAGGAGGTGGGTACACATGCGTCAGTACGAACTGATGATGATTCTCTCCCCAGAGATCGATGAGCGTGCAATCGTTCCAACCGTTGAAAAGTTGATCGCTGTTGTTCCAGCCGAAGGCGGAACGATTGACAACACCGACATTTGGGGCCGTCGCCGTATGTCGTTTGAAATTGCGAAGAAGTCCGAGGGCGTCTACGCAGTCATCAACTTCACCGCTTCTCCTGCAACCTCCAAGGAACTTGAGCGTCAGCTCGGACTCAACGAGTCCGTTCTTCGCATCAAGGTCCTGCGGACTGCAGCCTGAGCTCACGCTTTAAACATCACGAGTAATCAATCAACGTAACGTCAAGGAGAGATCATGGCTGGTGAGACCGTAATTACGGTAGTGGGAAACCTAACTGGGGACCCTGAACTGCGTTTCACCGCATCAGGTGCAGCTGTTGCAAGCTTCACCATTGCGTCCACTCCTCGCAACTTTGACCGTCAGACAAACGAATGGAAGGACGGCGATGCTTTGTTCATGCGCTGCTCCATCTGGCGTGAAGCTGCGGAAAATGTTGCGGAATCCCTAACCAAGGGAATGCGTGTAGTTGCACAGGGGCGCCTTGTGCAGCGTTCATATGAAACCCGTGAAGGTGAAAAGCGCACCGTAGTCGAACTCCAGGTGGATGAAGTTGGTCCATCACTGCGCTACGCATCTGCAAAAGTCACCCGTAACCAGCGCTCCGGCGGCGGTGGCGGTAACTTTGGCGGCGGCGGTCAACAACAGCAGCAGGCTAGTGGGTTCGGCGCAAGTTCTGGAGGACAGAACGTTGACCCGTGGGCAACCGCAGGTCCGGCTGGCGGAGGCGGAAACTCCTTCGCTGACGAGCCACCGTTCTAATACTCACCCGTAGAAGTTTTCATCCGGCTCATACCGCCGGGTAAATTGTGAAGGAGCATACGCAATGGCAAAGCCCGTTGTGCGCAAGCCCAAGAAGAAGTCGAATCCACTGAAGTCAGCCAAGATCGAGGCCGTTGACTACAAGGACACCGCGCTACTGCGCAAGTTCATCTCCGACCGTGGAAAGATCCGCGCTCGCCGAGTAACTGGTGTCTCTGTTCAGGAACAGCGTCAGATCGCACGTGCAGTTAAGAACGCACGCGAAATGGCTCTTCTTCCTTACTCATCGTCCGCACGCTGATAGGGAGAAAATCTCATGGCAAAGCTTATTCTTACATCTGAAGTATCCGGTCTTGGTGAGGCTGGCGACATCGTAGAGGTTAAGGACGGTTACGCACGTAACTACCTGATTCCTCGCAAGCTCGCTACCGCTTGGACCAAGGGTGGACAGTCACAGGTTGACGCTCTCCGCAAGGCTCGTAAGGCCCGCGAGATCGACAACCGCGAAGAGGCTAAGGCTCTTCGTGACGCTATCCAGTCCGCACCAGCAGTCGTTTCGGCTTCCGCTGGTAAGGGTGGCCGCCTGTTCGGTTCAGTTTCAACGGCAGCAATTGCTGACGCGGTAGCTGCCAACGGTCACAAGATCGACAAGCGCAAGATCGAGGTGCTTGAGCCAATGAAGACCACTGGTTCATACACCGTTTCGGTCCGCCTGCACCCAGAGGTGCTGGCAAAGGTTCAGGTTAAGGTCGTTGCAGCCTGATTCAGGCCGTAATTCTTAACGCTTAAGAGCCCCTGCCCGGGGCCTGACAATGTCAGGATTCCGAGCAGGGGCTCTTTTGTGCACTAGTATGCCCGACTTTCCAGAACTCTGGCCCACAAAAGCAGCTCTTTTATGGGCCAAAGTTCTGGAAACTCGCGGGTTGCTGCGACTAGCCGACCTTCATCCAAGCGGTTCCGCTGGCACGAACCCCGGTGGTGACCGCCCGGATGCCAATGTAGACGCCGGCAAAGCTGAGCCAGAGCCACATCAACCCTAGGGCGCCACCAGGGGCCCATAGATGTACAGCCCACACGAATGGTGCGTAGACCACGAGGTTGAGCACCCCAACTTTGGCCAGGTACACCCCATCGCCAGCACCGATTAACACACCGTCTAGCACACAGACCCAACCCATGATGGGCATGAAGACTCCCGCTACGATGCATCCGTACATGACGGCTTCCCGGACCAGAGGGTCGTGGGTGAACAGGGGCGCAAACCACCAGCCACCAACCGCGATGATTGCTCCTAGAACCGCCCCAACCAGCACTCCCCATTGGAGGGTTCGAGTAACGGCAGCGCGGGTGAACTTGCGATCACCGGAGCCCAAGCTGTGCCCAATGAGCGCCTGAGCGGCAATGGCTAGGGCGTCGAGGGCGAAGGCAGCAAGGCCCCACACACTGTTGACCACTTGGTGTCCGGCCAGCACGGTCGCGCCTAGCCCGGTTGCGGTGAAGACAGTCAGGATGATGGCAACCCGCAGGCTGAGTGTGCGGATCAATAGGGGTGTGCCGGTGCGCACGTTCGATAGGATCCCGTGGGTGGCAGGGCGAAGTGAGATGCCCTCGCGTTTAGCGCCCCGGGCAACCAACGTTGCAAGAACAGCGCCCATGGCGAGCTGGGTGATTGCGGTTCCAAGTCCGGAACCCGCGGTGCCCATTCCCGCGCCGTAGACTAATGCAACGGACAAAATCGCGTTGACCGCGGCTCCGATCGAGGCCACCCATAGCGGAGACTTGGTGTCTTGGAACCCGCGCAGGACTCCCGTTGCGGCGAGCACCAAAAGCATGCCGGGCAGACCGGGGGCGGACCAGCGCAGGTAGGCCACGGCGTTGGTAAGCACCGCGTCTTTGGCACCTAGAGCCGCCAGCAAGTAAGGGGCGCTGAGGAGGAGCCCCAGCGCGAGAATGATGCCTAGCCCAATGGCCAGCCAGATCCCATCAATTCCGCTGCGTAAGGCTTCTTTGGTGTGCCCGGCCCCGAGTTTGCGAGAGACCGATGCCGTGGTTGCGTAGGCCAGGAAGACGCACAGCCCAACGATTGTGGTGAGCACGGTCGAGGCAACGCTGAGCCCCGCCAGCTGGTTGGTGCCAAGGCGTCCCACGACCGCCGAGTCAATCAAAACAAATAGTGGCTCGGCGACAAGGGAACCCAGAGAGGGAATTGCCAGCGCGAGAATTCTGCGGTCGAGCAGTTTCTTGCCACGGCCGCCCGAGAAATCGTGACTATCACCTGGTTCGGGTGTTGCGGGAGTGTCAGGCGGGGGCGGGGATTGCGACAAGGTGTCCACCTAGTGGTCGGAAAGTTAAGATAAAAAGAGTGATTCCTAGCCATCGTAACTATCCACAGTGTATTTGGCTGATTTCCGGGCCTTGGGAAGGTAAACGCTGGATGGAATCACAGTTATCCACTGTTATCCCCAAATCAATCCACAACTGTGGATAAGGAAGTCGGCCCAAAACACAAGTTATCCCCAAGGGTGTGCATAACTTTGTGCATAACTTACGCTCACATCTGTTTGCGTGGTTAGGCTTGGCGGGTGTAAAGGCCCTAGTCTGAGGTGTCAGTGGATTGCCTTAGGCTTAAATGACACTGGATATTTCAGCAGGACCCCCGGCTTTGGAGTGACATGTCAATTGATTCTTTTGAACCTCAGTTCCCACCCGCAAGTGGTGAAGGCGAACGTCGGTTTGACCGTACTCCACCCCAAGATTTAGCCGCTGAGCAAAGCGTGCTCGGGGGCATGCTGATCTCGAAGGACGCCATTGCGGACGTCATCGCGCAGATCCAAGGCCCAGACTTTTACCGCCCCGCCCACGAAACAGTTTATGACGTCATTATTGACCTCTACGGGCATGGCGAACCAGCTGACGCCATCACTGTCGTAGCGGAGCTGACCAAGCGCGGGGACCTGAGCCGGATCGGTGGGGCGTCCTACATTCACGACCTCATCTCGATGGTCCCCACGGCCGCAAACGCCGGGTACTACGCGCGTATTGTGCGCGAGCGTTCCATCATGCGCCGCCTGGTGGAGGCCGGTACCCGTATTGTTCAGTTGGGTTACGCCACCGACGGGGCTGACGTTGACGATGTTGTTAACAACGCGCAGGCAGAGATTTACAATGTCTCCGAAAACCGTACCGCTGAGGACTATGTTGTTATTGGTGACTTCATTGGCGAGGCCATCGATGACATCGAGGCTGCCCAGAACAAGACCGATGGAGCTGGCGGTGTGCCAACCGGCATTGCCGACTTCGATAAGTTGACCAATGGGCTACACCCGGGCCAGATGATCGTTGTGGCGGCCCGTCCTGCAATGGGTAAGTCGACGCTGGGTATCGACTTTGTGCGCTCTGCCGCGATCAAACACAACATGACTTCTGTTGTGTTCTCCCTCGAGATGAGCCGCAACGAGATTGCCATGCGTATCATCGCGGCCGAGGGCCGGATTCACATGCAAAAACTGCGTAACGGTGACATGGACGAGCAGGACTGGCAGCGTTTGGCTGCGGCCCAAAGCAGGATGGCCGATGCCCCACTCTTTATCGATGATTCGCCCAACATGGCCCTCATGGAGATCCGGGCGAAGTGCCGCCGGCTCAAGCAGCAGCACGACCTTAAGTTGGTAGTCATCGACTACCTCCAGCTGATGAGCTCCGGTAAGCGCGTAGAGTCCCGTCAACAAGAGGTCTCGGAGTTCTCCCGTGCGCTCAAGCTGTTGGCCAAGGAACTCGAAGTTCCGGTCATCGCGATCTCGCAGCTAAACCGTGGACCCGAGCAGCGTACCGATAAGCGCCCAGCTATTTCCGACCTCCGTGAATCCGGTTCGATTGAGCAGGACGCGGACATGGTTGTGCTAGTGCACCGCCCGGACGCATACGAGAAGGAACACCCACGTGCCGGTGAAGCTGACCTGATTGTGGCAAAGCACCGTAACGGTCCTACCGCGGATATTACGGTTGCGTTCCAGGGTAACTATTCGCGTTTTGTCGACATGCAGCAGTAATCGGCAAAGGGATGAGGAACCGCGTTCAGTCTCAGGGTTCATGCAGATAAGCACAGTATCCTCGAGTCATGAAGGTTAAGAAAATGACGATGCTTATTGTTGCGACAATTGGCGCTTTGGGTTTGGTCCTGACCGGATGCGCGACAGACCCGCAGAATCCGGCCGAGCAGAGTATCTCAACTCAACAAGGTGGTTCCGCAAATACCGCTGGTGATCTGTTGGCAGCGCACGGCTTGGATGGTCTTACGGGGCAAGAGATCGTTGATAAGTTAGACAATCTAAATCAAGCGGAACGTCCGTCTTCTCTGTTTGCTTCCGTCAGGGCAAACTCCCTCGTCTTGACCGATGGGGGAGCCCAAGAGCAGGTGGTGGCCCTGCCAGAGGATGAGTTTTACGTTTCGATTGCACCGTTTTTGACGCAAACACACGAGTGCTACTTTCACAGTCTGACCAGTTGTGTTGGCGAGTTACAGAACAAAGACATCCAGGTGCGCATAGTCAATGACGCAGATGGAACGGTCTTGGTGGATGAAGCCACAAAAACCTTTGACAACGGGTTCATTGGTTACTGGCTACCAAAGGACATCACGGCAACCGTCGAAATTACCCACGACGGTAATACCGCAACCGCCACGTTGGGAACCGGACCGGATGACCCCACCTGTGTCACGACCATTCAGTTGGCCTAGTCCTCGAACGCTAATCAAGTAACCTGGGCAACCGGCTGCGGTTAGTGAGCACTCGCGATTGCGGAGTTTGGGTCAACATGAGTGACAATGTAGAACATGACCGGAACAATTAAACGTGCAATTGCCAAAGCAGGCTGGAAACTTAGCGGCTGGAAGCACGTTTCCACCGTTACGCCCGAGCCCGGTCAGCCAACGCTTTTAATTGGCGCCCCGCACACCTCGAACTGGGACTTCCTGTTCATGCTGGGAATTGTGTGGGATCAAGGTGTCAAGATGAAGTACCTGGGCAAAGACTCTTTATTCAAACCACCATTTGGGTTTGTCATGCGCTGGTTCGGTGGAATACCGGTCAACCGGGCAAACCCTTACGGCCTAGTTGAGGAGCTGATTGCCCAAACTAAGAAGGACCCTTCCTTCTCCCTGGTCATTACACCCGAGGGTACCCGCGGCAGTGGCAAGTACTGGAAGTCCGGGTTCTACCGGATTTCCCAGCAGACCGGCATGCCTCTCACACTAGGTTTTGTGGATAAAGCTACTAAAACCTGCGGCCTCGGAATGACCTACACGCTCACCGGTGATGTTTCCAAAGACATGGATGCCATCAGGGCGTTCTACGCGGACAAGGGTGGATACCGGCCGGAACTTAAGACTGAGCCACGCCTCAAAGAAGAGGATCGTAACCTTTAGGCTCTCTACCTAGCGGCTAAGTCAGTACCTAGCGGCTCAGTCAGTTGAGCTGGGGCCTAATGGCGTTGACGGTGCTGAACAGGTTCTTGACCTGGTCGCAATCGAGTGCAGAGAAGACTACTTCCCGTACCTGGGCAACATGGATGGGCGCCGAGGCAACGATTTTTTCCCAACCTAGATCGGTGAGCTTGGCATAGGTCTGCCGCTTATCTTTCTCGCCGCGAGTGCGGGACACAAAGCCAGAGGACTCGAGCCTCTTGGTCACGTGTGACAGACGGGAAAGAGAACCGCTGGTGAGTTGGGCCAGCTGACCCATATTGAGGGTCCAGTCTTCCTGCTCAGACAGCATTGCAAGAACCATGTACTCGTAAAAGCTTAGGTCGCAGTCCCGTTGCAAACGAGAGTCCAGTGTCGCTGGAAGTCGGACTGATAGGTCCACCAGTGCCTTCCAAGCTTCGGTTTCTTCCTCATTCAGCCACTGGGTCTCAGGTGCGTGTGTTTCGGTCATAGTTCTCAGTATAACCTAGGTGCTTGAAACTTCAAGCATTTTTCTAGCGAGATGCGTCATGTACCTTAATCGCGATCTGCACCCGATTATCAACCCCAAATTTGGTGAAGATCCGACTCACATGAGTCTTAACCGTTGGCACACTCATAAAGAGTTTGCTGGCAATTTCCGAGTTCGAAAGACCTAACGCAATTTCCTGAGCAACTTCTAACTCGCGGTCCGTAAGCTGCTCCAAACAAGTAACTGCCGCGCTGCGCTGGGAGGTGTCCGGGGCATCGGTAATCTTTGCCATGAGTTGGGCAGTCACGGTGGGGGATAGCGTGGGGTGCCCCTGCGCGGCCAACTCTACGGCCCGAATGAGGTCTGCCGGGGTGGAATCCTTGAGTAAGAATCCGCGAGAACCAGCGCGTAGTGCGCGCACTATGAACTCGTCGGTATCAAACGTGGTCAGCACAATCACGTTGGCATCCGGAAATTCCGCCAAAATTTCAGTTGTTGCAGACAACCCATCACGCTTGGGCATACGAATATCCATCAAAACAACATCGGGTTGCAAAGCCCGGTACTGCTGAATCGCATGCTCACCATCGATGGCTTCCCCAATGATGGTGAACTGCGGGTGTCCGCCCAAGATCATCTTGAGCCCAGCCCGCACAAGCGCGTCATCGTCCACCACAAGAATATTAATCATCGTGTCTGCCATGGCAACCAAACCTTTACCTCAAAAAAGTTTTGTGAGGGCGCACCAAATTCAAGGGTGCCCCCGGACGCTCTAATCCGCTCTTGCATCCCCACTAACCCTAAGCCGGAACTGGGCAAGCAAACTTCCTTAGAAGCCAGCGGGGCAAACCGAACCCCGTTGCGGCATTCGATGAACAGGCCATCGTCCTGATTACCGCTCAGTTTCAACGTCACCAGCGCGTTGGGTGCATGCTTGCGCGCATTGGTCAGACACTCCTGAAGAACCCGGTAGGCGTTGCGACTAATCGTTTGGTTGAGCTGGTCAAAACTGGCCAGTAGGTCCTTGGGGGCATGTAGATCGATCCGTGTCCCGGTCAAACGTGAGTCTTGAATGAGCACGTCAAGGTCCGTAAGTGCTGGTTGGGGCAGGTCGGGAGGGGCGTCTAGCCCGCTGGCTGGATCCCGCAGAACACCTAACACCGTACGCAGTTCCTTAAGCGCCTGATGCGAGTTATCCCGAATAATTTCAGCGGTCTCCGCAACCTGCTCCGCACTCAAGTCCTTGCGGTAGGACAACGCGCCCGAGTGCAGGGCAACTAAGGAAATGCGGTGCGCAAGCACGTCGTGCATCTCCCGAGCGATGCTGGAACGCTCGTTAGCGCGGGCCTGGGCGAAGCGGGCATCGCGAATATCTTCTGCCGCGGCAACGCGCGCTTCGAGCGCGCCAATGGCTTGACGGCGCCCTCCAATGAACAGACCGATCGCGACCATGATGGTGAAGAACGTGAAGGAACTGATGGTCATCTCAGCGAGGGTGACCTGTTCAAAGGAAATTGTGCTGACGCCCTGCGCCCAAATGCTAGTGCTAACGGCCTGCATTGCCCATGTAGAGAAGAACCACAACACCGCGGCCGGGATGAGTTCTTTCCAACGGCGCCGGGTAGCGACCGAGACAAGGGTGAAGGTGATTGCCCCGCTGCCTAGTGAGCTGAAACCAGCAAATGCGCTGACCAGCACAATAGCCAGAAGGGGCTTGCGCCGGCGCAGGGCCATGGCCAAAAACATGACGGGAGCAAGCGCTAGGTCAATGAAGACAAGAGGGAGCATGCCGGGCCCGCCCGGGCTGTAGTTGAGTAAGCCCTCCATCTGATAAACGCCCACAACTAGCAGGAACGAGAAGGCACCAGATATGATCGCAACACCGTAGCGCCAAATCTGGCCCCAGACGGTCAACGGTGGCGGTGGGTAGAGCGGGAGTGGGGTGCGCAATCCGCGCCACCAAGCACTAACTCGTTCCCGCACGTTTCCCCGCTCTCACTTCTCATGACCCAGCATTTGCCATCCCCACCCTATCCGTCGCGGGCAAGGGGCCCAATCAGCCTTTGGCATCATTTACCTGCGCCTTAAGCATGACGGCTAAATAGGCTCATGCCTGATCCAGCAAACTTTCGGTTGCGCAAGGATTGAAGCATGATCACAGTTGACTCAGTCACCAAGCGCTACGGCAACTTCACGGCGCTCAACAACGTAACATTTTCCGTCAAACCCGGCGCGGTTACGGGCTTCCTTGGCCCCAATGGCGCCGGAAAATCCACCGCCATGCGGATTATCTGCGGCCTCACGCCGCAGGACTCAGGCACAGCTTTGATTGGTGGCAAGTCGTTTGGGCAGCTGGCTAACCCCGCAGCCCAGGTTGGAGTGCTTCTCGATGCCTCAGCCCAGCACGCGGGCCGCACCGGCTTTGAGGTACTTACGCTTCAAGCCATTGCGCTTGGGGTTGCGCGCAGCCAGGTGGGAGAAGTCTTGGAGCTCGTTGGGCTGACGCCCAAAGAGGCGAAACGTCAGCTGCGAAACTACTCGTTGGGCATGCGCCAGCGGTTGGGAATTGCATGCGCACTGCTCGGCTCGCCTCAGGTATTGATTTTGGACGAACCGGTCAATGGATTGGACCCGCAAGGTATCCGATGGATGCGTAGGCTTCTGCGCAATTTTGCCGATGACGGCGGGACCGTGCTGCTGTCTTCCCACCTATTGCTGGAGATGGAAGCGGTTGCTGATGAACTCGTGGTGATTGGCAGTGGCAAGATCGTGGCTCAGGGGCCAAAGGAAGTTCTCCTGGGAAGTTCGCAAACAGCCGTGACCAGTTTGGACCAGGTGGGACTGGGATCTTCACTCGAGCGAGCAGGGTTTGAAGTGCACTATGCGGGCGCAGGCGAGGGTAATCAGTCCGTCCCAGAACTGCTCACCTCCGCAACCGCGGAGCAGGTGGGACAGATTGCGCTCACAAACTCGGTAGTGCTGACGGGGCTGGCCCCGGCTAAAAATGGTGGGCTTGAAGACCTGTTCTTCAACCTGACCCAAGGTAGTGATCGCGATGGAATCTAAGCCCCTGAACCGGTTTGGTTCTCAGCTGTATGCCGGCTTTGAACCCTGCGCACCGTGGGCTGCCAGTAACCCGTCCCTAACCACCCCGTCTGTGAATCAAACTGAGCGCGAGGCAAACAAATGAGCAACATCAACTCTTCCGTTGTACCCGGTAACCAAATGTCCACTCAACTGGGCCGGGCAGGTGGACCCGGCGCGGGCATCGGGAATGCTATTGGCACAAAGCCCGGTATCCCATTTGCGCGATTGTTTCACGTGGAACTTCGCAAGCAGGTCGACACCCGAGCGTCGCTCGCACTCATTGCCATCATTGTGGTGGGCATGCTGGGGTTCACCGCAATTGAACTGTTTATTGATAGTCAAGGCCCCAAGAGCTTTGCCACCTTCCAAGAGGTGACGCTCATGCCGCTCTTGATGTTCTTGCCTGTCATCGCGATCCTAGCGGTCACCTCGGAATGGTCCCAGCGCACCGCGCTTGTCACGTTCGTGTGGGAGCCGCGACGGGGCCGGGTCATTGCCGCAAAGTTTGCGTCCGCTTTTCTACTAGCGGCTCTTGGCGCGATTTTGGCGCTAGGTATTGCCGCGCTGGGAACTGCGCTCGCGGGGGCACTCGGAGCAGACGTTAGCTGGGCTTTTGCGCCGAGCAAGCTGGCCGGACTGTTGACCACGCTGGTCTTGGTGGTTGCCCAGGGAATCGCCTTTGGTCTGCTGATCCAGAACACCCCGGGCGCGATCGTTGCCTATTTTGTGCTGCCTACGGTGATGACCATGCTGTCTACGCTGGTGAGCTGGATTGGTAAGTACTCTGACTGGATCGACCTGACCTTCGCAACCATGGGAGTGAGCAGCGGCGAATTTACCGGCGCCACAATCAGCCGTGCCGCCGTCGCAGTTTCCATCTGGATCATCCTGCCGGGAGTACTGGGACTGATCCGGATGTGGCGACGCGAAATCAAGTAGCGCGTCAAGCGGCCACTTGAGAGTGCGAACCTGCGCAACGGGTCTACTGTGGACCTTATGCACCAAGCAGTAACTCGCATGAGGACGATTGCCGCGGCCCTGTTGCCCCGCCACCCAGCTCAGGCGATAGCCACGGGATTTGGTCTAGCTATTGCCCTCGGCACGGCCGCGCTCATGCTGCCCGTTGCCAAGGTTGGGCCCGGTGGGGCGGGGTTTATGGAAGCCCTGTTTACCGCGACGTCGGCGGTGTGCGTGACGGGCCTGGCAACGGTCGATACCGCTTTGTATTGGACGCCGCTTGGCCACGCGGTCATTTTGGTTTTGATCCAACTTGGCGGCTTTGGAATCATGGCCTTTGCCACCCTGCTGGGGGTCCTCATGGCCCGGCGGTTGGGGCTAAGGTCCAAGATGCAAGCGGCCGCAGAGACCAAGAGCACGGGCTTTGGTGACCTCAAGTCCATGCTCATGGGTATCCTGCGCATCACGGTGCTGGTCGAACTCGCGGTAGCTATTGTATTAGCACTGCGATTTGGTATTGGCTACGGCTACTCGGTAGGGCAGGCAGCTTGGCTGGGCATCTTCCATTCGGTCTCCGGTTTCAACAACGCCGGGTTTGCACTCTTCAGGGGCAACCTCGTGGACTTTGTTACGGACCCGTGGATTTGCTTGCCCATCGCCGCCGCGATTATTGTGGGCGGCCTAGGCTTTCCGGTTCTCTTTGAACTGGGCCGCCACTTCCGTAAGCCCCTGCACTGGTCCATGAACTCCAAACTGGTCCTCAGCGGCACGGGCATACTGTTAGCCGTGGGCACTATCTTTATTAGCGCGCTCGAATGGGAAAACCCAAACACTCTTGGGCCCCTATCAACCGGCGGCAAGATGCTCGCCGGATTTTTTCAGTCGGTTGTTACCCGAACCGCTGGATTCAACTCCGTGGAGTTTGCACACATGGACCCGGCCACCTGGCTGGGCATAGACGTCCTGATGTTCATTGGTGGTGGGCCTGCAGGAACAGCGGGCGGTCTGAAGATCACCACGTTTGGGGTCCTGTTCTTTATCCTTTTGACGGAGATCCAAGGTGGCACCGCGGTAAACGTCTTTGGGAAACGGCTCCCAAGGTCCGTGCACCGTCAGGCCATCACGATTGTTCTGTTGGCGGTTGCCCTGATCATTGGGTCCACCATGGCGCTCATGCTCATGACTGATTTCAGTTTTGATCAGCTCTTCTTTGAGACCATTTCCGCGTTCGCAACCGTAGGCCTCTCAACCGGGATTACTGGTTCCTTGCCCACCGGTGGCCAGTTACTCGTAGTTTTCCTCATGTTTGTAGGCCGGTTGGGCCCGGTCACACTGGCATCGGCGTTGGCCTTGCGATCCCGCACCCTGTTGTATGAATTCCCGAAAGAGAGGCCCCTCATTGGTTAAGCTCCCGCTCCTGAGTTCCAAGCATTTGGAACGTATTGCCGAGGCTAACTCGGTGGTAGTTATTGGTCTAGGCCGCTTTGGTGGCTCGCTCGCGCTTGAGCTTGCTGCGGCGGGAACCGAGGTCCTTGGGATAGATATGGACGAGGATATTGTCCAGTCCTTCAACGGGCGCCTCACGCATGTAGTACGCGCGGATTCAACCAAAGAAGAAGCTCTGCGCCAGCTCTCGGTTCATGAGTTTGACCGAGCAGTGGTGGGGATTGGTGGCGACCTTGAGGCCAGCATCCTAACCACCTCTGCCTTATTGCGCTTCAAGAAACCCACCATCTGGGCCAAAGCGGTGAGCATTCCTCACGGGCAGATCCTAGAGCAGTTGGGAGTCGAGCACGTGATTCACCCCGAGCAAGACATGGGGCGAAGGGTTGCCCACTTAGTGCGCGGGGCAATGCTTGACTATGTCGAATTTGAGGATGGCTTTGCCATGGTCAAGGCCCGACCGCCTATGGAGGTAGTGGGGCGACCGCTTGGGGAAACTGGCATGCGCCCTAAACACCACGTCACCATTGTTGCGGTGAAACGCAAGAATGGCGCTTGGCAGCACACAACCGCGCAAACCGTGTTGGAACCGGATGACGAGATCATTGTTGCGGGGGAGACTTCTGCTGCAGAACGCTTTGCTTCCTTACTTTAGTCAGTTAAAAAAGGGGTTAGATCCTCGTGGCGGGCAGCTACCGTAGACAAAGTCAGGTGGGGTGTACACAGTCCTCAGACTGTGTACACCCCACCTGATGTGTTGCCCAAGTAAGGGGAGAGATCTTGGGCGGTTAAGAAACTAGGACCCTAGATGGTCCCAGTTCCCTGCTACAGCAGACCGATTAAGCCTTCAAACGCCTATTGCGAGTGAGCTGCAGAGCGCCGCCGAGACCCAAGAGGGTCGCAGCGCCAAGGGCGTAGAACAGAGCATCATCCGCACCGGTCTTTGCAAGATCCGGACCTACCGGTTGTTTCTCCACGGTCACGGTCTGTTCCTTGTCGTTAATGTCCTCGTGAACTGCTTGGAGAACGCCACCCGCGTCATAGAGCCGTTCAAAGGCGACGAGAGTCTTGCCGGCGTACCCCTTTGGAACCTTGAAGGTGACCTTGACGGTTCCATCAACGCTCTCAGCAGTGAAGGTTGTCTGTCCCTTGATACCGGTTCCCTTACCCGTTGCCTTGTCCATAAGTTCACCGGTTACGGTGTACTTTTGGCCAATGGTTAGGCCGGTATACGTTACGTGGTCGACAACAGTGCCACCGTTCCAGGCGATGACCTTGTCACCGTCTGCCTGATCGGACGCTTTAGTCTTCAACGTAGGCTGCTCATTAACCTTGACGGTCTGTTCTTCATCTTCGATGTCCTCGTGTGAGGCAACGATCTTCCCGTCCACGTTGTACAGCTTTTCAAAGACCACCAGGGTGTCTCCTGCGAAGCCTTCAGGAACGATGAACTCGACGGCGATGGTGCCATCGCGTTCTTCTGCCGTGAAGGTGGTTTCACCTAGAATGCCGGTACCTTCGCCGGTTGCCTTGTCCATGAGTTCACCCGTAACCGTGTACTCATCGCCGATAATTAGACCGGTGTAGGTTACTTGGTCGGTGATTGTTCCACCGGTCCAGTGTAGGAACTTGTCCCCGTCAGCTTGGTCAGTGGCTTTAGTGCCTAGGGTTGGGGCATCTTCGACTACGACTGTTTGGTCTTCGTCTTCGATGTCCTCGTGGGTGGCAACGATCTTGCCGTTGACGTCATAGAGCTTTTCAAAGACTACGAGGGTGTCGCCTGCGAAGCCTTCAGGGATAACAAACTCGACGGCGATGGTGCCGTCGCGTTCTTCTGCCGTGAAGGTGGTTTCTCCGAAGACGCCGGTGCCCTCTCCGGTTTCCTTGTCCATGAGTTCACCCTTGACGGTGTACTCGGTACCTACATCGAGGTTGGTGTAGCGGACCTGGTCAATAACTACGCCACCATCCCAAGGAATGATCTTGTCACCATCAGCTTGGTCGGTAGCGCTGGTTCCCAGGGTTGGGGCATCTTCGACTACGACCGTTTGGTCTTCGTCTTCGATGTCCTCGTGTGAGGCAACGATCTTCCCGTCAACGTTGTACAGCTTTTCAAATACAACGAGGGTGTCTCCTGCGAAGCCTTCAGGAACGATGAACTCGACGGCGATGGTGCCATCGCGTTCTTCTGCCGTGAAGGTGGTTTCACCTAGAATGCCGGTTCCCTCGCCGGTTGCCTTGTCCATGAGTTCACCCGTAACCGTGTACTCATCGCCGATGATTAGACCGGTGTAGGTTACTTGGTCGGTGATTGTTCCACCGGTCCAGTGTAGGAACTTGTCCCCGTCAGCTTGGTCAGTGGCTTTAGTACCAAGGGTTGGGGCATCTTCGACTACGACTGTTTGGTCTTCGTCTTCGATGTCCTCGTGGGTGGCAACGATCTTGCCGTTGACGTCATAGAGCTTTTCAAAGACTACGAGGGTGTCGCCTGCGAAACCTGCTGGAACGGTGAACTCTACGTTCACGGTGCCGTCGCGTTCTTCTGGGGTGAAAATGGTTTCACCCAGAATGCCGGTTCCCTCGCCGGTTGCCTTGTCCATGAGTTCACCCTTGACGGTGTACTCCTTACCTACGTCAAGGTTGGTGTAGCGGACCTGGTCAATAACTACGCCGCCATCCCAAGCGATGAACTTGTCTTCATCGGACTGGTCGTATGCGCTGGTGCCCAGGGTTGGGGCTTCTTCAACGACGACTGTTTGGTCTTCGTCTTCGATGTCCTCGTGGGTGGCAACGATCTTGCCGTTGACGTCATAGAGCTTTTCAAAGACTACGAGGGTGTCGCCTGCGAAACCTGCTGGAACGGTGAACTCTACGTTCACGGTGCCGTCGCGTTCTTCTGGGGTGAAAATGGTTTCACCCAGAATGCCGGTTCCCTCGCCGGTTGCCTTGTCCATGAGTTCACCCTTGACGGTGTACTCCTTACCTACGTCCAAATTGGTGTAGGCAACGACGTCAACGATGGTGCCGCCATTCCAGTGCAGGATCTTGTCACCGTCTGCCTGGTCGGTTGCGCTGGTGCCCAGGGTGGGTGCTTCTTCAACGACGACGGTTTGGTCTTCGTCTTCGATGTCCTCGTGTGAGGCAACAAACTCACCCTCGGCATCGTAAAGCTTTTCGAAGACCACCAGGGTTTTCCCGTCATGGCCGGCTGGAACGGTGAACGTTACCTCAACGGTGCCGTCAGCAGTTGTTGGAGTAAACGTCTTAGAGCCGGTGATTCCGGTGCCTTGAGCGGTTGCCTTGTCCATGAGCTCACCGGTGACGGTGTACTCCTGACCGGGTTCAAGTCCCTTGTAGCTCACCACGTCAACAATGGTGCCGCCATTCCAGTGCAGGATCTTGTCGCCGTCTGCCTGGTCGGTTGCGCTGGTGCCCAACTCAATGGAAGTACCCGTGAAGTCAACGGAAGCACTGACCTTGTTCTTACTGACCAGAATCATGTTCTGGGGCTTGTTTCCGCTCCACTTCAGAGGTTCTTTCATTTGGACGGTGGTTGCCGGTGAGATGCGGCTTGCGGTTACCGTGGCCTCCGCGTCAGTAACGGTAACAATGGCTGAGAACTCGCCCTGTGCATTGGTGGTTACCCGGGTGGAACTCAAGGTGCCGCCGGTGACCGAAAGATCAACAGCGTGGTTTGAAATAGCGCGCGAGTCACTTGCACGTTTGAGGGCTCCGGTGACCGTTGCGGTTTCACCAATCTTGACCTCAGAAATATCTGAGGTCAGCGTGATGGCCCACTCACCCCGGTACTGTGCCGCATCCGCAATGAGCTTGTCATAGACAGGTCGCACTTGACGAGGGTCCTGGCCGGTACCTACCGGATCTCTTCCCAAGTCAAAATGAGTGAGCGCCATGTTTGGGTCGTAGAAAGCTATTCCTTTGGCGTTGGTCCAGTGGTGGACAATGACAGACACGGCGGCGGCGTGGGTGTCAGCATTGTGGCCAACTTCACCAAGAACAAGGTCAGAGGCATAAGAAATGATGTAGGCCAGCTCTTGCATTTTGTCAGGGGTAAGGTCACCACCTTGGTTGTTCTTTAGTAGTGTTGGGCTGCTCCACTGCGTTCCGTACTTTGGCTCTGGCTGCCACACCGAGGCGCACCAAGCTTCTTCGCCGGTGTCGGGCATCCGGTAGGTGCCCTCCCAGTTTGGTATGCCATTGCCGCCGGGCCACAAAAACCCGCGAACTTCACCGTTTGGTCCATCTGCTGCTTGGGCGGGAAGTGCTGAAATACCTATTCCTGCAGCTGAAACAAATGCTGCACTAATAACCGCTATTAAGCGGTTCAGTCTCTTTCTCATTATTCCCCTAGAAATTCAGTTTTCTCTCAGTTAGCCGTCTATGGCCCCTGCGTAACGTCACCATAGTTGAGAGGAAATTGTTCGGGAAGAGGAAATGTAAAGGACGAGCGGGTGAAGTTTTGTCTTAATAAAAAAACGAGACCTCACTCATCCGGGGAAGTGAGAATGGCTATAAGGCGCCAATTCAACGCTGACCAGTAGGTTTGTATCTTGGAAGGAGCAATTTAAGTTGGCCGCAAGACATGCGCATCTTTTTCGACACGCTACGCACCGTATCCGGGTGAAATGCAAATTGTGCCTTGGTTTTGAGACCGCCAGTCTCAGGTGCTGGTTGTTTAGCTCTGGTGGAACAGGGCCGCAGCATGGGTTTTTAGAAAAAGAAACTTCTAGTCCAAAGGGAAAGCCTTGGGCCTCAGGTCAGCGGCATAGCAGCGCATCAGAGATTCATTTGACCTGAGTCAATCGTGTTCATGATCTGTTGGGCATGAATGACCGCTTGGTTCAAGAGATGTAGCAGTTGTTGAGTCTCTGCTTCAGAAGAGTGGTGCAAGAGAGCATCCATGGCGCGGAACTTTACGGCTTCCGCCTGCCCCAGTGCGGCGTAACCGGCCTCGGTCAGGCCCGCTTCGATGACGCGCTCCCCAATCCGCTCGGCGATGTAGACCAACCCCTTAACCTCGAGAGTTTCAAGGGTCAAGGTGACGACCTTTGCGTCAAGGCCAATCCGTCGCCCAATATGACGTGGATGAGTGACGTCATTTTCTAAGGCTTGCAGTATTTGAAAGTGCGAGAGCTTCAATGAGGTGAACTGCTCTACGCCGTGCATAATGCCATCGCTTAAAGCTCGCAACTGATCAATTCGGTTGAGGATGTCGACCGTATTATTGACGTTGTTCGTGGTGGGGATGGCAGCTAAGTCTCGTCTTTGTGCCATTACTAAAGCGGTGGTCGGGGTGTCAGAAGCATTCATGGGCTCAAACCAATCCAATACGAGGTGCCTACACTCAGGTTAACGCTATGGGCGTTAGCAAAGTTCCAAAACCTGTCCTTCTAGGTTAGTTTCGAAGTATGACTTCTGCAGCCGGTAATCCCTTTAACACCTTGTCTTTGGCCCAACTGCGTACCCGCACGTCGGTCAAGTGGGCAACGCACGGGCCGGACGTCTTGCCCCTTTGGGTAGCAGAGATGGATGTCCTGCCAGACCCGGTCATTGCCAACGCCGTGGCCCAAGCCCTCGCGGTAGGGGACACGGGCTACCCAGCCTCCTTCACCACGCACCCAAAAATCGAACTCAGCCAGGCATCGTCAGACTATGACTACCGGACCCTACCCTGCTACGCGCACGCGCTGGCCGATTTTTCCCGTGAACGCTGGGGCTGGGACTTCAAAGACACTTCCAGCCGCCCGGTCAGCGATGTCATGTACGGTATTTTCCACCTGGTGCGCACCCTCGCCAACGGGGGCACCGTTGTTGTGAGCGACCCCGTTTACCCGCCATTCACCGCCTACAGTGCTTACGCTGGGGCAACGGTTCGCGCCGCCCGCCTAAGCGCCCAGGGTCGCCTCGACTTTGACGAGTTGGACCGGGCGTTTGTTGGAGCCAACGTGTTTATCCTGTGCAACCCGCAAAACCCTTCCGGGGTGCCACACACGCGCGAAGAGTTGACCCAGCTGCTGGCGTTGGCCAACAAGCACGGGGTGCGGATCATCTCCGATGAGGTGCACGCACCCCTGACCTCACCCGCGGCCGCGCGAGCGTTGGGCCGCGATCCGTTTACCCCGTTACTCTCGCTTCCCGGAGCGGAGCGATCGTTCACGGTAACCTCAGCCGCCAAGGGCTGGAACCTCGCGGGCTTTAAAGCCGCCCTGATCATTGCCGGGGATGACGCGGTTGCAGACTTTGACAACATGTTTGCCCACGCTCCTGATTCTGCAAGTCACCTCTCGGTGATAGCCCACACCGCCGCAATCATGTGGGCGCGCCCGTGGCTGGATTCCATCCGCGAGGGACTCGATGAGAACCGGGCATACTTTGAAACCAAGTTGGGCCAACTGATCCCTACGGCAAAGGCACTCCCGGCATCGGCAACCTACCTGTCCTGGGTGGACTTCTCTGGAGTCACCACCGCTAGTGGAAAGTCGCTCGGGGAAGACCCCGCGGCGTTCTTCCTTGCCGAGGCCAAGGTAGCCATCAACTCGGGGCCTTCTTTTGGCTCCACGGGTGTCCAGCATGCCCGGATCAATATTGGTACCAGCCATGAGGTCATTGACCTTGCGCTGACCCAGATGGCTGCAGCGCTGGCACAAAACTAGGCTCAGGGTGCGCAGCTAGAGAGGTACGCACCCGCCTCACTTCCCTCGTACTTTAAGATTCCTTTCACCCCTCGTTGCTATGGTCATGCCTATGTGGTGGGACAGTTCTATGCTCATGACGGGCAAGACCAATCTTCGAGGGGGAAGAATGTCTAGAATTTTGAGAAGTAAGCGATTGACGCTCGTGGCCCTGGGTGGAGCCTTGGCGCTCATGATGACGGCGGTTGCCGGGCCAGGGGCTTTGGCCGCACCAGATGACGCCCTGGTAGTCGGAGATGTTGCGATTAAGAACCAGGTAGACCTACACATCAGTGAGTACGATGCCGGGATAACTTTCTCGGTTCACTTACAGTGTGAGCATCCTGAATCCGGGTATTTGGATGATGCCTACTGGAGTTTCAGAGACGGTCAATGGGGATCGCTCAATGATGTTCCCCAAGGAGCCCAATGCACTATCACCGTACGGGATGACAACTTGCCAGATATTTATGAGGCAGGGTCGCAATGGGTTGACCCGGAATTTTCCTCATCTGATTTGGTTCTAATGCCCAACGGCTATACCGCCACTTTTGAAGCGGATTTCCCTCCGGCTGATGCTGATAATGAGGTGATTGTTACCATAATTTACCGTGCCCAGGCAGATGACCCGTTGGACCCTACGCTGTACGGGGACCTTACGTTTACCAAGATCTTTGATACTCCTAGTGAGGAAATCAATGGAGAAGACACAGCCAGGTTTGAGCTTCGTTGCATTCATGAAGAGCTGAGCTTTGACAAAGTCTGGACTGGTGGTTGGGAACTCTATGATGGCGATACAGGAACCGCACGTGGTATTCCAAGTGGGGCGATCTGCCACCTTGGAGAAGACCTAGAACAGTTGGCACAGGACTCTGGGGAGACCTGGGCGAATCCCACGTTCACTTCTGACCAGGTGGAATTTGAAGAATCTGGCACGGGAGTTTACTTTGAGTTCCCATCTGCCGAGCGGCCTATGGTGCACTTTGATGTGGTGAACTCCTTTGTCACGGAGGATGACGGTGCAACCGATGAGCCAGGAGACGGTGAGGAGCCCGGAGATGGCGACGGTGCCACAGATGGATCAGAAGGCGATGACGGAACCGAAGTAACAGACGGCACTGACGGTGAAGAAGACAATGACAATGCTGATGAGACCGATGAGGAAGAAACCACGGTTACCAAGGATCCAAAGGCAACCAAGAAGGAACTAGCCAAGACTGGCGCCTCGGTGGGCCCATTGCTCTGGATCGGGGGAGGCCTCCTAGCGGTAGGAGTGGCCTTTATGGCATTGAAGTTCTTCCGGCGCACAAACTAGCGGTCACTTGCCCGTAAATTGCTTACCGCACTAAACCCCCGCAGCCGCTGGCCCCAACGCTTGTTGGGTCCGGCGGCTGTTGTTGTGTCCCGTGCTGGGCTCTGACTCGAAGTTGATTGGCCAAACTCAGGTCGTAAATGATTTGGTGCTGCGGGTGACCTGAAACTTTGTGTTCTGAGCAATAATCTCGGTGGGTCCAACCGCCCGGCTCAGTGCGCCGCCGTACTTGAGCGGGGTGTTGAACACCGTCCACATTTCGCCGCCCGGGCGTAGCACCCGTGCGGCCTGTTCAAACATGGTGCGGGCGGTGTCGGTTTCCAAGGTGGTACTCGCGTGAAACGGCGGGTTACACACCACCACGTCCGCGGACTGGCTGGGCAGCCCAGCAAGGGCATCGTTTTGGGTCACGACTACCCGGTCTGCGACCCCATTGAGTTGGGCGGTGAGCAAGGTGGACTGGACCGCGATCCGGGATAGGTCGCTTGCACGTACGCGGGCAACTTCGCGATGCCGCACTATATATGCGCTCAGCAGTCCGGTCCCGCAGCCGAGGTCCACAAAATCCACCGCCTCGGTGTAGTCGGCAAGGAGGTCAGGGATAGTCGCGATCAGGAGCCGGGTGCCAATATCGAGTTTGGTCCCCGCAAATACCCCGCCATACGCCCCTACGGCTAGGTCTATGTCAGCCAGCTGCGCGGTAACAGCGGGGGAGGCAACCGTTCCAGGTACGGGATCCGAAGCGATGAGCACCCGTGATTTGAATTGCCCAAGGGAAGCCTGGACGCTGCCAAACGATTTGGCCAACGTGGTGGACTGGGCTGGAACCAGATACTTCTGCCGAGCGCCCGTAAGGAAAACCGCGCTAGGCCCAAGGTGCTGGGCCGCACTGGAAGCCAAACTTGCTAAGGCATCGAGAGATTTTGGCAGGCGCGCAACCACAATGTCGGTTCCCGTGAAGAGTTCCGGGGCGTAGAGCAAACCGGACGCCAGATCCGGCTGGCGGCGCGTGGCCAACCCAGCGTCATCCAGCAGGGCCTGGTGGTGCAACAGGTCGTTGTGCACCAAGAACGCAGCGGCAGGAGCCAAGAGTTTGAGCTCATGCAAAAATTGCGGGGACTGAGCATTGACGATCGCGATGGTCAAAGCCGCGGACGTGTCTGGGCGCTGCTCAAGTTGCAGGGCAACCTGGGCCAGCAAAATACGGTCCACACCATCAAGATCGACCGGCGGCGCGGGCCGCAAACGTGATTCCAAAGCCATGGTTCCAGTGTGCCAGTAGCGCGGTAAAACCCTGTAATCACATGAATTTTAAGTTGACCAAAAATTGGCCGAATACCTAGAGATTCACTCAAAAGTCGCCGTATGAGTCAGGAATCACCCCCAAAAAGGGCCAATTCTCAAAATTTCTTGTGAAAGTCGCTGGAAATGACACCGAAACGGCTAATCATTCCTTACTGTAGTGCTGGAAGACCCGCCGCAATGGCTGGCAAGGTACGTCTAGGTTGCAACCCAAGAAGCCTAGACCTAAGAAGGGAACCTCATGGCACTGAACCGTTCCGAACTCGTTTCGGCAATCGCTGCAAAGTCCGGCCTGACCAAGACCGATGCTGACTCAGCTCTTTCCGCTCTCCAGGCTGTTCTTATTGAGCAGCTCGAGAACGGTGAAGCTGTAAAGGTTACCGGTCTACTCTCAGTAGAGCGCGTAGAGCGTAAGGCACGCACCGGCCGTAACCCACGCACGGGTGAAGAGATCCAGATCCCAGCTGGCTTCGGTGTAAAGATCTCAGCAGGAAGCCTCCTGAAGAAGGCTGTAGCTGTTAAGTGATTTGATCCGCAACGCACGGTCCTTGTGACCAAACGTTCGCGGTAAAAGGGCGGCTTGCGTAACCTCTTGGTTACGCAAGCCGCCCTTTTCATTGGCCCCAAAGTCCGTTGAATGGCACCATAAATCCGGAGTTTATGGTGTCAATTGACGTAGTCGCGGGGGACGGAGGGGTTACAGGTCGCCCTTGCGCTGCAGGTACTGCATGGCAATCCAACCGAGAGGGATCCTGGCCCAGTAGGTCACCACGCGGAACAGAACAACCGCTGAGGTTGCAATTGCGGCCGGTGTGGCAGCTGTTGTGGTCAGACCGGTAATGAGCGCCACTTCGATCGCTCCGAGGCCGCCAGGGGTTGGTGCTAGGGCTCCGATGGTGTTACCAACCAGGTAGACCAAGGCCGCGTCGATGAGCGTGACCTGCTGTCCAAAAGCGGCCAGAGCGGCATTGAACGCCAAGATGTACCCCAGCGTGAGGATGACGTTTCCAGCAATACCGAGTGTGAGACGCCATGGCGTGCCCAGCAACTCGGACACTCGAGGCCAAATCTGGGTGAGGGTGGGGGATACCTTGTTCCAAATCCAGCGGCGCAGCACGGGGACCGACAGGATGGCGGTGCCCGCAAGCGTGACAATCGTGATGACGGTAATGACCGTGGTTGATGGAAGGGCCCGCAGGCTACCGCTCTCACCGCTGATCAACGACAGCACGAGCAACAAGACAATGGTGACTACAAACCCAGACACCTGCACGAGCGCGACGGTTGCCAGCGCCAAACTCGTGGTTACCCCACGGCGCGTGAGCATACGCAGGTTGAGCGCGGCGGGACCGATCCCGGCAGGTGCGGCAAGGGCAACAAAGCTTGCTGCGGCCTGAACCAGCGTCGCCCTAGTGAGCGGCAACTTGACGGGCGCAAAGCCCACAAAAGTCATGGCCGCACCCAGCCAGGTCAGCAACCCTAGTGCGAAGGACAGGGCCATCCACCACGGTTGGGCGCTGCGCACGGCCAAGGTGATCTGGTCGAAGTTAATACTGGTGAACACCACGGCAATGACCACGATGGTCAGCAGGAGCGTGACCAATTTCTTAGGGCTAATCCGTGTGAGCGGCTGCGGTTCGATACTGGCGTCCGGAACCTGCTTGATAAGCGCCGCACGTAGCTCGCCCATGAGGTTCTTGTGACCGCGCAATTGGGCCCGGGTGGTTCCCGGCAACACCACGGTTTGGAGCAGCGGCCCCACCGCGGCAAGCTCAGATTCAGACAAGACTTTGCGAGCGCTGCTAATGGCATGCTCGGCTCCGACAGCAAGTGCGAACAGTGCGAGCATCTGTGCATTGTCCAGACCGCGAGTCAGCGGTGCGGAAGCAACATCTCCGGACTGCCAACCGGCAATCCATACCGTCGGTGCCTCATCCGTTGCCTGCGTAGCCGTGGTCAGTAGGATTGCGTCCGTGGATAGGCTGCGGTGGGTGATGCCCGCGTCATGGGCGATTCCTAGCTGGCGCCAGGCTTCATCCATGACCGCGTCCGTGATGGTTTCAGGGGCGGCTTCAGTCAGGGTAACGGTGTCCTGCGGGTGCTCGAGGATGAGGAGCATTGAATCTTCTGCGGTGGACACACCCCGTAGGGTGGGGGTCCTGACACCCGCTGCCGATGCCGCATAGATCAGTAGCGCGGCACGCTCAGCCACAGCACGCAGCGAGATGGCGGAACGCCCCTCAATCCCACGGACCCTAAATGAGCGCCACAATCGCTGCAAGATACCGATCACCTGGCGGTCGCCATCCAGAACCACGACGTCCAGACGGGGCCCATGTTGGGGCGTCATGGCGTAGACGCGAGTATCTGAATACCTTGTTAATGCCTTACCCGTTGAGTCCCCAACGGGCATTCCGGTTGTGGTTTCGGTTTCTGGCTGGGGCACTGCCTCGCCATCCGGACCAACAAGTTCAATGCCAATGCGGCGCAGTTCTAGGGGGTCAAACCCGGCCTGTTGAATCCCCTTGACCAGGGCGTCACCCGTTGCCCGCTCGGAACTGACCCCGGAGGCGTACCGAACGGAGAGCCCCGCAACCCGGCCAATGAGGAGCGCAATGAGCACCCCCGGCAGTGAGATCTGCACGGTGATGAGCAAAATACTGAGGGTGACCCACAACAGGTTCCAAGAGAACGCAACCGTGCGCCTGCGGGTTCGGGGCCCGGCAGCCGTCAAAAGCCCGGCAAGTCCGGCCACAAAGCTAGGCACCGACAAGATATGCCGGCCGTCGGTGTGGACGGATAAACCGGTGTTGAGGGACCCGGCCCCCCACATGGTGATGGCGTAAACGGTTGCGGCGGCCAAGAGTAGGCCAACCACTAGGGCGAGTGCGGCCTCGACTACCTGGCGGCCCATCCGGCGAATTGTCAGCTCGGTCAAGACCGCAACGGGGACAAACAGGGTGACTAAGAATTCCAACAGGACTACGGGAACCTGCAGCACCTTGGCGACTACCGACATGATGCTCTGAACGTCGGCCTGGACCCCCTGTGTGGTCCGCTGTGCGTAGACCGTCAAGATCAACAGCGCGACGATCCCAAGGATAGCTAAAACGATTCCCAGGACGTCCCGTGGTTGGCGTACCCGAGGTTCTGGGGCATCGTAAATCTTAGGTGTTGCGGGTTTGTCATCACGGAAACTGACGTCGGATGCTGTGGGTGGCTGGTAATAGCTGCCAACATCATGCGACTCCGTGCGCGGCCGATCAACAAAGGACATGGTTTGAGTGTAGAAGAAAAAGGGAGCAAACATTGAGAAAATGCTCGAAGTTCCGACCAAGGGACCATGCGAATAACCCGTAAGGATGAAGAATCGGTGTTTAACTAGAGATGGTTCTAATAATTTTGTGACGAACGCCCGCGCTATAGTTGGAGGTTTCCGTGAGTTCAACAGACAGTGTCCACACTGAAAAAGTGGTTTCAAGTGTTTCCGCGGCACTCAAAGCCGTGTGGTGGATTCCATTAGTTCGCGGCGTCATGCTGGTGATCTTGGGCTTGCTGTTGATGATGGAGCCGCTGACCACGCTCTCAGCCATAATTTGGGTTTTTGGTGTCTTCCTTCTCATTGACGGGATCATCGCTGTTGCCCAAGGCTATGCAAACCGGGATCAATCCGGCTGGAAATGGTGGCTAGTCCAGGGGGCCCTCGACATCGTAATTGCGGCGATCATCATGGTGTGGCCAAGCATTACCGCGCAAGCGCTGCTCTACGTCTTGCTGGTATGGACAATTGCTTTGGGCGTGACCGCGATCATCGGCGCTGCGGCATTGCTCAGTAACAAGGACCTGGGTTGGCCGTGGATGCTTGCTTTTGGTGTGCTCTCGGTCCTGTTCGGGGCCATTGTTCTGGCCCGCGGCTTTGGCGATTTCCCGGCGCTGACTCTGGTGACGATCATCTTTGGTATTTATGCCGCCGTCATGGGTGTGGTGCAAATTGTGTCAGCGTTCTCGGTGCGTTCAACCGCCCGTGACCTTGACGAGGCATTGCGTGGCAACAGTGCCGTGCTGGAAGCAATTATTGAGCGACGGATAGCTAAAGCCCAGGAAGACGCCGCCAAGGCAGCGGCCCACGAGGCAGAGCGGGCGGCGGCACAAGCCGAGAAAGAAGCCCAAAAGCTTGCCGATGCCGCTGCAAAGCAAGCAGAAAAGGAAGCGGCCGCGGCGGCTAAAGAAGCAGAAAAAACTGCCAGCTCACTTCCGAGCGACACTGGGCATAGCGATATTCTTTAGCCAATATTTTCTTAGCCAACACCTAAGGCTTTGAGCCAAGCGGCAGGCAAGAGCGCGTACCCAACGAAGGCGACGATGTCCAAGATAGTGTGGGCAATGATGAGCGGCATGACCCTGCGCTTGCCCCATTTTGACTGGTAGAACCAACCGAATACAAAGCCCATGACAACATTGCCAAAGAACGGACCAATGCCTTGGTACAGGTGGTAAGAGCCGCGCAGTAGGGCGCTCGCGGTGATGATGGACCAGGTCCGCCATCGTAGGTCACCTAGGCGTTCGAATAGGTAACCAACGACGATTACTTCCTCGAGGATGCCGTTTTGCAGGGCAGCGAGGATCAAAATGGGCACTGTCCACCACACACTATTGAGCGTGGCGGGTTGTACCTCGACGGTGATGCCGACAGCCCGGCCTATTGCATACAGTGCTAGACCGGGAATACCGATGATTGCGGCGAGCCCAAAGCCAATGGCAGTGTCCCGCCAGGGCCTAGTGCCATCGAGACCAATGTTCTTCAGCGCATTGCGCCCACGTAGCGAGAGCAAGTACAGGGCAAGGGCCACCGGCATGAGGGCGAAACCAATGCTGAGGATCTGATACGTCAGATCCAGGTATGGCCTTGGTGCCTGAGATTTGACGATCTCTGCGGTGTGTTCGCCCAGGGGTGTTGGGGCGGTCAACATCGCAATGATGTTGACCACCGCGTAAACCCCGGATTTACCTAGTGACAGGCCCAAAAGGATCCAGATCTCGGCGCCAATGAGGAGGCGAGCACGCCGTGTCAGGGGCGCCAATCCGGGTGCAACACCCTTAGCATCTGCGCCACCCAGGGGCGCGCCGAAGTGACCGTCTAACTGATCGTCGTCTGAATACCGTTTAGGCATGTTCATTGTCGCCACCAGGGTGAAGGTGCGGGCACAGCTGGATTAGTCGTTCTTTTTCTTACGTTTCCCAAGGATCATCAAGACGATTCCGGCGGTCAGTCCAAGGACACCACCAATGATGATTCCCGTCCAAGGCAGGGGAGCCTTCTCTTCTTGGGCTTGCTCGCCGGAGTCATTGCCGGTGGCTTCGCCGTCTGCGGTTGCGGACGGTTCAGAGGTTTCCCCCTCAGCTGCGGTTTCCTCGGGTGAAGGGGGAGTTTCAGCAGGCGGCGCGGAAACCTCATCTTCACCTTCGACGGTGTAGGAAATGGATCCATCAATGGGGTGGGAGTCCGAGGATACTACCCGCCAGTTCACGGTGAAGGAGCCGTTACCGAGGGCTTCCGGTACCTTGTATGAGGCGTTTTTGCCTTCAACGACGGGGGCGCCAGACGCAATTGGGGTCTCGTTTTCGTCCAGAATAACTATCTGGGCACCGAGTTTTTGGATGTCATTATTGAAGCTCAACACCACCTGTGACGGTTGGGCTTCTAGCGTTGCCCCATCTTCGGGGTTGGAAGCCATCAGGTAGTCGTGGGCAAAGGCCTGCTGAGCGGACACTACCACGAGAGCTAGAGCGAGGAAAAATGCCGCGAGTAGCGTGCCAAACTTCTTCACTGGAACCGCTGCTACGGCCTGAGTGGTGGGCTTGTTTGAAACGGGGACGGCGCGGGACGGGAACTCAATATGCATACGTTAACCATAGTCAAAGAAACTTGATGTTCCCTGAAATATGACGCGCTCTGCACTCTGGTCCCCGTCCTGGCCGATTTTGGTGGATCGCCCCCGACATTGCTGATTTGAACTGGCAATGTCGGGGGCGATCCGCCAATCTCGATTTGAATTACTCAGCGTTGCGCAGTTTATCCGGCATTACGCAGCCGCAGGGAGTTACCAACGACAATGACCGAGCTGGCGGCCATGGCAGCCCCCGCGATCATGGGGTTGAGTAGGCCCGCTGCCGCTAACGGCAGGGCCGCTACGTTGTAGAAGAATGCCCAAAAGAGGTTCTGCTTGATGATCCGCAGGGTCTGACGGGACAACCGGATCGCGGTTGCGGCGGACCGCAGATCCCCGCGGACCAACGTAATGTCCGATGCCTCAATGGCAACGTCCGTTCCCGTACCCATGGCCAAGCCGAGGTCCGCAGATGCCAGAGCTGCGGCATCGTTAACTCCGTCCCCAACCATTGCGACAATCTTGCCTTGCGCCCGCAGCCGGTTGACTACTTCAACCTTTTGCTCCGGCAAAACCTTGGCCGTAACATTTGTGTCTGCAATGCCCGCCGCACGCGCGGCAACTAGGGCCGCACCCTCGTTGTCACCGGTGAGCAGGTGCGGGGTCAAACCCAGTTCCTTGAGTTCGGCAATGGCTTGCGCCGAGGTCTCTTTGAGCGGGTCGTGCAGGGCAATAATGCCTTGCCAAGAACCGTTCCACGCCACGGCGATGACCGTGGCGCCGCCGGCCTCGGCCTGATCGAAAGCGGACGTCAGCTCGGGCACATCGATCGAGATACCCTCCTGAGCCAGCCAAGCGGGCCGGCCCACCAACACCTTGGCCGACAGGTTCACCCCGGAGTGCTGCAACCGCAGAAGACCTGTCACGCCGCCACCCATGGCGTTCTTGAACTCGGTGACTTCAAAGGACCGGTCTACCCCATCGAGCTGCTGCTCGGCGGGGATATTTTCCTTGCCAAACTCGGCGATCGCCTGGGCAATAGGGTGCTCGGAAAGGGCCTCTACCGCGGCGGCGTAGGCCAGGGTGTTGGCGTGACCGGTTACGGCCTCAACGCTCATCTTGCCTTGGGTTACCGTTCCGGTCTTGTCCAAGACAATGGTGTCAATCCGGCGGGTGGATTCAAGAATTTCTGGACCCTTGATGAGGACACCTAGCTGGGCTCCCCGCCCGGAACCCACCAGCAAGGCGGTGGGGGTTGCCAACCCAAGCGCGCATGGGCACGCAATGATGAGGACCGCTACGGCCGCAGTAAATGCGGCGGAAGTAGAGGAACCCCAAATCATCCAACCGGCAAACGTTGCCAGCGCAATGAGAATGACGATCGGCACGAATACCCCGGAGATCCGGTCGGCCAACCGCTGCACGGGTGCCTTCCCGGTCTGCGCGTTGGTTACCAACCTGGCAATCGAGGAAAGCGTGGTGTCTTTGCCCACCCGGGTGGCTTGAACCAAGAGGTGACCGGAGGTATTAATGGTTGCGCCGGTGACAGCATCCTGCGGGCCCACCTCAACCGGAACGGGCTCACCGGTCAACAGCGAGGTATCGAGGGCGGAGTAGCCTTCAATGACTACACCATCGGTTGCAATTTTCTCACCGGGCTTGACCGTGAATAGGTCGCCCTTGCGCAGGTCAGCGATTGCAATGCGCTCTTCAACGCGCTTGCCGTCAACTTCAGATACCCGCAAGACATCCTTGGCGCCGAGTTCCAACAGGGACCGCAACGCGTCACCCGCGCTGCGCCTGGACCGGTACTCCGCAAAGCGGCCGGCTAACAAGAACGTGGTGACCATGGCGGCGACCTCAAAGTAGAGCTCCGCCATCTGTCCGTCAAGAGCCCGAGCAGGGAATAGGGACATGGACATTTGCATGCCCAACTCACCCGCGCCACCGAAGAACAACGCCCACAGCGACCATAGGGTTGCGGCAATGACACCGAGGGAAACCAAGGTGTCCATTGTTGAGGACAGGTAGCGCGCGGCCCTGAAGGCGGCCTTGTGGAATGGCCAGGCACCCCAAGTGACAACGGGTAGGGTCAGTGCGGCAACGAGCCACTGCCAACCGGTGAACTGCCAGGCCGGAACCATGGACAAGATCATCACGGGAACTGACAGGAACACTGACACAACCAGACGGTTCCTAAGGTATGCGCCCCGGTCCGCGGTGGGGGCGGAAGTGTCGCCGTCACCTAAGGTAGCTGCAGATTCAGGTGCTATATCGCCGGTTTGGTCAGCGGTTTGGGTGGTTTCGCCCGATGCAGAACCCGTCAGGATCGTTGATGCCACCGGTGTCTGAGCTGTTTGTGCGGGGGTTTTATCGAGACGCTCGGTAACCCGGCCCTCATACCCGGCCCGTTCAATCGCTGCGATGATCTCGCTGTCTGAAACCTCACCGGTTAGCTCAATGTGTGCGGTTTCTAAGGGCAGATTAACGGTAGCGGTGGCACCGGGAATCTTATTGATTCGTCGCTCGACTCGAGCAACACAGGACGCACAGGTCATTCCGGAGACCGCAACATTGAGCTCGGTCAAAATCGGAGCGGTGGTGAGCTCCGTGATCTTGGTATTTTCAGACATTACTTATCATCCGCTTCACGAATTTTGCCCTGAGGGGTGAGTGTAAGTGACACGCAAGGATTACCGCAGGTTGGGCTTAGTTGGACGTTTCGCGCTTGGCTGCGAGGTCTTGGAACTGGGACAGCTCGGCGTTGGCCTCGACTGACATAGATGCGATATCGTAGCCGGCCTCATCCAGTGCCTCAGCGAGGACCTCTTTGGCGAGTGGCTCTTCGCTGAAAATTGAAACCTCGGACTCGGCGCCCTTGCGCAGCTCAATGCTTACGTGCTTAACGCCGGCTACCTCTGTTACCTCCTTCGTCACTGAGGAAACGCAGTGGCCGCAGGTCATGCCGGGAACCATAAGCGTGGTGATAGTTGACATTGTTACTCCTAAGTAAGTTGAAAAGTTTAGGTCAGGTAATACGGAAAAACTGTCAGCTACGGACCAAGCGGGCGATAGCTTGGGTGGCCTCGGTCAACTTCTCCTGGCCTGCCTCATCGGACATCTTTGCGGCATCGAAAACGCAGTGTCCAATGTGGTCTTCAACGAGGCCAATACTCACGGATTGCAGTGCCTTAGTGACTGCCGCAATCTGAGTCAGCACGTCAATGCAAAAGGTGTCTTCGTCCACCATGCGCGCAATTCCGCGAACCTGACCCTCGATCTTACGTGGCCGGTTGAGGTAGCTCTCTTTTGTTCCGCTGTAACCAGCCATGGGTGGTCCGCCCTTCTTGGAAACCAATGTTGCCGACACTTTTACTATACCCCTTGGGGGTATTGATTAATACCCTCAAGGGGTATGCAAAAAAGAGATCTATACGACTCGTTCATCACAAAGAAAGCGCACCTGAAGAAAACCAAGACCTAAGTCCCGGCTGCGGGGTAATTGTGCGATCTCCGGTTGCGTACCCGTTGACAAGAATGATTTGGTGCGGCAGGATCGGAGGTATTCGCAAACTGAAAACGTTTCCAATTTGGTTTGGTAACGCTTACTAAGGGGCCGCAACGATGCAGCAGAGACCGACTTTGGTACAGGTGGCGCACCACGCCGGTGTATCACTTGCTTCGGCGTCACGTGCGCTTAGTGGTGGGGGAGCTAGCAAAAAAACGAGCGAGAAAGTACGTATTGCCGCCCAAGAATTGGGGTACCTGCCGGATGCTACAGCGCGGTCCTTGAAAATTGGGCGCAAGCTTCAAATTGCGTTCGCAGTTGATGACATTGGCAACCCCGTCTACGTCGACATGTTGAGGGCAATTGAGGAAACCGTATCTGGCCAAGAATTACGGCTCATGGTTTCGTCAACGGGGCGTACCCAGCAAGAGACGCTCGAGGTCGTTCAGGATCTGAAACGTGGCTACGCAGACGGACTCATCATTTCCCCACTGCGAGTTACCCAGGAACTGGTCGATGAAATCTCTAATGCCACCGTTCCGGTGATTGTCATTGGTGCCATGCCGGAAGCCGCCGGGGTGGACACCGTCAAGACAAACTCCGCACTGGGCGTGGAATTAGCGGTCACGCACTTGTTGGAGCGGGGACGTAAATCCATTGGTTTCATTAACGGACCGCTTGACACTACCCCTGGAGCCGCACGTCAACGTGGATTTGACGTAGCCCAACCAGGTAGTGCGCTACAGATTGTTGCCAAGGACTTTACGGTGCAAGCAGGAATGCAAGCGGCGCGCGAACTCCTTCGGCTCCAACTTGAACCTAACCGAACCAAGCTTGACGCGATTGTGGCAGCAAACGACTTGCTTGCAATCGGTGCTATCCACGCCGCCGTTGAACTGGGATTGCGGGTACCTGAAGACCTAGCGGTGATTGGGATAGACGATATCGCCTTCGCGGATACCTTCAATCCACCACTCTCGAGCGTAAGCCTAGGGTCAGCGCAACGTGGCCGATTGGCAGCCCAACTGCTATTGGACCGGCTAGCGAATCCCCTCAAAGAACCCCAGCGCTTGATGGTAGATCCCACACTTGTAGTCCGCCAATCCACGTAACTCAGGAAGCCTTGTCAAACTCCCGGTCGTTTAACAGAAACACGATGGGCAGTTCCTCAAAGAGAGATTTAACATGTCAAACACGCAGCTAACAGAGCCGTTAGCGCCGGATCGGCGTAATCCCGCCGGGGCGGTGAAACGTAACAAGAACGCCAAGATTCCCATGTCTGGTGTAGGGAGAGCGCAACGCAGGGAAGCTATTTACCTAGTGATCCCGTCGCTCATTCCGGTTCTGATCTTTTCCGTAGCCCCATTGCTGATCGGTATCTTCATTGCGTTCACGGACTCCACGCTCAAGCGCAACCACGAGACGCAGTTTGTAGGTCTTGATAACTTTGCCCGGCTCATGGGAGACCAATATTTCTGGGAATCCTTTAGGATCGGCATGATCTGGGCGTTCTCCGTAACTGCTTTGCAACTTCTCGCCGGAATGGGCCTCGCGCTGCTATTGAACTCCAACCTGAAATTTCAAGGGTTCACCCGGTTGTTAGCACTCATGCCTTGGGCGATGCCCCCGGTAGTGGTCGCAATCATGTGGCGCATGATCTACTCCCCAAATGCGGGACCGCTCAACGCAGCGCTGGGATTTTTTGGTGGACCGGACAGTATCAACTGGTTGGGTAACTTTGATACCGCGTTGCCAGCGGTTATTGTCGTGGGTGTTTGGGTAGGTATGCCGCAAACAACGATCACCTTGTTGGCTGGAATGCAGCAGGTGCCAATGGAACTCAACGAGGCAGCGTCGATGGATGGTGCCAACGCTTGGGTGCGCTTCCGTTCAATCACCCTACCCTCGCTGCGTCCGATCATCACCTCAATCACTTCCTTGAACTTCATTTGGAACTTCAACTCGTTTGGGTTGGTCTACGTCATGACCGAGGGTGGTCCGGGCGGTAAAACCATGCTGCCCATGCTGTTTACCTATATCGAAGCGTTCAAAAACCGCAATACCGGGTACGCAGCCGCAATGGGTGACGTATTAGTCCTAGTTGTCGTTGGCCTCCTAAGCGTTTACCTATGGACCCAATTTAGAGGGGAGCGTAACTCATGAGCGCAACTGTAACGGCCCCATCGGCCCACCAGATTCGTCCCGACCGCAAGCAGGTCAAGGACACCAAGACCATGTTTTACAGGCTCCTGCAGTACATCTCCTTGGCCTTCTACCTGATCTTTTTGGGTTTCCCACTGCTGTGGTTGATCTCAGCTTCATTCAAGTCCTCGGCAGAGCTGAACTCGTTGACTGTGAGCCTGATTCCACAAGACTTCCATCTGGGGAACTTTCCCGATGCCTTCGAGAAGCAAGGGTTGATCAGTTCTGCTGGCAATAGCCTCTTTGTGGCACTGCTGACCACGCTCCTGGTGATTCTAATTTCGCTACCAGGTGCGTATGCGCTGGCTCGCTTCAAAGGCAAGATTAGGGCGTTTGGTACCGGGTGGATTCTGGTCAGTCAAGTGTTCCCCGTTATTTTGATCATCATCCCGCTCTTCATGATCTTAAAGACGGTGGGGTTGGTAGACAACCTGTGGGGATTGGTGTTGGTATACACCACCTACACCATGCCGTTTGCTCTGTGGATGCTCCAAGGATACGTAGCCTCCATCCCGGTAGACCTTGAAGAGGCTGGAGCTATCGATGGCGCAAGCCGGCTCAAAGTCTTGATCACGATTGTGTTCCCACTGCTGAAGCCGGGACTCATCGCTACCGCAATGTTCTCTTTCGTCTCCGCTTGGAACGAGTTCTTCTTCGCTCTGGTGCTCATTCAGTCACCAGAAAACTACACACTTCCCATCACACTGAAAATGTTTGTTGGTGGGGAAGGAAAGGTGGCGTTGGGGCCGCTGGCTGCGGGAGCAGTCTTGGCGACAATCCCAAGTGTCATTTTCTTTGCTGTTCTGCAGCGCAAATTAGCAGGCGGAATGCTTGCAGGAGCTGTCAAGGGTTAAGACATTACCCAGACCAGTTTTTTAGTCCATTGTTAATGAAAGGTTTGATCATGAAATTCCGTGCCAAAGGTGTCATTGGACTTGCCGCTGTTGCAGCACTGTCCCTAGCCGCGTGTTCCTCGGGAGATGGCGGGGGTGGCGACAAGAGCCCGTCGGGCTCCGAGAAGCCATCTGAACCCATCACCATGAAGTTCCAATCCCTGTCTGACCAACCCGGTGCGATCGCCGCAACGGAAGAAATCGTGGCAGCGTGGAACAAAGAAAACCCCGATACCCAGGTTGAAATTGTGCCTGCGGGGTGGGATGGCGTGTATGACAAGCTGGTCACCCAATTTACCGGTGGAGCTGCTCCAGACATCATTCACTATGAGACCGCAAGTATCATTCCGTTCGCGGAAGACGGCTATATCGCTGACCTGAGTGACTACCTCAGCGACGACGTCAAGAAAGACATTGACCAAGGAATTTGGGACTCAGTAACAGTCAACGATGAGATCATTGCCGTGCCAACGGAACTGCAGTCCTACATGGTCTTCGCTAACAAGGGCATCCTCGATGAAGCCGGTGTAGAGATCCCAACCGGGGACACCATGGCCTGGGATGAACTGCGCGCAATTGCAAAGGCCACCACCACCGATTCAACATTTGGCTTGGGCTGGGGATTGAAGAGCCCAACCGCCACCTTCATGAGCTTGGGCCTTGGGTTCGATGGCACCTACTTCGAAGGAACCGGACCGGACGCACAAATCAAGATTGGTGCCGGCGAACTAGAAGTACCAAAGCGGATTGGAGAAATGGCATTTGATGACAAGTCAATTGATCCGGTTTCACTGACACAGTCAGGATCCGAAGTGCTTGCTTCGTTCTATGCCGGAAATGTTGCCCTTACGGTGCAAGGCTCCTTCCAGGGCGCCAACATGGCTAAGGACGCACCAGCCGATCTCGATTGGATCGCGTTGCCACCGCTTGCCGGAACCGTATCCGCGGCCCAGTCTGCCAACCCTCAGACGCTGTCAGTCAACATTGACTCCGAGTATGTGGAGCAGGCTGCCGAGTTTGTGAACTTCTTTGCGGGCGGTGAAAACATGGCAAAGCTCAACCTCGCGGACGCACTTATCCCGGCATCGAACTCAGCGCGTGAATCCATCGCAACCGAGACCAAGGGGGCGGATGGCTGGGATCAAATTCTGGCATCGGGACAGCACCTGACCTCCGCTCCGTTCCTCTTTGCCACCTCCTACAGCCAGTGGAAAGACACTGTAGCCACCCCGGCCTTCCAAAAATTCCTAGCCCAGCAAATCGATCTTGACGCGCTTGGTAAGGAACTGGAAGCCGGTTGGGAACAAGTCAACCGCTAAGGCACCCCCAAGTAAGAAACGGTGTGGGTTACCACGGTGGCCCACACCGTATCCAACGAATCAACCCAAATTTTTACCATCCTTATCATCAGGAGACTAACGTGAGCTGGCTAGAAGACCGCACAATCGCAACACTGATCGGAGCGGCAGTAGGTGACGCCCTAGGCGGGGCGATTGAGGGGTGGACCCCGGAGCAGATTGCCGAGCGCCACGGTGGCCCAGTGACCGGAATCGTTGAGCCGTTCTACCCAAACTGGGAGACTGCGCGGCCCATCGCTCCGTACCACAAGGGCGACGGTCACATCACAGACGACACCTTAATGACCCACGCGCTGGTCCAGGTGTATGACGAGACCCGCAAACACCTTGACGCCTACGACATTGCCTCTCATCTGGTCCCAATCTTGATGGGGCAACCACGCTGGATTCCAGAGTTGGAAAAGGAAACCATCATTCTGCACCGCATTTTCCTAGCGGAAAAGTGGATTGTAGCTAAACTGCACTACGGTCACCAAGACCCACGTGAGGCTGGCGTTGGCAACATAGTGAACTGTGGTGCGGCCATGTACATGTCTCCCGTAGGTATTGTGAACGCGGGTGACCACCGTGCGGCATACCTTGAGGGTATTGACATCGCAGGCACACACCAGTGGTCTTATGGCCGTGAGGCGGCCGGGGTTTACGCCGGAACCGTTGCTGCGTCTTTGCACCCAAATGCGACCGCGCAAAGCGTGATCGATGCAGCCCTCGAAGTAGCCCACGACGGAACGTTGGCTGCTATTCAAGCCATTGTCGCTGCGGTTGAGCAGGCCCGGATCGACGATGTTATTGGTGACCAACCAGAGCTGGGGCGCCGTCTACGTGCCGCCATCAGACCCTATGACACGGTTGGCGAGGAGTACCGGAACCCATCCATGGATGCTAGGCGCCCATCGAGGACCAAGTCCATTGAAGAGCTGCCCGTTGCCCTAGGTTTTGTCCTAGCCCACGATGGTGAGTTTGTTCCTGCGGTTTTGGGGGCAACCAACTACGGCCGTGATGCTGACTCAATCGCCACCATGGCCGGGTCCATCTGTGCCGCACTGAAGGGGACCGAATCAGTTCCCGCAGAATGGGTCAAGACCATCGAAACTAACTCCAAGGTTGACCTGACCGAGGTTGGTCAAACCATGGCTAAGGCCGCTATCGCGATCATGTCTGCAGATGCCAAGTTCGTTGCCCAACGACTGGCAGACCTAGATCAGCTAGGCCTCGTTGGTGGTGAAGCAGTCTAATGCGGTTGACCTGGGCACAGCCTGAAGATCTGCTGCCACATGAACTCATCCAGAGCCAAACCGAAGGCAAATCTCCAGAAGCGGTAGCAGCAATCGCGCGCCGCTGGGAAACCGCCGGAGGGCAAACCACGGCCCCCGTAAGCGGGGCGGGGCCGGTTCCAGCAACACCTGAAGTCCGGGCGTTGGCTCGGGAACTCATGGATGAGTTGGGGGCACTGGCTGCAGCTTCAATGGCGGCAGAGCCAAACGAGTTTGACCAAATCATGGCGCTCGCGGTCCCTGCGCCAGAACTACCTGCACCGGATTTGACCGGTGCGGCCTTTGCCGACCGGGTTCTCGGTGCTTGGCAGGGTCGGGCAGCCGGGTGCCTGCTGGGTAAACCGGTTGAGAAGATTCCACGGCAGGGCATTGAAGAAATTTTGCGGGCGACTGGGCGGTGGCCACTGAGTGACTACTTCACCGCAAAAGGTCTGCCGCCCGAGGTCAATGAACGCTGGCCATGGAACCGGCGTAGCGCCCCAACCAGCTTGGCTGAAAATATCACTTCCATGCCTGAAGATGATGACCTGAACTTTCCATTGCTGGCGCTCAGCCTGCTCGAAGAGTCCGGCCCCGACTTCACCACGGATGATGTGGCCACGCTGTGGCTCAACAACTTGCCCGGTGGCCGGGTATTTACTGCCGAGAGAGCCGCCTACCGCAACCTTTTGGATGCGTACTCGGCACCAGAGACGGCCACTCGGAATAACCCGTTCAGGGAATGGATTGGTGCGCTGATCCGAGCGGATGTTTTTGGCTGGGTTAACCCGGGAGACCCGGTAAGTGCTGCCAAGATGGCGTGGACGGACGCCCGGCTCAGCCACACGCAAAACGGTATTTACGGCGAGATGTGGGCTGCTGCGCTTACGTCCGCGGCCCTCGCGGTGCAATGCGACGCGGCTGACAAGAATGAGTTGGCCGCCGCGATTGATCAGGTGCTTGCAGTCGCTCTGTCGGTTGTGCCGAGAGATAGCCAGTTACGCCAAGCCGCAGAGTTTGGTGCTCAGGTAGGTCGTACCTGCACGGACCTTTCAGCTGGGCTGGACCAAATCCATGAGAAGTACGGGAGCCTGCATTGGGTTCACGTACTAAATAACGTTGCTGCTGGGACCTTTGCGCTCACGTTTGGCCGAGGAGATCTTGGTCAGACCATTAGCGCCGCGGTCACTGCCGGTTGGGATACTGACTCGATCGGGGCCACGGTGGGTTCAGTTGTGGGTGGCTTGCAGGGAGCTAGCAGACTGGATCAACGTTGGATTGCACCCATGAATGGCGTTGTTTCTACTTCGCTGCCGGGGGCATCCCAACATTCATTTACTGACTTGGCCGCGCGCACGGTTGTGCTGGCTCAAACAATTGCCAAGCAGAACTAGCGGTAAAGCTCATGGACAGGACTCAGGGGGTAGCATGACGCAAACTCTACCGAATTCCGTTGTGGTATTTGGGTCCATCAACATGGACATCACCGCGTTGGTGGCCAAAGCCCCGGTGCCTGGTGAGACCGTGTTGGGTACGGATCTGTTGCACAACGGCGGTGGGAAGGGTGCAAACCAAGCGGTTGCTGCCGTCCGCGCCGGAGGTATGGCAACGACCATGATCGGAGCTCTCGGTGAAGATACCGAGGGCGCGCAACTGCGTGCCACCCTAACCAACTTTGGGGTGGACACGAGCCTAGTCACCACGGTTGGCGGGCCCAGTGGGACCGCTCTCATTACGGTTAGCGCGGATGGTGAGAACTCGATCGTAGTAATCCCAGGTGCTAATGGGTCAGTGACTGGGCCGACCGGTCCCGCTCAAGAAGCTTTGGGTGCAGCAGGGGTGATCCTTGCCCAGTTGGAGGTTCCCGTTGCGGCGGTCACCGCAGCAGCGGCGGCCAAAGGACCGGACACCAAGTTCATCTTGAACGCGGCCCCATCCGCACCGTTGCCAGAGCAACTGTGGCAGCTCGTTGACGTCCTCGTGGTTAATGAACACGAAGCGGTAGACATGGCCGGGCACCTAGCTAACCTGCGCGGCATTCCCAATCCCGGTGCGCATGATCTGACCCAGAGCCTGGACCTGCTACTCACTGAGGTACCAGCAGTTTTGGTCACGTTGGGCGGTGCGGGGTCCAAATTACTGCAGCGGGGGATGCCCTTAATTGCACAAGCAGCAGCGAAGGTTACCGCGGTGGATACTACCGCCGCTGGGGACACTTTTTGTGGCGTATTTGCTGCTGCTTTGGCGAGTGGGTTATCCCAGGAGGACGCTTTGCGGCGTGCTAGCGGAGCTGCTGCCTTGACCGTGCAAAAGCCCGGGGCTCAGGGGGCTATCCCCTCCCACGATGAAGTTTCACAATTTATTTCACAGGTATTCGAGCGGCCAGAACTGGCCAAAGGAAATCATGCATAACGGATTCAATCCACTTGTTCCCCGTCCAATTGATCTACCAACTCCAATTGATCTTGACCCGGATGCTGACCTTTCAGTCCTAGACGACGTCAAGATCTTTGTCCCGCCTACCGACCGGAGTCAGTGGCCCGCGTGGCGAGCACAGATCACGCGTTGGGCTGACCAAGCCAAGGAACGCATTGGTTACGACGGCTCTATGTATGACCGCCAGGGCAGTACGTGGGCGTCCAGTTGCTTCACGGTGGCCCAGGTCTGGCTGTGGGATGAGTTGCTATATGACACGGAGAATAACCGGTTTACACCGGACAAACTGCTTGCCGATGCCTCAGGTCGGTTGGGTGGTTTTGATGGGGTAGTCCTGTGGCACGCTTACCCCATTATTGGCATCGATGACCGGAATCAATGGGACTATTACCGTGATGTACCGGGACTCAAAGATCTGGTGGACTACTTTCACGATCACGGCGTTAAAGTCTTTGTGGATTACAACCCGTGGGATACCGAGACAGCTCGCGGTGGGCCTGACGCAGAAGAACTGGCGAAAACAATCGCGCAGTTCGAGGCAGACGGAATTTTCCTCGACACCATGCAGAAGGCCGACCCGGAGTTTGTAGCAACCCTTGAGCGGGCACGCCCGGGGATTGCCCTCGAGGGGGAGTCTAAACTTCCCTTGACCTCTGTTTCTAGTCACGCTTTGTCCTGGGCACAGTGGTTTGCTGACTCAGAAATTCCCGGTGTGCTGCGGGCCAAGTGGTTTGAGCGTCGGCACATGCAGCACCATATTCGCCGGTGGAACCGGGACCATAGTCAAGAGCTGCAATCAGCTTGGATCAATGGTGTCGGTGTCATGGTCTGGGAGGTTGTGTTCAGCGCATGGGTGGGCTGGAATGACCGGGACGCGGCAACCCTGAGACGGATGCTTCCGGTGCTACGGGCTTTTTCCCACGTACTGCGCGATGGTCAATGGACCCCGCTCGCGCCATTAGCGGACAGAGCGTTTGACGCGAACATATATGCCTCACGGTTTGAGTTAGATGGCATTACCCTTTGGACCGCAGTTAACCGCGGGCAAGCCCTTTGGACTGGAGCGATTCTTAATCAGGAGAGCTTTTCGCCAGAGACCGCCCTTGCCGGTAGCAGATACTTTGACCTAGCCAGCGGCCAAGAACTCCAAGGCTTTGACAGCGAGGTAACTATTCCGGCTGCATCAACGGGCGGAATCTTACAAGTTGCCGGGGGAGCACCCACACCCGAAAACCTTGTTGAGGTCCTTGCTCAGGTAGCTGCGGTCCGGTGGACCGATGATGCTAGCTTCCAGCATCGCACGGCTGAGCGTCTCACCGCGTCTACCCCAAATGTTCCGGTAAAGGATGGCGGACAAGGCCTCGATTGTGCGACGGTTACAGCTCCGGCCGGGGACCATATCTTGACTATTGGGTACCGCATGCGGGAGACCGGAATGTATCAGGGGGCGCCCTACGTCAATGAGTGGAAGCCGCTGCCTCCGCGTTTGCATGATGTACGGACCATGGAGATATCGGCGCACTTTGCTCATGCCGTCAAGGTGCAAGCACAAGAGGTCAGCAACGCCGACTTTGCAGAGTTTCTCACGGACTCCGGCTACCAACCTAACGAACCACAACGCTTCTTGGCCCATTGGGATACCAACGTAGCCAGCCCGCACGGGTTTGGTGCGCCGGTCCCGGGAACCCTTGAACAACCGGTCACCTACGTCAACCTTGCCGATGCCCGTGCCTACGCGCACTGGGCAGGTGGCCGTTTGCCTTGTGAGGATGAGTGGCAAGTAGCCGCCCAAGAAGCATTACGCCCGGGAGCTACGCAGCAGTTTGTGCGCCGCAGTCCGGCCGTATGGAACCTGACCGAGTCCGAGCACAGCGACGGTCGGTCAAGGTTTGTCATGCTCAAGGGCGGTATGGAATACCAAATTGGGGAAACTGAGTGGTACTTCGATGGGGGAGTGCGCGAACCAGAATTCTCCGCAAAATTCTTGCTGCCAGGGTTTGGATTAGCCCGCAGCGCCAACATCGGTTTCAGGTGCGCTTGGGATGACCAACCTTTCCAAGGGGTAAACAAATGAGCAATCTTCCTCTCGCTGACCTGACGGTCCTAGATGTGTCCACACTGTTTGCCGGTCCCATGGCGGCCATGCATTTGGGAGATATGGGTGCCAACGTCATCAAGGTGGAGCACACGTTGCGTCCGGATCCGTCCCGGGGGCACGGGCCATCTAAGGATGGCCAGAACCTGTGGTGGAAGACGCTGGGACGCAACAAGCGCACCATTCAGATTGACCTGCACAGCACCGAAGGGCAAGAAGTCCTCCTCAAACTCGTCGCGCAAAGTGACGTAATCATCGAGAATTTCAGGCCTGACACATTAGAAAAATGGAACCTCGGGTATGACCGCCTCAGCGCAGCCAATCCCGGGTTGGTAATGGCCCGGGTGACGGGATTTGGACAGGTAGGTCCGTACCGTAGGCGGCCTGGTTTTGGCACGTTGGCGGAAGCCATGAGTGGCTTTGCCGCAGCGACCGGCCAACCTGACGGTCCACCCACACTCCCGCCATTTGGGTTGGCTGATGGCATTGCATCGCTCGCTACCGCGTATGCGATCATGACGGCCCTGCACGCCCGGGATACCCCGGGCCAAGGCTACGGTAAAGGTCAGATTGTTGACCTCGCCATTGTCGAGCCCATGCTGGCTATGCTTGGTCCGCAAATCACAAGGTGGGATCAGTTGGGCACCGCGCAGCCGCGCACCGGAAACCGCTCGGCAAATAACGCACCGCGCAATACCTATGAGACCTCGGACGGCAAATGGGTCGCAGTGTCCACCTCCGCCCAATCCATCGCTGAGAGGGTAATGACACTGGTAGGACGCCCCGATGTGATTAACCAGCCCTGGTTTGCCACCGGTGCTCAGCGCGCTGAGCACGCCGATGAGCTTGATGAGGCAGTGGGAGGCTGGATTAAGCAGCGCACTCGCACCGAAGTGGTTGCCGCATTTGAGCAGGCCCAAGCCGCGATCGCACCAATATACGAGCCCGAAGACATCATCGCGGACCCACAACTTCAAGCTCTGGGCACCATTGCATGGGTTGAAGATGAAGACCTAGGAACCATGGCAATGCAAGGCCCACTGTTCCGGCTTTCGAGTACCCCACAGGGCGAGCAAACCATTCGGTTCACCGGCCGTTCCCCCGGACAAGACACCAATCAAATTCTTACTGAGCTGGGGTATAGCGAACAAGACATTACGGCCATGCGTGCTGCGGGGGCAATCGCATGACCAGCAAAGGGCAACCGGCAATTACCCTGCTTTACGCCCCGGCAGACCGCCCCGAGCGCTTCATAAAGGCGCTCGAATCTGGTGCAGATGCGGTGATTTTTGATCTCGAAGATGCAGTAGCTCCCAGCGCTAAGGAGCAAGCGCGGGACAACTTGGTGGAACTGTTCTCTCCGGCTGAACCTACCGCGCCACAGGCCAGAGCTATTCAAGCAGCACTCAACAACGTGCAACTGCAGGTGCGAATCAACGCGGTGGATTCAACCTGGTTTGAAAAAGACCTTGAACTCGTACAATCGTTGCCCCTCGGCGTTGGCGTGCGGGTACCAAAAGCAGAGTTCACCACGACGGTGGCTCTGTGCGCCCAAAAATTGCCGGGCCGGGACCTGTTCTTGTTGCTGGAAAGCGCGTTAGGCATCGAGAACGCTTTTGCTCTTGCAAGTGCATCACCACAGGTCAAAGGAATTTCATTGGGAGAAGCCGACTTGCGCTCGCAGCTGGGTATCACCGGGGACCGCGGGCTGGAATACGCCCGTTCGCGCGCAGTGTACGCGGCCGCGGCGGCCGGTCTGAATCCGCCGGCCATGGCGGTTTATGCATCCGTGAAAGATATGGACGGACTGGCCCGGTCCTGCCAAGAGGGCAAAGCGCTTGGGATGTTTGGCAGGACTGCGATTCATCCACGGCAACTTGAGACCATTCGGGCAGTATTCATGCCAAGTGCGGCTGAGATTGCCCAAGCCCAAGAGATTGTGGACCGGATGGCCACGGCAACCCAGTCCGGGTCCGGAACCGTTGTGCTTGCCGACGGCACGTTCCTTGACGTGGCCATGGTGGCGCGGGCGCAACGCATCTTGCGGGTGGCGCACACTTAGAACTCCAACCAAGACCAACTATTCAACTGAACTCACACGTTCAACTAGGCTCAACATTTCATTCAAGCTCAACGAGGAGAACTGATGACAACAAGTACGCTGCTGCGAAGCGGGAAAAGGATATTTGCGGCCATAGTTGCCGTAGCGCTAGTGGGTACGGGGGCGATGGTCGCTGCAGTAACCGCCCAAGCCGCGGGGGCAGGCTCAATTGAGACGGGGGTGGCTCAATCCGCAGAGGTTGGGGAAATTGACTATGCGGTCTATTTGCCGCCGGGGTATGCGGACGCAACCGAAGAGTACGCCTCGGTTTACCTATTACACGGGCGTGGGGACACCATGGCGGCATGGCAACGGGTGGCCTCCGAGTTGGATGACCTCATAAATGCTGGCAAGATCCAGCCTATGGTCGTGGTCATGCCAGATGCTCCTTGGAATGATCGGGGCAATTGGTACACCGACTCGCAATATACCGGCAACGCTGCTAGCGGCCCGGGACTCAACGTTGAGACCGCATTTACAAGAGATCTGGTTGATCATGTGGATGCGACCTACCGGACGGTGGATGACCGCGCAGCGCGGGCGGTAGGTGGCTACTCCATGGGTGGAGCCGGCGCATTGCAAATGTCATTAGGACATCAAGAGATCTTCTCTGCGGGCTTGTTGCTCTCGACCGCTGCCTACAATCCGCAACCACCATCAGACTCATCCGCACGGGATTATGGTGCCTATGGGGTAGGGGACGCACTGTATGAGGAGTCCCGGTACCTTGAATTGAGTTACCCAACGGCACTAAAGGACTTTAACGCGGCGCTGCCGTTGCACTTGTTCATAGCTGTCGGCGATGACGAATGGGCAAACCCTGACCCAGCCGAAGCCATGCATGACCTAGACTTTGAATCCGCTCACTTGTACAACCAAGTTCGCAGGGTCCCCGGGATCACCGCGGAATTGCGGGTGCTCAATGGTGGGCACGATTGGGATGTGTGGGAGCCAGGGTTTGTTGAGGGCATTGTCGACCTCAACGGGTACCTGCGCACGGAACCGGCTGCCAGTTGGGAAGCTGATCTGGTTGGCACCACCGGTGATGACCGGGCCGGTGGGCTTGTTGCCCACGAAGATGGATCAACCACGTTGGGATTAAACATTGGCGCGCAACTCGATGCAATCCCTTATGCGGGGGCCATGGACGCAATTGTGCAAAAGCGTGGACCGCAAGGTGACCTATTGTGGAGCCACGCCATTGGCACCTCCGGCAACGAACGGATATATGGAGTAGTTCCGGGTGCTGACGGGACGGTCATTGCGGCCGGATATACCCGTGGGGACTTAGACGGACAACACCCTAGCGGTGCTAGCGATGACGCCTTTGTGGTCGCTGTATCCACAGAAGGCGAGCGCCTGTGGACAACGCAATTCGGCTCGGCGGACAAAGCAGACCGAATCTATGGAGTAACCACTGGTCCAGACGGAGGAGTTTACGTAACCGGCTACTCAAGTGGCGTAGTTGCGGGTGACCAGAACGTCGGTGATAAGGACGTGTTTGTCGCGTTGCTCAACGCTCAAGGTGAAGTTCAGTGGATCAAGCAGTTCGGAAGTACGGGTGAAGACAAGGGCAACGCAGTCTCTCCAGCTGCCGACGGCGGGGTATATGTGGCAGGTATTGCTGGGGGAGCGCTTCCTGGTGGCACTCACGGAGGCTCAGGTGATGGGTTCGTTGCCCATTTCACGTCCACTGGTGAACTCACCTGGCTCAACCAATTTGGCACCTCTGGCAATGACCAAGTCTCCGGTCTAGTGACGTCGACTGATGGGTCTGTGGTTGCAATTGGACACACCAAGGGCACACTTGGGGAGGCTTCACTGGGTGACAATGACGCGTTTGCAAAGTCATTTGACGCAACTGGAAAACCCCTGTGGACCACACAATTTGGTACGGACACCGATGACCGCGGGGTCACCGCAGCGGCTCAATCCGATGGCAGCATCCAAGTGGTGGGGACAACCTACGGACAGATGGGTGCCCAGGTCGGTGGGGTGGACGTATTTACCGCGCAGCTGGCAGCCGATGGCACGCTAGGGGTGATTGATCAGTTTGGCTCGAACGAACGAGACGGCGCCGATGAGTGGGATGACGCAAACCTATTTGCCACCCCGGCAAAAGACGGGCTGTGGATAACGGGACTAACCTTTGGTGCACCGGCTGGACAAACCAATGCTGGGGCAGGTGACGTTTTCGTTGAACTCCGCACGGCAGGTGGAGAACCCAACCCTGAACCAACCGGAGAGCCGACCGAAGAGCCGACTGGTGAACCAACCGTCACACCTTCCCCAGAGCCAACGGGGGAACCCACCGGTGAGCCAACAGGGGAGCCCACGTCAAATCCAACCGATATCCCGACTAGTGAACCTACCGCCAAGGAAACGACTGAACCAACAACCAAACCGGTTGATGGGGCAGGAGACAAGGACCTTGCGAAGACCGGAGTCAACGCACTTCCGGTCTTAGGTGCCGGGCTGCTGCTTTCCCTGGTTGGTGCGGCGATCATCATCGGCCGCAGGAAGTACGCCTAGCTGGAATTGCGGTAAGGCGCGCTCGATCAGCTAAAACTCACTGATCGAGCACGCCACTCCTGTCGCGTCAGTTAAACCTCGGGGATTGATTGGCCAAAATTCTCTAGGGTGATGTCCGCTGGATCGGGTCCGCCGCGCACGCCCGTCTCTAGAGCGTTAATTGCATTAATCTCTGACCGGGAAAGTTTGATGTTAAACACATCGAAGTTCTCGGTAATGCGGGCGGGCCTGACTGACTTGGGTATAGCTGAGCGTCCCTCTCGCAGGTGCCAGGCCAGCAGGATCTGGGCTGCCGACTTACCGTGTGCGTGAGCGATCCTGAGTATTGCCTCGTCTTGGAGGGGGCTGTTGCCGTCACCTCGGTAAGACGTGATACCGCCAATAGGGGACCACGCTTGGGTGAGGATCCCATGTTTGACGTGTAACGCCTGCAGCTCGCGTTGCTGGAAGTAGGGGTGCACCTCGATCTGATTGACCGCAGGAACAATGCCGGTCTGTTCCAGCAACCGTTCCAGAACCTCGGGCATGAAGTTTGAAACTCCAATGGCGCGCACCTTGCCAGTTGCGAGAAGGCGTTCAAGGGCGCGGTAAGCACCTAACGTATGGTCAAAATCTGTGGTCAATGGCTGATGTAAGAGGAGGAGGTCTATCTGCTCCAGTCCAAGCTTTGCGGCACTTTTCTCAAACCCGTGCAGGGCTTTCTCGTAGCCGTAGTCACTGATCCAGAGCTTCGTTTCGACAAAGATTTCTTGCCGGTCAATGCCACTGTTCCGGATGCCCTCGCCCACGGCTTTCTCATTGCCATAGGACGCAGCCGTATCAATGTGCCGGTAACCTACCCGCAAAGCCTCGGCAACGGCGGCCTCGGTTTGTTGCTCGGGGGTTTGGGAGACGCCAAACCCGAGGGCTGGTAACACCACATTATTGTTCAACGTAAATGTAGGAGTCGTCATATTTTCAATGCTAGTCCTGCTGCGGTTGCGTGTGCGGGTAACCGGTAATTTTCTTCAGGTTCCCGTTGGTGCCTAGTTAGGCGTAGAAACCCTCACGCAAGTTGATTCCGTGTTCGAGCCACACTTTCATGGCAGCAAGCATGCCGGTCCAGCCCTCGCAGTTGCCAAAGGCGTTCTTAGCGCCGGCCGCGGTTGGATGCCAGGAGGACTCGGTGATGGTAACAAGGGTTCGTGAAGCATTGTGGGGAACGGGCTTGAACTCGAAGGTGACCGTTGATTTACCTGTTTTGCCGGTCACCTCGTGGCCATCCCATGCAATGACAATGCGGTGACCAGAGAAAGCCTCGAGCACGGCAACAGGAAAAGCGCCCGGAAAATCATGGAAGTCCCACTGCACAACGGCCCCCGATTCAAGGCGACCCTTTGCGCCACCGGTTGTGAAGTACTTTGACAACTGTGCGGGATCAGCGACCGCCTCATAAACCTCAGCGCACGGCTTAGAAATGCGCCCGGAGACGGTGAACTCTAGTTCCTTCAATTCGCTCATGTTGTAAACCTACAACCTCCAGCCAATTGTCTCTACAGCAATCATTGAGGGTCTGGGCTGCGGCGTTCCAGATGCAGGATCGGAAAAGGCCTGCCCTCGCCATCGGTTTCTGAACGGCCAATCTGGGTAAACCCTCTGGCCCTGTAGAAGGTGCGGCCGGTCGGATTTTGTTCATTAACGTCAACGCGTAGGCAGGTACGGTCGCCCGCGACTGCTGCAAGAAGCTTGCTTCCGATTCCCTGGCCAAAGTATTTGGAGTCAACAAAGAGCATCTCGACGGTGTCGCCTTCAATTGCGACAAATCCCAGTACCTCGTTGTCGGTGTGTGCAACGCGTAGGTCCGACATTAATGGGAGGTACCTGGCTACATCTAGTTCAATTGCTGCAATGTCATTGGAAGAAAGAAAGTGGTGGGTGGCCTCGACAGACCGGCGCCAAACGCTAAGTATCTGGGGGTAATCGGCTACGGTGGCGCTGCGTATGGAAGGCATGCGGCTAGTTTATCGACCTTGACCAGCGCCGCCATCTTATTTCTTGTTGGAGACCCGAGTGCGGCCACGCAAATTATCTAGGGCCGGGAGCAAAGCGGCGGTAAGATCCAAACATGAACTCAAACAACGCTGCTGAGCCAGTGACCATCCAACTGTTCCCGGACTATGCCGGAACAACATTGTGGTTGAGTGATGCAATAGATTACCAGGAGTCCGGCCTATCACCGGGTCTGATTCAAGACCTGCAGGTTTGGGAGCAGTCGTATTACGACTCGATCAATCTTGACAATGATCATGAGTGGAAATCCTTGGGTCTCGCTAACGCCTATACAAAACGGGGCAACGAGCTGGGCCAGCGCGTGGCGGATGAGATTGGCCCAGATTTTGAGGTCGATTTCTCTAGTTATCAACAGGGAGTGGAAACACGTACTTTCCGGGCCGGCGGTTCAGCAAATAATGCCGATGCCGCACTTGCGTTTGAGCACATTGCTACGGTCAGGGCAGAGCACGAGCAAGACTACAAGCGCCTCATCGAAGAGGCTGAAGCTGCCGGAGATACGGGGTGGTTTGCCTACGCCCCGGTTTCTGGTGAGGTATTTGCGCCAGACGTGCCAGTTACTACAACCAGCGATTCTGGACCAGCAAGCAGCCCGGGCGCGGCGACCATACTTGACGCACTTGTCCAAGAAACGAGGGAATAAAGTTCAACCCAGACCCGGCTGATAATGGGTGAAGTGATGGTGTGCCGGCGTACCGTCTGAACTACTATCTAGTTATGGACTCCAACAACGATGTTGATTTCTTGACCGTGTACCTCTCTCCGAATTATTGCGATACAGCGGATACATTGGAGGACCTTGTCTATCATGCAAGTTCTGGCCTCTCCGGGGATCTGCTTAGTGATTTGCGGTGGTGGGCGCGGTCTTACCGTGACTTATTTGATGAGAATCAGGTGTGGAAATCCCCGGACCACATGCGTGCGTTCAAGCAGACTGGGACTGCTCTTGCGCGGCGTATTGCTGATGAACTTGGCAGCGAGCATGAGGTTGAGTTTTGGCCGCTTCAAGAAGGTGAGCCAAGCTGTAGGTTCCATTCCGTCGGACCGGCCACCAACCCGCGAGCTGCCGCCGCGTTCAGTGGGCTAAAGCAAAGGTTGAGGGACGAGGAGGCCAAGAAGATGCGTCAAATTGAGATTGCTCTTGGTGAAGGTTTTCGCGGTAGTTTTGGCTGGTTCTCATCCGATTTGAACTCTGCCGCTACCAAGGACTTCGAGGGGCTGGGCGAAGAGTAGGTTCTAGTCCGGCCAGACTGCTCGCAGAATCCGTATCGCTTCTTCTAGGTCAATCTGTTTCTCTTTGCCTACTTGGGCAAGTTGGTTTGCGGCCGCTAGGACCTCTTTGGGGGTTTTCGATGCCTGAGCGCTGACCCGCGTGCCACTTCCGATCCGGGTAACCAAAAGTCCGTCACTTTCGAGGCTCTTGTAGACCTTGGCAACGGTTCCGGGGGCCACTCCTAAGTCGGCAGCTAGTTGGCGTACGGACGGCAAGCGCTGGTCTGCGATCAGTTTGCCTGCGGTGATGAGGCCCTTGATCTGGTCTTGAATCTGATCTGCGATAGGACGGCCGGACTCTTCCAACGAGATAATCATGGCGCTACTGTCTGGTTGATGGTGCTGGACTTGGCGGTGAGAGCTGATACTAGAACCGCCCACCAGCACGCTAGGCCAAGGACCAAGCAGGTCAATGCGCCAGCTCTGAGCACTTGACCAAGGGAACTAAAAGAGGCGGCATAAGTAAACGTCTGATCACCTGTGTTGAACCAAGCTTTGAGAGCGGACGTCCCGGCAAGGGAACTAAACACGGTGGCCAGATGAAGCAGGAGACCGCCCGAGCAAACCGTCAAAATATTGCGAATGCGTATAGTTCTCATCTTGCTGTCCGCCTCGGTGTCACTGGCCAAGGCCGGTCGCGAGATCACGGATACTCCCAAGAACGCAACGACAACTAGGCCGCCCATCAGGAGCAGGCTGGGGACTGAAAACCACCAACCGTAAATTCCTGTGCCAGCGCCTGAGACTTCCGAGGCGCGGAGGAAATAAGCGACATATCTGCCCTGCTCATCGGGACTTGAAGCAAGCCCGGCGATGAACGCAATCAAGGTTGATCCAAGTATCAAGACTCCTGGCGTAGTGATCCAACGCCTTGAAGTAAAGGTTTGAAACCCGCGTGGAGCGAGAGCCGCGCTACCGGGTGGACCCGCGGTGGGGATCGGCAGAATGAGGAAAACCAACACGACAATGGTCAGTGAAAGCGGAAGCATGTGAACGAACGCCTGATAATAGAGGTGTCCGTCAGGGTCGGATGGAATGGGAAGTGGCAGTTGCCATCCGGGCCATGACCGTGTTGCGTACGCGATGATGTAGAAACTGGTCGCAACGAGCTGGCTCAGGACGGTAAGAAGGCGAACCTGTTTAGGGAGTTCCACCCGTTTATTGCGTTGAAGCAGCACGAATATGAGCGCGATGATGAGCCCGGCGGTGGCCGGGCCGTACTGAACCAGAAATTTCATGCTGGTACCGACTTAGTGGTCTGCAGGGACCGAGAGGTTAACGCGGAAAACAGGACAGACCACCACATTGCCATGCCAATGATCACTGCAGCGTACGAAGCGACCGTGAGTGTGGGACCAAGGCTGGCAAAGGAGGAGCCGAAGCTAATTTCACCGGTATTAGATGCTTCGACACCTACTCGCAGTAGTGCGGTGCCGGCCAGTGATTGCAGAATTGCGCCAGTGTGTAGCAGGAGGCCGCCTGTGGCAACTTTCATAATATTGAGGATGCGTGCTGATCGACAGCATGCATCTTGGTGTGGATCAGTCATAAGGGGTGGACGTGAGATTACGGTGAGGCCAGTTAGGACGAGAGCAGCAATTAGGGCGATCGTGATGAGGCAGGGTATGGAAAACCACCAGCCATAGATTTGGGCTGCACCTGCGGACTCAGAGGTAATCCAGATCTTGTAAGTGACATATCGCCCCTTGGAATCGGGACTCGAAGCAAGGCCTGCCAGCACTGCGAGTACGCCAGCAGTAAACACCAAACTGGTTAGGGTTATGAGCCATGCGCGTGGTGTGAAGGTCAAGATGGTGCGTCGAGCGAGAACGGCGGACCCAGGTTCCCCCGGGGTGGGGATTGGAAAAATTAGTAGGAGAAGGGCCAACCCGCAAAGCACCAGCGGTCCAAGAAAGGAAACAACCCCAACGACCAAAGTGCCATTTTCGCCGAAAGAGGGAATCCAGCGCGGTGAGATGCTCCATGCATGGATAGCTATGATCCCTAGGAGTGCCACTGATAGGCCAATACCTGTGAGCAGGCGAGTGGACCCAGCCTGTACTACTTGCGTTTGCCGGCCTGCAAAGGTCATGATGAGCGCGACTATCAGTGCAGTGAGTGAGGGTCCGTACTGATACAGAAGGATTATTGTATGCACGACACTCCAATGTGTAGTGGTCCGATACTACAAAGTGTGCCATAAGAGTGGCACACTTGCGTGGAGGTGAAGCCGGGCGCAGAGGGGTGAAGCTAAATGCCCGTAGGGTTGCCGCTCAGAGCCGGGCTGCGGGATCCGTTGCTGCCGGAGTTACCAATCGCGTGTGGCAATGAGCTCCTCAACGTCATAGCCCTCGTATCCGTATGCCTGGGCGATTGTTGCAAAGTCGCCGGCAATGCATTCGCGCGCGACGGTCTCAATCTCGCTGTCCGCATTGTCGAAGTCGTGGTCAAGGATGGACAAGGATGGCGCCATACAGTGCGCAGAAGCCCAATAATTGGAAATTGTTCTAGCCAGATTCTTTGACGCCACGACTGAAAATTGGATCGAGGATCGCTGCCACTCGGATAATTTGTTCGTCCAAGTTTTCCTCACAAACTGCTTCGAGTTTCTCTTTGCGCCGCCAAGCAGCCCACTTCGACTGCCCAACCGCTCCGTAGCCTTCTAGGAGTGGTGTGATCGGTTCTAGAGTAATGCCTCGATAGTCAGACACTGCTTGGGCAGCCGCCAGGAGTGATTCGGTGTCAAGACCAGCGCTACCGAGTGTGACGATGTCGACGTAATCCCGCCACCGAGTGCTCGTGATCCCACGCTCGAGAATTGTCACACCTTTCTCAGCAACTGTTGATTCTGGCGTATACCCAATGAGGGTGATAGGTTTGCCAAGAATTCTTTCGAGCGTTACCTCACGTGGTGCTGGAACAATTGGGTCACCAGTGGAAATGTCCCACGCCACTGTGCCGCGCCAATGGCTGATCGCAACTTTTACGCGGACACGGATGCCCGGATACTCTGCACCATCGCGGATTTCCTGGACGGTGAGTGTGTCCAGGTTGAATTCAACCCCGTCATTAGTTTCTACCGCTGCGGCATCGCGAACAACGTTTGCAAGGTATTCGGACGAGACTTCTGCTCTAATCGCGTTTGAGTCAGCATCTTTAGTCGGTCGTCGCACACCGTATGCACCGAGCAGAAACCCACCCTTCAATACGAAATCGCCTGCATGGGGTGTGCGATTCAGCCGATCTAAGAATGATTCGAGTGCGTGCCGAATAAGGTACTCCTCCGTTGGTGCGGGGATACCGTGTCTTGCAGAAGCTGAGCGAGCTGCGGATTGAAGCTGCCGGTAAACATCGTTGCTGGTCATGTAAGAGCCTCTAGAACTTGCAGGAGTGGACCTTTGGCTCGTGGTAGTTTTCCGGCAATGGTCATTAGTGTGGCTGCCTTGCCGCCGAGACGGAGCCACTCTTTGGTTGCATCACGGGCTACTTCGTATCCGACTAGTGCTCGCAGGCGAAAGCAGTCAACTATTGTGCGCTCAGCGCTATACAGACCAATGCTTTGTGAGCTACCTGGAATTAGTACTTCGGTACGTCCGAGATCGAAAGTCGTCGAATCAAAGCGACGCCAGTGAATGGCGCTTTCGGTTACTGGCGCACGCGTGCCACGTGGAATTGCGATATTCAGAGCATCGGGAATTGCGTCCGTGAGATCGTAGTGTACGAGTGCAGAAAGTAGGCAAATTGTTGCTTCTGGCCGTCGAGTTACTGCTTCGACTTGGTCCCAATCCATTGAGGGCGCATCCGCGGGCAAGTAGATACCTCGAGCAATGCGATCCCATTGACCTTGAGCGTGTCCCCGATACAGGGCGCTGCGCTTCTCAGCGGCAGTCTTTGGTCTAAGAGCTTTCAAATAATCACCCTCTGAAACGATTCGTATGCAGTTAATATTATCTGAGTACGATTCGTTTCACGAGAGATTTTTGGCCTAATTATTTTTAGTAATGACAGAACCAGTATTGGGGTCGAAGAAGAGGCTGCATACCCGCTTGAGTTCACACACTCTAAGTAGAAGTGCTCTGCAGAGCTGCTGAAGTGAGGAATAAGATGAGCCAATGAGCGCTGAAAAATTGAAGGTCACGCTGGTTGATCCGTTTGCGAGGCTGGGAACCAACTGACCCAGAATCCCCGTCATTCCATGACCCATATTTTCGGCAGTGACTTCTTCTTAAAAGCTGAGGCGGTTTCCAACCGACGCAATCCCCAACCAGGTGTGGCGGTTACCAGCCCAGCACCAGCCAACTTTGGGTGCGCCCTTATTTTCCTTGCCGTCGCGCCCGGTTCCGCCTGAGATCCACAAAGCAGGGGTGCGGGAATCTAGTTTCTTGCCCTTTGGCTTCCGTGAAGCAATCGTCATGAAACAGAAGTTGGGAACGAGCAGTTCTGGATATTGCAGTAGCCAACTGATGCCTTCACTCACCGTCATGGCGGTGCGCTCGCGCGAAGTAATCACTGGTAGAGCCTCATCTGGGCTCCAGTTGGAAAACTCATCTCCGCGGTCCACGCCATCCATGAGGTAAAGCGGTGACTCGGGGATTTCCATGCCCTTAAGTGGCACAAATTCAGCCAGATCGGTCATGTCCACAACCACGAATCCGGGCTTGTTATTCAGCGTCAAGAGGGGAGCCAGGGTGGCTGCGGGGACCAGCTGAGGGGAAATCACCACAACGGGACTTGAGACTGAGGCATCGGAAAATTCTTTGCTACCCCCGGCAGGCGCGGGGACTAGCGCCCGAAACTCTGCTTCGGATATTCCCGCAAGGCTGTGAATGCCTAAGGAAACCAGTCTGTCCATCTGCTCGGCGATGGTCTTTGGGGCAGAAATGAGGGCGCTCGAAGTCACGGGCAAAATCCTTTGGTTGGGAACTGATCTCAACGGCCAAAGCCGTAAAAGTATTCCCGTCGTTTGAGGGAGACAGGCCTCCAAGTTTTCTGTGAGTGTTGACAACTTCATAATGCAGGGGTTAGTTTGGTACTAAATTTAGTACTGAACGAAGGGGTTGGTCTGCGTGGCAGTTACCGTCGCGTCATCAGGTGGAGATCTGGCTTCATCAGCGATCCTTGCTGTCTTGGGACGGCACGGCTCTCTTTCTCGTGCGGAGATTTCGCGGATGATCAATCTCAGCCCCGCGACAGTTACCCAGGTGACAAAGTCGCTGTTGAAGCGCAATCTCATTGAAGAGCTGGAAAGTGTGCCTTCAGCAGGAGGACGGCCAGCTCGGCTTATTGGTCTGGTGCAAGCCACCGGTGTGGCGATTGGTGTCAAAGTTGCAGCCAAGCTTGTGGAAATTGTTTCCGTAGGAATTGATGGCACTATTCTGAGCGCTCACTCCTACCCGTATGATGCGGCCGTTCAGGATGCATTCGAACGCCTTGCAGTTTTACTCGAGGGGACGATTACGGAGCTGAGCACACAGATTCTTGGTGTAGGGGTCGGCGTTGCCGGCTCCGTGAACTCGCAAGACTCGGGCATCGTCGATGCCCCCACACTCGGGTGGAGCGATGCTCGGCTTGGGCCTTTCCTGCGTGAGCGTCTCCAAATTCCGGTCATCGTTGAGAATGACGTGAATGCGCTTGCCGTTGCGGAACGCTTGTATGGCACGGGCCAAACTTACTCGTCTTTCCTCACCATCACGATTGGACGAGGAATTGGTTGCGGCATGATCGTGAACGGTGAGCTGCAGCGTGGTGCGTTTGGCGGTGCCGGAGAAATTGGGCACCTCCCCACCAAGATTGATGGTCCCCTGTGTGACTGCGGTGCCCAAGGATGTCTGGAAACAATCGTTGGCCAAAAAGCACTTGAGTCGCAGGCTAGGGAGTTGGGGCTGATCACCGAGTCCAGTGGGCTCGATGCCGTACTCAGACTGGCCCAAGAAGGTAACGCCCAAGCAGAACAACTGTTTAAGTCCGCTGGAGTAGTTTTGGGCCGTGCGATAGCTGCGGTCGTTCACATCATCGACCCGCAAATCGTCGTCTTGCTCGGTGAAGGAATTGCCGCGTGGGAGTTTTGGCAGCCTGGATTCGAAAAGGGATTCCGCTCGGGCCAGTGGGCTACACGTAAAACGTTGCCGTACGTGGTTGAGCCTTGGGACGACGACAAATGGGCGCTGGGTGCGGCCGCTCTTGTCTTAGCTGCGCCGTTCGATGCCAGCAACACGGCAGGCGGTCAAGGACGCTTGGTCCGGGAACGCCTTGGAACCTCCGTTTCCGGGGAGATCAAAGCATGAGCGCCGCGTTGTTGGCTCCAACCTCGGAGCGCAGTGGGGTCAGTGTTGCGCCTAGGAAGGTAAAGGCAGACTGGAAGAAGATTTTCTGGATTACCTTCTTCTTATTGCCAAGCGCTATTCCGCTCGTAATCTTCGTGTTTCGCCCGATGATCAGTTCACTGTGGATCTCCTTACACGAATGGAACCTCATCTCGGAGATGAAATGGGTAGGACTAGACAACTACGTCAAGTTGCTGACTGATGGGAAGACTTGGGACGTATTAGGCAATACCCTCTTCTACATCGCAGGGTACTTGCCATTGGTCTACTTTGGTGGCCTGGGGCTGGCGGTCATGCTCAACCAAGCGATCAAAGGGCGGGCTTTCTTCAGGTCAGCCTACTTCTTACCCGTCGTAACCAGTTGGGTTGTAGTTGCACTCGTATGGCAGTGGCTACTAAACCCATCCAACGGTCTGATCAATCAGATTCTTGGCTTCCTCAACCTACCGCAGCCGGGTTGGTGGACCGATCCCACTTGGGCGATGCCCTCAGTCATCCTGGCATCGGCTTGGAAAGACTTGGGCTTTGTCATGGTGATCCTATTGGCTGGTCTCCAAGCGATCCCACGTGACGTTCTGGAAGCAGCACGTGTCGATGGCACGAATGCGTGGCAAAGATTTTGGCGGATTACCTTTCCGCTCCTTTCCCCATCAACTTTTTTTGTTCTGGTTATCTCACTCATCAACGGGTTTCAAGTGTTTGATCAGGTCTACATGATGACCGGAGGTGGACCGTCAGGTTCAAGCCAAGTGTTTGTGGGCCAAATCTATGACCTCACCTTCCGGTATGGAAGAGCAGGAGAAGCCAACGCACTGTCCTGGATCTTGTTCCTCCTCATCATGTTGGTAACCGCGTTCCAACTCGTTGGCCAGAAGAAATGGGTCACCAATGCCTAAGACAATGAAATCAGTGTTGCTCCACATTGGGGTTTTGGCCGGGGCAATCATCATGCTCTTTCCATTTCTATGGACACTGGTCACCTCCATCACCCCAAGTGGGACCCTGGCCTCAGGGCCAAGTCTTATTGTGAAAGACCCAACCCTAGATGCCTACCGGAAACTGTTTGATTCCCTTCCGGTAGTTCGAATCATCTTGAACTCCTTAGGTGTTGCAGTAGCCACCATGGTCTTCCAACTCATCACCTCAGCAATGGCCGCATACGCTTTTTCGAGGATCGCATTCAAAGTAAAAACAATGGTCTTTGCTCTCTACTTAGCAACCATGATGATCCCCATGCAGATCCTCGTAGTGCCGTTGTTCATCCAAATGACCGAGTTCAAACTCAACGACACGTACTTCGCCTTACTGGCACCCACGGTTGCTTCGGCTTTTGGGATTTTCTTAGTCAAACAAGCAATGGATGCGGTTCCAAGAGATCTCGATGAAGCAGCAACCATCGATGGTGCCGGGCATTTGAGAATTTTTGGAACTTTGATTGTCCCCCTTTCCAAAGCGGCGCTGGCGACTCTGGCGGTTTTTGCTTTCATGAGCAGCTGGAACAGCTTCTTGTGGCCGCTTGTAGTTATCCGCTCACCAGAATTAATGACACTTCCCCTTGGCTTGGCCACCCTACGTGGTCAATACACAACCGAGTGGGACGTGGTCATGGCCGGATCAATAGTTTCTATTGTTCCCATCGCGATCATTTATCTCTTCGCACAACGCCACATTATTGAAGGTATGTCTCATACCGGCCTGAAATAAGTGGCTCGACTCTCACAGCAACGAAGCTCTAAGAATCTGAAAGGTTTGTTATGAAACTCCAACGTAAATCTTTATCCCGGTATTCAAGTCTTGCCGCTGCTGGTCTGGCTGCCGCTCTTCTTTTAACGGCGTGTGGCCAGGGATCCGCCACCAAGACTGACCCGACCTCTAACAGCCCAGACGGTTCTGCAGCATCCACTGAGGATGCAGTTACCACCGTGCGGTACATGAACTTCTCTGCGAATGGTGGCAACGAGGAGACCCTGCAAGAAATCGTCGATGCCTTCGAGGCCGAGAACAAGGACGTCAAGGTTGCGGTGGAAACGCTGCCTTACGATGACTACTTCACCAGTTTGCAAACGGCGATTGCAGGCAAAACTGCCGCGGATTCGTTTGAACTGAACTACGAGAACTTCGTAACCTATGCGGCCAGTGGTGCGCTCGCCGAGATTCCTGTTTCAGATGCTGCAGGCTACCGGCCGTCGATCCTTGAGGCCTTCGAGTTTGACGGCAAACAGTACGGTCTGCCTGCGTCCTTCTCTAACGTGGTCTTGTTCTACAACAAGGATCTCTTTGACGCTGCAGGACTGGATTATCCAACCTCCGAATGGACCTGGGCAGATGAACAAAAAGCAGCCGAGGCCCTGACGGACAAGGCGGCAGGAGTCTGGGGAGATTACCAGCCCATCTCTTTCCACGAGTTCTACAAGGCGCTCGCCCAATCAGGTGGTGAGTTCCTAAATGCCGACCGAACCGAAGCAGTATTTGCTTCACCCGAGGGTCAAGCCGCGGCAGAGTGGTTAGTGCGCAAATCAGGCACAACGATGCCCACGGAAGCTGACGGTGCCGGAACTCCAGACTTTGACACCAACCTCTTCAAAGAGGGCAAACTTGCGATGTGGCACTCCGGAATCTGGATGTTTTCCGGGTTATCGGAAGTTGCGGATCTCAACTGGGATATTGCAGTTGAACCAGGAAATACACAGCAGGCATCGGCGTTGTTTGCCAACGGTGTGGCAATCTCTGCGACTTCACAGAACGTAGACGCGACCGCGCGTTGGGTCGAGTTTCTTACGAGTTCGCAAGCCACAGTGGATGCGCGTCTAGCCGCTTCATGGGAGTTGCCACCGGTAGCTGATGATGCCAAGTTTGCGCCTTACTTGGAGCAAACTCCTCCGGCCAACCGACAAGCCGTTATGGACTCACTCGAGAACGTGGCGCTGCCACCGGTAGTAGTCGCCCAACAGGAAATGCAAGACATTGTCAATGAAGAACTCAGCAATGCTGCAGCTGGGCGTAAGGACGTTGAGACTGCTTTGGCTGACGCCCAAAAACGTGTCACTGAAGCGATCAAGTAGCAAGTATCAAGTAGTAAGCGCCGCCCCTAGGTTGTGGCCCAAGGACCTTCTGCGGGCCACAACCTAGGGCAGTACATGAAATACCTCAGACACAGAAATAAAGTGACCCATCCATGAAAGCCATGAATCCCGCCCAAGTTGCACTCCAAGAGTTGCAAAACCACGGTGTAAGCAAGCAGAGGATTGACTTCCTAATTGCCCACAGCCACAGTGTCATCACCACTTTTCAAGAACCCAACGGAGCGTTACCGGCAAGCCCTACCTTTAGTGCCTACAAGGGGTATGCGTGGTTGCGTGACGGCGCCTTTACTTCCGAGGGTCTGTCTCGATTCGGAGATGTAGTCAATGTGAACCGCTACCATGACTGGGTCAGTGGAGTTCTCACAGCCAGGCGCGGACAGGTTGATGAGCTAATCGCTAAGAATCGTCGTGGTGAAGAAGTCCCAGTTTCAGAAATGCTGCCAACTCGCTTTACCTTCGAGGGAATGGATGGCTCTGACCCTTGGTGGGACTTCCAAACCGATGGCTATGGCATGTGGATTTGGGCAGCAACCACGCACGCTACGAGGCACGGTGTTGACCTAGCCAAGTGGCGCACAGGACTTGAGGTAGCTTTCGACTTCGCGGCAGAATTTTGGGAACGTAATTGCTACGACTGGTGGGAAGAACATATCGATCAGACCCACGGTTCTACCCTGGGCGCCCTATTCGCAGGTTTTGAAGCCATAGGCAACGGCGGAGTCTTGGACACCGCCCGCTCTGCTCGTGCCCAAGAACTAGCCAAGGCCGTGCAAACCTATCTCCTAGAAAACGCGGTTACCACTGGCCGAGCAACTGATCCCATTGCCCCACACCTGGCGAAGTGGGTAGGCAATCCAGCAGTTGATGCTTCTCTGGCTGCTTGCATCACTCCTTTCCATGCCATCTCCGGAGAGAGTGAGCTGGCGGTGAACACAATAGACGCAATTGAGCGGGACCTTTCCTTCAACTTCGGAGTACACCGCTTTGCCGCCGATGTTTTCTTTGGGGGAGGTCAATGGCTCCTGCTGAGTTGCTTGGTGGGATGGAATAAGGCTGCTGCAGGTGACATAAAGGGGGCCGCCGCGTACTTTGCTTGGGTTACCCAGCAGGCACTCGAAAATGGCGATATGCCTGAGCAAGTTCCAGGCCACTTGCTCCACGCCGACCACCAGCAACGCTGGATCGATAAGTGGGGAACGGTAGCAACACCGCTGTTGTGGTCGCACGGTATGTTCCTCATTCTTGCCGATGAACTCGGCCTCATCTCAAAGGAAAACTGATGAACTTCTCCCTCACCCACCGTCCCCACGGTATTGAACACCCGTACGCCACCTCTGCTGACCAACGCATTCCTACCCACCCCATGGCTGGACAAGCTTTCACGGTGGGGGTAGTAAGTGACCCAACTGAGATCCAAGGTGAAGTGGTCTGTGAAGTTCGCCTTGTGGATGGTCGGGTCGTTGAACACCTCTTGCAACCGGTCACGATCAACGCTGTAGATGCGGCGGCGCTCGCTGGTGGAGATGGCCACCTAGCTTCTGCGCAGGCGGCGCAACTGGAATCCGCTGGGTCTTGGGCAGCCGAGTTGCCGGGTCTTGAAGCAGGGCAATATGCGCGGTACCGATTCTTTGTCCGGACGGAAAGTGGGATTTCCAAAGGCTCGACTACCTCGTGGTTCAACGTTTCTGCTGGTGAATGGGTTAGCCCAGAAGAAGCAGATGGTACCTCGCTAACGTTCAACGGTCAGGGAACTAGCGACCGGGTTGTTCCAGGAAGCGTTGCCTACTTGAAGAACGCGGAAGGCTACCTGCGCGTCCGGTTCGCCCTCAGGCTGGAAAGCACTGAGAAAGTAGTTGGCTTTGGTGAGCGGTACGACCAGGTAGACCAGCGTGGCCGGGCACTCGACGCGGTGGTTTTTGAGCAGTACAAGTCCCAAGGACAACATCACCGCACCTACATGCCAATGCCGTTTGCACATGTCATTGGGGGAAGCGGCTGGGGATTCCATGTGGAAACTAGCCGCAGGTCCTGGTACGACGTTGCGGCGCAAACCCCGGACAACCTCATTATTGAGGTCGCCTTGGGCGGAACTGCAACTGAATCACTCAATGTCAGACTGCTTGGTGGAACGCCACAAGAGGTTCTGGGCGGATTCCTTGACACCACCGGCCGCGCAGAGGAAATGCCCGAGTGGATCTTTGAACTATGGGCTTCCGGTAATGAGTGGAACACCCAGGACATTGTCATGGAACGAATGAACTCCCACCGGGATCTGGATATCCCGGTAGGAGCAATTGTGATTGAAGCTTGGTCAGATGAGGAAGGCATCACCATTTGGCGCGATGCCAAATACGAAGTCAATGCCGATGGGTCCGCTCATAAGGCTGGTGACTTTTCCTACCCGGCCGATGGCGCTTGGCCGGACCCCAAAGCCATGATTGATGAACTGCACAGCCGGGGTATCAAGGTCTTGTTGTGGCAAATTCCGCTTCAAAAGACTAGCCATGACCTGGGGCCGGAAGTCTCTCAGGACAGCCAAGTAATCGTAGATGGCCAAGCCATGATTGATCAGGGCTTTGCCGTTCGAGAGGTCGATGGCAGTGCCTATCACAACCGGGGTTGGTGGTTCCCACAAGCGCTTATGGCCGACCTTTCCACTCAGGAAGGACGTGACTGGTGGACCGAAAAGCGCCGCTACTTGGTGGAAGACTTCGATATTGACGGTTTCAAGACCGATGGTGGCGAACATGCTTGGGGTTACGACCTGCAATACAACGACGGTAAGAAGGGCGATGAGGGGAACAATCTTTATCCAGTCCACTATGCACGGGCCTTCGGAGATCTCTTACGATCCGTTGGTAAAGCACCGGTAACCTTCTCCCGTGCTGGATTCACCGGATCACAACCGCACGGCTTGTTCTGGGCGGGAGATGAGAACTCCACTTGGCAAGCCTTTAGAGACTCAGTGGTCGCTGGTATTACCGCTGGTAGTAGCGGAATCGTCTACTGGGGCTGGGACCTCGCCGGGTTCTCCGGACCGGTGCCAGACTCCGAACTGTACATTCGTGCCACGGGTGCAAGCGTATTCATGCCGGTCATGCAGTATCACTCTGAGTTCAATCACCACCAGCGCCCGCTGCGAGACCGTACGCCTTGGTATGTGGCTGACACTAACGGTACTCCTGAGGTGATTGACCAGTTCCGGTTCTATGCCAAGCTGCGTAGCTCAATGGTGCCGTACTTGAAGCAGGAAGCAGACAAAGCGATTGCTGCTGATAAACCGCTGATGCGCGGTCTGTTCTTTGAGTACCCGCAAGACACCAAGATCTGGGATTTCGAAACCCAGTACCTGCTGGGTGACTCGCTTGTGGTTAATCCGATCTTGGAAGCAAATGCACAGGAAGTGACGACCTACCTGCCAGAAGGCACCTGGGTTGATGTCTGGACCGGTGAGGTTCACACCGGTGGTCAAACCGTTTCAAGGTCCTATCCAATGCTTGAGGTCCCGGTATTCTGTGAACAGAGTGCTTGGAGTTCGTTGTCTGGAGTCTTCGGCAACTAGAGCTGTATTAGAAAATGAATTGTGGGGCTGCAAACTTTGCAGCCCCACAATTCATATGATGATGATTTTTCAATAGCGAACCGTTGAAAGGTGCGGTAATGGTTAAGAAATTTGCTCAGCCAAAGCCACAATAATTCCCTCGGGACCGCGAATATATGCCATCTTCCATATGTCTTTGTACTCACCAATCCCGCCCACCAAGCCGTAGCCCGCAGCAGCCAACCGGTCTACTTGGGCTTGAATATCAGCGACCTCAAATGCCACGCTGCGGATGCCGAGTGTGTTGGCTGGGGCATCGGGAAGTCCTGGCATTGCGTCCGGATGGACAAAACTAGAAACCTCAACCGACGTACCACCACCAGGCAGCCGCAGCATCACAATCTCACTGCGGGAGTTGGGGATTCCGGTAACTGTTTCAATGAACTCACCCTCAACAAAGGTCCTGCCTTCAACTTCAAGGCCTAGGCCAACAAAGAACGCGACCGCCCGGTCAAGGTCCGCAACGGTAATCCCAACGTGGTCAAACCGAACAGGTCTAGACATGTTTGCCTCCCGTAACTACTCCAAGCGTGCTTATAAAAAGTCTAAGACTAAAGGGGCTCGGTGAAGTAGGTCAGAGCAGTGCATACCGGATCCCGGTAAGACTTTAACGGGGACTGGCTTAGCTGATGGACCTGAAGGCTGCCGGGGCCTACCGCCGTGCCAGCAGATACGTGGAGCCATCGCGGTTGTTTGTCCAGACCATGGTGTCCGCACTCCACCCGGTTACCGTGTAGCCGGGTGCGGAGCCAGGAAGGACAATCTTGGTGCCGTCGAGGGTAATATCAGCGGCGTTCTCAGCCTGACTAGTTGCCCCGGCAACGTCCTGGCAGTACAGCAGCCTTGTTGCTGAGGGAAAGACGTAGCGAATATCTGTGCCGGAATTGAGAGGTTCAAAGCCCGAGCCAGAATCAATATGGGTGTGCTGCCAAGCCCCAATGATTACGCGCTCCAATGCGTCACCCGGAGAACTGGGGGCACTACCGGAATCACCGTTAATGGCAGGGCTGTCCCAGCCGCAGCTTTCTTCTTGCACGGCCGGTGCCTCCGGGGCCGGCTCGGGCTCGGAGGCTTCTTGTTCTGCGGGAGCCTCTTCTTTAGCGGGTGGAGCGGAAGCCTCGGGGGCTTCCTCCACCGGAGCCTGCGCGGTTGGTTTTTCTTCTGTAACCACGGGAGGGCTTGACTCACCTTGGCCTTCACCTACCGCAGCGCAGCCGCTCAAGAGCAGCGTGCTTGCAAGAAAACCTGTGGCAATGAATACAAAATTCCGTGACATCGCTTCGCTCCTTTGTGAAGACCCCTGTTGTGAGAGCTTTGGTTAAGCACTTAACGGATATGTTACCCGGCTCCCTGTGAGCAGTCTTAAATTGAGAAGTGCGCTTTAGGCTGGAGAGTACCTACACCACCGCAGCAAGGAGTGAGATCATGAGTAAGGCATCGTAAAAATTAGTCGCCCAACCAGAAAGCGCAGGCCCCCATGCATAAACGAGTCCTAGGCGCGTACGCGCTATTCGCGGGCATGCCGCTTGAAGAATCGCTGGCCGCGCATGAACTCATTGCGGAGCGGATTTCTGTGGATGCGCTCGAGATCCCACTGCATGAACTACCGGGCCGGCCCGAGCGGACCTGGGGGCGGTATGACAAGGACGGATTGCCCAAGTTCATTGCCAAGGATCTAGACGTTGTGATCACGTGTATCCCGACGGTCATGGGGCGGCTGAGCCACAACCCTGCGTACGGGCTGGCATCGAACGATAATGAAGGGCGAGAGCTCGCACTTTCCGATGCCTGCTCAGCCCTTGCCATTGCAGACAATGCCGCTCAGGTGACGGGCCGTCCGCGAGTTTTCGCGGTCCAAGTACATAGCGCGCCGCGGCCCGACTTCCACAGTGCCGATGCATTCTCACGTTCCCTTGAGACCCTGCTGGAAAAGGCCGACCCATCCGTGCTGCTCACGGTTGAGCACTGTGATGCCACCCGCCCGGACCAACATGTGGCTAAGGGGTTCTTGGAACTGTCCCAAGAGATTGAGGCTGTCCGCGCGTTTGGCACCGACCAACTGGGGATCACCATCAACTGGGGGCGGTCCATGATTGAGGGCCACAGCGGCGGATACGTCAACGACCACATTGCCCAAGCCCGGGAGGCGGGCGTGCTCAAGGGGCTCATGTTCTCCGGGGCAACTCACCGCTCCGGGCCGTGGGGACCGGCTTGGCAAGACGGCCATATGGCACCGCGCGGAGAACACCCGCTGCTTGTGTTTAGCCACATGAGTTTGCTGGGCCAAGAAGAGATTGATGCGGCGCTCGCGGCTGCCGGCTCAATTGCGGAGCGAGCGTATACGGGTGTCAAGATCACGGTTCAGGAAGGTCAGGATGAGTTTGACCGCCGGTTCCACGTTGCCCAGGCAGCCTGGGACATGATCGACAAGACCCTGAACTAGTTCTTAAGTACCTCAACGGAGAAAGCAAGGACCGTGGCTGACAAGATCGATTTCAAAAGAGCATGGCGGCCTACCGGGCCAAGGCCGGTAAGTTCCAAGTCATTGAGGTGCCCACAATGCAGTACCTCATGATCGATGGCCACGGGGATCCCAACACTGCGCCCGAGTATGTTCAGGCTCTGCAGGCGCTGTATCCGGTTGCCTACAAACTCAAGTTTGCCAGCAGGAATGAGCTTGGGCGGGACTACGTGGTACCGCCGCTTGAGGGGCTGTGGTGGGCCCAGGACATGGATACGTTTACGGTTGCGCGGGACAAAACCCAGTGGGATTGGACCATGATGATCATGGTTCCAGATTGGATAAGGCAAGATCTTTTCGATGCTGTACTTGCGCAGGTGGGGGCCCAGGATGCTCCGGCTGCCTTGGACCTAGTGCGATTGGAGCACCTTGAAGAGGGGTGCAGTGTGCAGACGCTGCACGTTGGCTCCTATGATGAGGAGGCCGGGGTGCTTGCCCAGATGCACGGAGAGTTTATCCCGCAAGAAAACCTGCAAATGATTGGCAAGCATCATGAAATCTACCTGAGCGACCCGCGCAGAACTGCTCCGGAAAAGCTGCGCACAATTTTGCGTCAGCTCATAAGAACCCGGTTAAGTGAGTTAAAGTTGATTTACTAAGTTGCTCATTAACTTTAGGAGGTGTCACCGTGTCTTTTTACGTCAGTCTGATTTGGGACCCAAAAGATACTGCCTACCTGAGCCGAAAGGACCGGAATCCTGGAAGGTACCGAGCCTACGTCCCCGCTGAACTGGGCAACTCCCTGCCGGTACTTGGCGATGAAGCCAGAGATGCAGCTGAGGCGGCATTGACCGTTCTTGCAAGGACTGATGAACGAATTGGATCACGTGGTGGGTACCTCAATCACTTACTTATTCGCTCCGAGAGCATCTCATCCTCATGGATTGAGGGCAATCGGATTAGCCCCAAAAAACTAGCTATTGCGGAACTGCTGAATCAGGGAACGAGGGTTGCCCTTGATGTAGTGGCGAATGTGGTTGCGACAGAGGACGCAATCGAAGGTCTTGCAGACCAGTCCCAGAAAATAGTGATCGCAGACATTGAACGGCTACAGCACATTATCGAACCTAGGTTAACTCTGGGGCTACGTACGGAACAGAACTGGGTTGGAGGAAGCGGCTGGAGTCCGTTGCGTGCGGAGTTTGTGCCGCCGCCCGCAGGCGAGGTTAGACGGCTCGTTGAAGATCTCGCGAGGTTTGTTACCCAGACTAGTGGAAATCCCGTTGTGCGTGCAGCTATCGCCCATGTGCAGTTTGAGACCATCCACCCGTTTATCGATGGCAATGGTCGAACCGGCCGTGCCCTGATTCATACGGTACTGAAACGTACCGGGGCATTGCGCAATGCCTTGATTCCAATCAGCACAGTGTTTGCGGGTGATACAAACGCCTATATTTCAGGGCTAACTGCTTTTCGCCAAGACCCACCGCGTCTAGATGAATGGATTATTGGATTTGCCCGGGCAACTGAGCTTGCGGCAGCTAATGCGGTGCGTCTTGCAGACAATATCGCGGTACTCGATGAAGCGACACAGAACCACCTCATTGAGTACCGCCGGACTCAAAACCTTGCCCCGGTGAAGCCGCGCAGTGATGCAGTGAGCCTACGGATCCTCAGCAATCTGGCTGTTACTCCGGTACTTACCGTGGATGGTGTTGCTGATGCACACAGGGTATCCAGCACGGCTGCGCACCGTGCTTTAGTGGAACTGGCCGATGCGGGGATTCTACAACGTAACAAAGATGGTAGAGGTAAGCTGCTCTGTTGGACCGCAGATCGGTACTTAGATTTAGTGGCCCTGACGGAACGTAGTAATCGAGATGGGGGAGGAGATACCGCTGTGACTCGTCCTCGCCTTGGACCCCCGCGGCCAAACTAGAACCGTTGTTGTGATGGGGATTAAATAGAGCTCTAGTTAAGGGTGTCTCCGGCCCAGGTGAGGTTGACGTTTGGGCTGATTGCACGGGCCTCAAGTCCCGGTGTTTGCAGTAGTTCATTGATAAGTTCATTGGAATCGGCAATCAAAGTGGAATCAAAATCAATCTCTGTTGCGAGCACCCAGGCACGGTCATCCGGCCACAAGATGTTTGGTGACTGCACCCAAATCTGTTCTGCGTCCACCCAAGGCGCTCGGCTTGGCCATGTTGGGTCGGCTAGATCCGTTGCTCCAACTTCAAACAAGAAATAACTACGCCCAGAGTCCTCGTGCAGGCCAAACTTGGGCCCGGTTGCAATCTCACGGGAAAGAACACCCGTGCCGGGGACCGGCTCCGTTGGGTCAATGCCTAGAAGACAATTCATTCTAGATCGTTCGCCCTGATCCTCAGGTAACGGGGCATAGGTAAACAGATCTGGGAGATCTGGCATGACTGCTTCGGCTAGATCCAAAGGTTGGCTTGATAACTCCTCACCTGCAGCGGAAGCGAGATGGAAAACGCCTGCGGAACTAACCAATCCGCCATGGCCTTCCCAAATCGCGGCAATACCCGAGTTTGGGGTTGCGGTGTGACGGGCAAGCACCGCAGATAGAGCAGTGAGGGGATCTAGCCACAGATTTCCCTCTTCGGGGATGCTGTAGCGCCAACCGTCAGGGGCCCTGAGTCCGTCTAGGTCACGGGGAGTGCGCTGAACCAACTTGTGGTATTGTGCGGCAGGGTGCATGACGGTGACAAAGGATTGTGCGGATTGGGCCCAGGAAGTGGGCTCATGAACTAGTGATTGTTGGACTCCGATGAGGCTGGTTGCCCTATCCAGGTCCTGCCAAGTCTTGCCAGGCACCGGGCGGTCGCGCGTCACGGGGTGAAAAACACGGGCGTAGGCCGGGTATCCTCTGGGAACAATGGACAGAATTATGTCCATTGCTTCACTCTCTATTGACCGTAGCCACTCGCCCCGGTCAACGTCAGGAACCCACTTGAAATTGCTAGCCATGTGGCTAGAGTACCCCTTGGATATGACTTTCAATAAGGTCGATAACCTCAGGTGCTTCAGGCTCTACCTTGGAGCGGAACCGGTGGATCTGCCCGCCGGGTAGGATAAGAAACTTTTCAAAGTTCCACTTCACCTTGCCACTGTCGCCGTCTTCATCAGCGACTTCATGTAGTGCAGTGAACAGTGGGTGGGCGTTCTTGCCGTTCACTTTGACCCGCGTGGACATAGGAAAAGTGACGCCATAGTTGGTTGAGCAGAACTCGGCTACCTTCTCATCTGAGGAGAGCTCCTGCAGAAACTGGTTACTGGGGAATCCAATGACAGCGAAGCCCCGGTCCTTATAGGTTTCATAGAGTCGCTCAAGTCCAGCGTATTGCGGTGTGAACCCGCAACGAGAGGCCACGTTCACCACCAAAACCACCTGACCTGCGAAATCGCCCAAACTAGTGGTTGATCCGTCCATCAGCGTGATTGGAAACTGCGTCAAAGAATTACCGGTTGCGTCCATAGTTGTGTAACGAATGTGGCCTGCAAAACATTCCAAAAAGGTTCCGCCGCCGGGTTTCAGAGCCTGAGTACGGAAAAATTGTACTGGTGCTCTGAAACTCGGTGAGGCATCGAGAAGTTTTTCAACAAGCGCGACCGCAATTAGGCCGACGGTTCCTCAAGAAGGCGCCGGGCGGTTTCAATGTCGGTGACCAGGACGTTGATCCATTGGCCCAGCAGGGCGCCGCGGATGGCGGCGTACTTGCGCGGCCCGCCCGCAATGCCGATTCGCCGTGGCACGTTGAGTAGTTGCTCGGGGGTGATGCCACTGACCCGGTCGTTGAACTCGGACGGGAACTTTTGTCCGTCGGTGTCAAAGAGTCGGAAGCAAATATCGCCGACTGCGCCGGCGGCATCGAGAGCTGCGCGATCTTTGGCTGAGAAGACGTTTCCGGACTGGGCGGCGAGTGTGGAAGGCTCCACCGAGCCAATGCCCACAAGGGCAACCGTCAGCCGCTCCCAAGTGGCAAGCACTTGGGTCACGCTTGAGTCTGACATGAGCGACTCTCGCAGCGCGGAGGAATCAAGAATGCCGGCCGTGGGCAGCAGAAGTGGTTCTGCACCGGTGTTACTGGCGAACTGATCAATCAAACGGGTGGCCTGCATTTGTACCTGTGGGTCGCCGATTCCGCCAACGAGTTGAACCACGGTGTCAACTACCGGGGAACGGAACGGGCGCATGGCACCAACGACGGCCAAGAGGGTGGCGGACCAGGAAGAGATGCCAACGGTGTCTCCACCAATGAGCGTTGCCGCAAGGTAGTCGGCTGCGGCTGCCCCTAACGCGGGCGTGACATCCTCGCCAAACGAGCCGGTGTCTACCACGACCACTTGGTCGAGCCCGTATTTCTGCTCGAGCTGCTCTTCAATATCCAAGTACACGCCGGTGGGTAACGAGACCGTAGTCCGTACAATACCAACTTCCGATGCCCGCTTGAGCAAGCGGGAAACCCTTGGCTGGGAGATGTGCAGTTCCTTGGAAATATCTGACTGACGCACTCCGCGTTCGTAATACATGCGGGCAACTCGAACCATGAGGCGCAATTGGTCTTCGGAGTGCAGGAAGTCGCTGCTGGACCCACGTCCGGGAGGTTTGGTGCTCAAAGTTATTCCTTGAAATCGCGCTACATGAAAGGAGAGACGGCCACGCAGTTATATTCTACCCATTATGAATATCAATTCAAGATTTGGGCATGCGTAGCCGTCTCCGTAATCGCTACTGCAACAGGGCAGTGGCCGCCTGACTAATGCCCTCTGGGCTCACCCCGTGGTGATCAAGCAACCACTGCGCACTTCCGGTCACCGCAAACTGATCCCGGAACCCAACCATACGCATTGGGCATGGGGCCTGCTCAACAACAAGCTCGGCAACCGCACCACCCAAGCCCGTGACCAAGGCTTCTTCGATGGTGATGATGCCCTTGGTCTCGCGTGCTGCCGCAAGGACCGCCTGGGCATCAAGGGGCTTGATGGTGGGCATGGAAAGCACCCGAGCGGAGATACCTTGTGCTGCTAACAGGTCAGCGGCATCGAGCGCCCTAGTAACGGTTGTGCCGGTCGCTATCAGCGTGATGTCATGGCCCTCCCGCAAAACCGCTGCCTTTCCGGGGACAAACTGGTAGTCCTCGGGGTAGACGGAAGGCACACCCATGCGGGCAATGCGGATGTAAACAGGACCCGGAGTCTTTGCAGCCCAGCGCACCACCTGTTCGGTTTCAAGTGGGTCAGCCGGAGCAATGACCGTCAAACCGGGTAGCGTGCGCAACCAACCGAAGTCCTCAATGGAGTGGTGGGTTGGACCCAAGTCGCCGTAGGCAACGCCCGGGGACTGCGCGATCAGCTTCACGTTGTAGTTGGAATACACAACGTCCGCCTTGATCTGCTCCATCGCGCGAGCGGTCAAGAAGCAACCGGCGGCAGACACAAACGGAATCTTCCCGCCGTTTGCGAGTCCCGCGGCAATGCCAACCATGTCTTGTTCAGCAATGCCCACGTTGATGGTGCGGTTTGGGAACTCTTTTTCAAATGCGCCCAGTTTAGAGGAACCGACCGAGTCGTTGACCACCGCGATAACATCGGGGTTTGACTGAGCGATGTCACTCAGCGTTGCCGCCCAGGTGTCGCGGCAGTCATGCAGTTGGCTCTTGGTAGTTGTAGTGCTCATCCGACTGCCTCCTTATCTAGATCTTCGAGAATTGCGTCGAGCTCGGTTAACGCTTGGGCAACCTGTTCCTCGTTGGGTACCTTGTGGTGCCAAGCGACGTCGTCGCGCATGTAACTGACCGGGAAGCCCTTGTCCGTGTGGGCAATGATGACCGTTGGCTTACCGGAAGTCGCCTTAGCCAAAGCAAATGAGCTCAGGAGTTCACCATGGTCATTGCCATTGGCTTCAAGCACTTCCCAACCAAAGGCGCGGAGCTTGTCTCCGAGAGGCTCTAGGTTGTTGGTGTCTGCGACGCGGGCGCCTTGTTGGAGACGGTTGCGGTCAATGACTGCAACAAGGTTGTCGAGTTTGTGGTGCCCGGCGGTCATGAAGGCCTCCCAGTTGGAGCCTTCTTGCAGTTCACCGTCTCCCAGCAACACGAAGGTTCTGCGTGCGGAGCCGTCGATCCGGGCGGCTAGAGCCATCCCAACCGCGATGGGTAGACCGTGTCCTAAAGGACCCGTGTTGGCTTCAACGGCCTTGATCTTGTTGCGGGCCGGGTGACCGTTGAGCATGGATTCCGGCTGCAAGAACGTGCGCAGAGCCTGGGGCGCAATGTACCCGGCCAAAGCCAAGGTTGTGTACAAGGCGTTGGCTGCGTGCCCCTTGGACAACACCAAGCGGTCCCGTTCGGGGTCCTCATTGGCGACTTGCTCGGGGCTGATGTTCATGACAGCCAGGTACAGGGTGACCAGGGAATCGGTGATGGAGAATTCGCCGCCGACGTGGCCGGCCCCAACCGAGCCAATGGTTTGAATGGACCGGCGGCGAACTTCGGTTGCCGCGCGGGCCAAGTAGTTTGCCTGGGCAGCCGTAGAAAGGTGCTGGGGCACCTTACCGGTGACGGTAATTTCACGGTCTGGTGGCGGCAACAGGGGAGCCGCAACTTCTTGGACAAGACCCATATGTGGGTCAGGGGACATCATTCTTAATCACCCTTTCGCATGCATGACAGGAGAACATCTTGGACTAGGCGCTGGGCACCGATGGCGTCCTGACGCGCCTGAGCTTCACGTAGCGCATCGATGTCGAGTTCCTCAAGCGCCCGGTGGATCGCCTTGAGGAAACGGATTGAAGTGCGTGCGGTCTCGATGGTGTCTTCCCGGAATGGGAACTGGTCAAGCTGCCAAACGCCATCCCAATCGTTGATCTTGAGGGTGTAGAAGAACTCAAAGACCTCTGTGATGTGCACGGAACCCACCATGAGGTCGTCATCCCAACCGCGCAGGTTGTCGTTGACGTCCATTCCCCACAGCAGGCCATTGTCAATAAGTAGCTGAGCGGCATCGGCCGGGGATTCGCCACCGTAGAGCGAGTGCCCAAAGTCGAGCAGCACCCCAATGTTGTCGAGGCCAATGTCTCGGATTCCCAAGATGCTGCGGGCGGCAGAATCCCAAAGCATCTTCACGCGAGGCTCACGCGGTTTGTACTCGATCACAAACTTTAGGTCCGGGTGCGCCGAGGCCAGCTCATACATGCCGTCCTTAGCGAGTTTCCAAATGTCATGGTGGTTGACCTGGAAGGGGTAGTCCCAACCGTCCTGACCGGGCCAGACCTTGACGTAGTTAGCGCCGAGCTCACGCACGGCGTCCGCGGCCTGGTGCAGCAGTTGCATCGCCTCAGCGCGTACAACCGGGTCGGGGTTGGTAAAAGCACCCTTGGAAAACTGACGCAGGTAAATGTCAGGTGTTATACCAATTGCCTTGAGGTTTGCGTCCGCAAGTGCCTGCTTGATGTCATCGAGGGTAGCGCCGTGGGAGAACGGGAAATTGAGGTCAACGTATGACAGCTCGCCAACCTCACCGGCCAAGCGGATCTGTTCCAAGGTGGATACCGGCTCGGCATATCCATCGGTTGCGTACCGGTCAACATACGATGCAAAGTTCCACAATCCTGCACCAAATTTAGGGGTTCCCATAATAACTTTGCTCCGATCAGAAGAAAACAAACAGTGGTGAATTTAGATGAGTCACGTGCCGTAGCGGCTTAGCGTTGGTGGTGGAAAAGCGGTGGGGTTGCCCGCCCTGAGCGGGCAACCCCACCAAAGTGTGAGCGGTTTACTCGATTGCGAAGACGGTGTACTTGTCCGCGTTGGTGGAGTCGATCAGAACGCAGTCGATGGACTGCTTCTCCTCGGCACCGGAGTCGCCGGTGCGGATGAAGGAGTCAGCCTGCTCAACAGCGAGCTGGGCAATGTGTACAGCCGGCTGGAGACCGGTTGCGAGCAACTTGCCTTCCTTAATGGCCGCAACTGCGTCTGGGCTACCGTCAAATCCGGCGATGATGACCTTGCCGGTCAGGCCGGCTGCGTCAACCGCTGCAACGGCTCCGAGTGCCATGGTGTCGTTACCGGCGATGATGCCCTTAACGTTGGGGTGTGCCTCAAGTAGGGTCTGAACCTTGGAGAATGCTTCCTGCTGGTCCCAGTTAGCGGTTTCTTGGGCTACCATCTTGAGCCCGTCAAACTGGTCAATGACCGCGTGGTAAGCGTCCGAGCGTACGGCCGCGTTGGTGTCGGTTTCCCGGCCCAGTAGCTCGATGTACTCACCCTCGCCCTCAAGCGCCTCGGTGAACTTTTCACCCACTAGACCTGCACCTTGGGAGTTGTTGGCTACGATCTGTGCTGCTGCAACTCCTGCCTCGTTGATTTCACGGTCAATAAGGAAGACGGGGATGCCAGCGTCCTTGGCCTTTTGTACGGCACCGATGGTGACGTCAGCCCCGGCGTTGTCGAGGATGATTGCTTTGGCACCGTTGGAGATGGCGGAGTCAATCAGCTCGCTCTGCTTGTTTGGGTCGTCGTCGTGTGAGTTGGACTGGGTGGTGTAACCGAGGGCTTCAGCGGCAGCGACTGCGGCATCGGCCTCTGCCTTGAAGAAGACGTTGGAGTGCGACGGGGTAATGACGGCGATCAGGCCACCTGCCTCGGCTGGTTCCTCGGGCTTAGGTTCCTCAGCTGGCTGCTCAGTCGCGGTCTCCGCAGGCTTGTCAGGAGTGGGAGTTTCACCCCCGCCGCCACCACACGCTGACAGCATGAGCATCGCAAATGCGGCCACAATTACTGAACTCTTACGAAATTTCTTGCGGTACATCGTTATACCTCCGAATATTTGTTGATGCCTACGCGGATGCGGCAGGCTGGGTCGAAGCAAGCTCGCGCTTGACACTTTGGGCCGCGGCTGCGGCGGTTCGGGACTTTTTGAGTCGTTCTTGGCTCTGATCCAAGATGACTGCGAGGACGATGACGAGCCCCTTAATGACGGTCTGCCAGAAGCTGGAGACTCCTACTAGCACCAGGCCATCGGATAGGAATCCAATGACAAAGGCGCCGATGAGCGCTCCCTTAACGGATCCTCGTCCGCCGGCTAGAGAGGCTCCTCCGATCACAACAGCAGCAATGGCGTTGAGTTCGAAAGTGTTTCCGGTTTGTGGGGCGGCAGAGGTGAGCTCGGAAGCGATGATGATTCCTGCCATGCCGGCACAAACCCCGGAGATCATGTAAACGCGCATCTTGACACGGTTTACGGGAACTCCAGAAAGTTGGGCTGCCCGCTCATTTCCACCGGTTGCGTAGAGCCAGCGACCAAAGGTGGTGCGGGTGACAAGCACGGTGATGAGCAAAGCAAAGATGATCATGACCCAAATTGCGGTGGGCAGGCCCAGCGGGCGAGCGACACCGAGGAATGAGAACCCGGTGTTACCCAGTTCTGGGTCACCTTGCAGTTTGGGGAAGGTTGCTCCGTTGGAGATCAACAGGGCGGCCCCGCGGGCGATATACATGGTGCCCAGGGTGGCGATGAATGGGGCGACATTAAATCTGGTAATTAGCAGGCCATTGAGTGCTCCGACCAGGCCTCCTGCCGCGAGTGCGATGATGATGACAACCCATACGGCGGGGTAGGCAGTGGCATCGAAGACGGACAGATCCCAGCCCTGTAGGAGCACACCCGAGACCACCCCGGAGAGCCCCACAATCGATCCGACCGATAGGTCGATTCCGCCCGTGATGATCACGAGGAGCATACCGAGCGCCAAGATAGCGTTGTAGGCGACGTGCTTGGTCATGGTGATCATGTTGGTTCCGGTCAAGAATGTGTCAGACAGCAGACCGAAGATGATGATCAAAACGATCAGTGCAACGAAGGCTCGTTGATCGAGCAGAAATTCACCGATTCCGCGGTTGCCAAGCAGGCGGGTTCGAATCTTATCCGTGAGGGTCATCTGCACCGATGAGGTGCTTTGTGGTTGGGCCATCTCAAATTCCATCCGTCGGTGTGCTTGTATCTGCCAATGCCATGAGTTGTTCACGGTTAGTACTGCGCGGGTCGAGGTCCGCAACGATCTCGCCGCGGGCCATGACCAAGATGCGATCGCAGGCGTTCAGGACTTCGCCCACCTCCGAGGTGGCAAAGAGAACGGCCTTACCCGATTGGGCCTGGTTGGCCATCAGGGCAAAGATGTCTGCCTTGGCGCCTACGTCGATCCCGCGGGTGGGCTCATCCAAGATGATTACCTTGGGCTCGGTAAGAAGCGCTTTTCCAACCACGACCTTCTGCTGGTTCCCACCTGAGAGTGAACCAATGGGGGCGGTTAACGATGCCGTCTTGAGACGGACCTGCTTGCCCACCTCGGTTGCTGACTCAGCTTCGAGTGACGGTGAGACTAGGAAACGCCGGACAAACTTGCGGACCGCGGCGATCGCAATGTTCTCACCCACGCTTTGAGACTGAACTAGACCATCTTTTTGGCGGTCCTCGGGAACTAGGATTAACCCTCGGGTGATCCGATCCTCGATGCTCAGGTTGGTGAAGTCCTGGCCGTCGAGCTCGATTGAGCCGTCGAGCAGTGGGTTTCTACCCGCGAGGGCCTCTAGGAGTTCGGTACGCCCCGCCCCCATGAGCCCAAAGATTCCAATGACTTCGCGTTCATGCAGATCAAATGAGAGACCGCGGACCGCGAGGCGCCCTGGACTCGTTGGGTCAGCCACAATTACGTTGCTTACCTTAAGAAGCGTGTTGCCCGGGTTGTGCGCCATGGGAGCATACAGTTTGCCCTCCTCACGGCCAACCATTTGGGTAATGATCCAGCCCAGGTCAACATCGTTCATGGGGGACTGGGCTACGACTCGGCCATCGCGCAGAATTACGGCGTGGTCCGCGAGTTCGAGACATTCATCAAGGTGGTGGGAAATATAGACGACGGCGACACCGCGGGCGGTGAGGTCCCGAACCACGCGGAAGAGTACCTGGACCTCGGAGTGCGAGAGTGCAGAGGTTGGCTCATCCATGATCAGGACCCGGGCGTTCTCGCTGAGGGCCCTGGCAATTTCAACGAGTTGCTGCTGGCCTAGGCGGAGGTCGCCCGCAAGGGTGTTTGGGTCGAGCGGTTCTTCTAATCGTTCTAAAAACTCGGATGCGGCTTGGCGCTGGGCGGCAAAATCAATGAAGCCGTTCCTGGCATTTTCCCGAGCCAAGAAAATATTGTCTGCAATAGAAAGGTTGGGACAGAGGTTCAGTTCTTGGTGGATGATTGCAACCCCGTTGTGAACCGCCTCGGTGGGGCTGGAAAACTCAACCTCGTTGCCGTCAAGGATCATCTTGCCGGTTGTGGGCTGCTCAACTCCGGAAAGAATTTTCATGAGCGTTGACTTGCCGGCGCCGTTCTCACCAATGAGTGCGGTGACTTGACCCTCATATACCTCGAAGTCCACACCGCGCAGCGCGTGCGTGCCGCCGTACGCCTTGGTCATGCCCTCGGCCCGCATGATCACGGTGCTGCTGGGGGCCTGCAGAGAAGTCATCACTGCACCTCGATACTGACAGGAACGATGCTCAGGTGGGTGACGTCGCCACCGGTCTTGGAGAACCAGGTGGTCGCGCCCGTCACGCTCACCTGTTTGCCTACGAGCGATTTGGGATCGAGGTCACCGTAGACGGTCTCAACCGCGACCTTGTTGAGCTCGATCGCAACGTTTTGGTATTCCGTCTGATTGGCGAAGTCGCCAAATACAACCTCTGCTCCCGCATCACGCAGCGCGGTTGAGGAACCCAGCGGAGGGATCGCAATGCCAACGGTCATGTCATTGGGCATATCGGTGAGTTCCAATCCAACCTCGCCAAACGCTCCCTCAATGACCGTCCCGGTTGCAGTGACGGGGAAACTATAGGGCTTGCCTTCGCCTTCTTTACGGCCGTGCTCGGCACCGGTTGCTTCCGGGTCAGCGAGGTACTTTGTGGCTAACTCGGTGACCGGAATTGCGTTGCTTGTGATGGCTGGAACCATGATGGGAATGAAGTTGAGCTCGGCGAACTCGGCTGCGGTATCACTGGCAATGAGTTGATCCTTGTTGCTTACAAAAGTCGTTCCCGCGACCATTGCCCCGCACAGCACCAACACGGCCGCGGTCCAGCCGAGCCTTTTATACTTTTGTTTGCTGCTTGCGTGTCCAGATATGGTCACAATCAACTCTCCTTTGAATCGTTTTCTAGAAATTCGCCAACTGAGATACCCCGGGACCGGGCTATGGCTTGGGCCCACCGGCTTCGGTGTTCCAAACGCCATGCGCTCGACTTCGTTGGTAGGACCACAACAGCGTGGCCTAACGCAGGCGACCAATTTGTCCGCGCGTCATTGTGTCCCAGAGCCTCGGCACCCAACAGGGCGACCCCAAGGGCGGAGGATTCAGCAGTCTGGGCCACGTGCACTGGCCGGCCCAATAGGTCGGCCTGGAGCTGCATGAGAAAGGTGGAGACGGAAGCGCCACCATCGGCGTGCAGCACCTCGATCTGGGTTTGTGGATCCGCCTCGATGGATTCGATGACATCGGCAACCTGCTGGGCAACCGCTTCAAATGCCGCATAGGCAAGATCGGCGCGACTTGTTCCAGCAGTGATTCCGCTGATCAAGCCGGTCGCGTTGCGGTCGTAGTAGGGTGCCCCAAGACCGGATAGGGCGGGCACAAATGAGGAAGGGTCATCCGTGTGGTTCTGCGCTAATTCACCCAGTGCGGTGACGTCTCCGCCCGTAAGAATCTGCGCCATCCAAGATAGCGCCGCCCCCGATGCCAGAATATTTCCCTCGCGAGCGAGAGTCGGCTTGTCAGTGCGCCAGGCAATGGTGCGGGCAACATTACCCGTGGTGGTATTGGCCGGAACCATGACGGAGGTGCCCGTTCCGTAGGTTGCTTTGCCGTGCCCACGCTGTTCTCCCGCGTGCAGATAAAGAGCTGCGTGGGAGTCGGCCATGATAGCGACAACGGGAATCCCGGCGGGCAGATCAAGTCCTTGACGGGTCACCCCAAACTGATGGTTTGAACTAACCACGGTGGCGAGGGCCGCACGTGGGATACCAAAGAGGTTGAGGAGGGTAGGGTCCCAGTCTTGGCCGGCTAGCGAAAGCAGTAGGGTGCGTGAGGCATTGCCTGCTTCCGTTACGAACTTGCCGGTGAGGCGTTCAACTATGAAAGTCTCGATGGTTCCAACCCGTACTTGCCCGCTTGCAACTGCGGTTTGGGGTTGGGTGTCCAGCAGCCACCGCATCTTGGGGGCGGAGAACATGGGGTCAAGGGTGAGCCCGGTCTTGGCTTGAATCACGGTGGCGTGCGCGGCGAGCGTAGCGCAGTACTCGGATTGCCGTGCATCTTGCCAGCCAAGGACTGGGCCCAGCACGGTTCCGGTTGTTGCATCCCACGCAACGACCGATTCGCGTTGGTTGCTGATGGTGATGCCCGCGATGTTCCCGTTATCAATTTTGGACGTACAAACTTGGATTGCTGCCATGGTCGCGGACCAGATTTGTTCGGCGTCCTGCTCGACATGCCCTGGAGCTGGAAAGCTGATTTCAACCCCGTGTACCCCCTGTGCAACAACCTCGCCGGTGGCCAAATTAACCAACAGCGCCTTGCTGTTGGTAGTGCCGAGATCGAGGCTGAGCAGGTACTTCTGTGTAACCGGTAAGGGCAATGACACGAAATCCACCTTGTTTTGAATAACTATTCAACATTGAATGCAGTAATCACTACTCTATCAATGTGACCTTCATCGCTGTCAAGGGATTCGCTCGAATTGGTCCAAATTTGCTGTTCAAAGGCTATTTGGGGCACAAAAATGCCGATGCCTCACGTGCGCAATCTATTTAGCGCACGTGAGGCATCGGGAAATTCTTCCAACAACGCGGCCGTGGCCGCGCTGCGATCTATGGGTTAGAGGTACTCGGCAACCAGCTGCTCGGCCAGACCAACGTAGCTGCCCGGGGTCATGGCGGCGAGGCGCTCGGTCACATCCGCTGGCAAGCCAAGGCCGCGCACAAATTCGATCATTTCGGTGGCGCCAATGCGGTGGCCACGAGTCAGATCCTTGAGGCGCTCGTACGGGTTATCCATGCCTTCAACCCCCGCAACAGAGGCTGCGCGCATGGCGGACTGGATGGCCTCACCAAGTACCTCCCAGTTTCCGTCGAGGTCCGCGTTCAACACGGTCTCGTCAACGGCAAGGCGGTCAAGGCCCTTGGAGACGTTGTCGATTGCGAGGATTGAGTGACCAAATGCGGTACCGATGTTGCGCTGGCCGGAGGAGTCCGTCAGGTCGCGCTGCATGCGGGAAGTGATCAGGGTCGAACCAAGTGAATCCAGCAACGCGCAGGAGATCTCAAGGTTGGCCTCAGCGTTTTCAAAGCGGATTGGGTTGACCTTGTGCGGCATGGTTGATGATCCGGTCGCGCCTGGAACCGGGATCTGCTTGAAGAATCCAAGCGAAATGTACGTCCACACATCGGTTGCCATGTTGTGCAGAATCCGGTTGAAGCGGGCGATGTCCGCGTAGAGCTCGGCCTGCCAGTCGTGGGATTCGATCTGGGTGGTCAGTGGGTTCCAAGTCAGGTCGAGGGACTCAACAAATGCCTTGGAAACTGCTGGCCAGTTTGTGGTTGGCACGGCCGCGGTGTGTGCGCCGTAGGTTCCCGTGGCGCCGTTCAGCTTGCCCAGGTACTCGGTCTGGGAGATGCGGCGGGTCTGGCGGCGCAGACGGTGCGCGAGCACTGCCAGTTCCTTGCCCAGCGTAGATGGGGTGGCGGGCTGGCCGTGGGTGCGGGACAGCATTGGGACGGCGGCGTGCTCACGAGCCATTGCGGCAATCTGTTCAATGAGCGCGTTTGCCTGTGGCAGCCACACATTCTCAACGGCACCCTTGACCATGAGGGCGTACGACAGGTTGTTGATGTCCTCTGACGTGCACGCAAAGTGCACCAACTCGCTCACAGCGGGCAGGTTGGTGTCTGCCCCCAGAGCCTCTGGAGCTGCGGTCAGGCGGCGCTTGATGAAGTACTCAACGGCCTTAACGTCGTGAACGGTTTCCTTTTCAATGTCGCCCAACTCGGCAATGCCGGCGCCATCAAAATCGGTCACAATCTTGCGCAGGTACGCCTTTTCGGCGTCACTGAGCTGGTGTGCACCGGGCACGATTGGGCCCTGGGGGGTGCCGTCGGTCAGGGCAATGAGCCACTCAACCTCAACGTGCATGCGCTCACGGTTCAGGGCTGCCTCGGACAAGTAGTCAACAAGGGAAGCGACTGCGCCGCGGTACCGGCCATCGAGTGGGCCGAGCGCAATAACGGGGGAGATATCAGCGAAACTAACGCGGGAAGATGGAGAGGTCATGACCGTATTGTTTCATGATTTGCCATTGCTATGGGCATGCGGGTTTTCCAGTGAGATTACAAAACGGCTACTGCTGAAACAAGGTGCTCGTTATGGAAGCGAACGCTCTTGCCCAGCCAGAATGTTCGGGAGCAAGAGAGTGTCTCGCTGTTCTCCAGCGTAGCGACCTCGTCCACTACGATCAGCGGAGATTCCTGGGTGCATTGGAGGGTTTCTGCGAGGTTGCCGATAGCGGACATCGCGTATACGTATGAATCAACTTTGAAAGCACGGAGGTTGAACTGGGCGGCGAGGGTTCCTGAAATTGATGCATTCAGTAGAGGTTCGTTTTCTAAACCAGGTGCTATTCCCCGCGCCATCCAAGTCTCCGATAGCCCAATTGGCTTGCCGTTGACTAGCTGGAGTCGTTTGAAGTAACGGTCACTTATCGTGTTCGGATCCAGACCTAAATCGCTGAGTAAGCCCGCAGGGGCCGCCTTGACTGGCTCGTCAAAGAGTTGCCGAGACTCGGCTCGGCTGCCAGAGTTATTCAGCCGATTACGCCAAGGTTCCGCAATTGCTAAGTCGTGTTGGATCACCCGCAGGGTCTCTGAAACAAAGGTCCCGGAGCCCTGAATGCGTTCGACAAAACCCTCAGCGGCTAACGAGCTTAGTGCTTGTCGAATGGTTATCCGGCTTACCCCATAGACCTCAGCAAGTTCGTTCTCGCTGGGAAGTTGGGCACCGGGCAGAAACTCTTTTTGTTCTATGCGCTGCGTAATGTCGCGCGCAACAATTCCCCAGCGGGCCATAGGCGAACGCTTGGTCGTTTCTGCCTGGTTCATAAGTAGTCCTTTTGGTGAATGAATAGTTGTTTTGAGCAATATTATCCCTCTGCTTATTCAAAGGTACTTCTAAAAATAGGTATTGACAACAGTACAACTAGAGGTGCTAAGGTCATAACAACATGATGAGCACGAGGAGGTGTGTAGTTTATGGAATTGATTGACCAAGTTTCTTTTGGGCACGTAGTTATTGACGACATTGAGTTAGCCGATGGCACCAAATTTCCCAATCAATTGGGAGGCGCAGGAATCTATGCGGTCGTTGGTCAAGCTCTAGCAAGCAAAGCAGGAAAAGCCGGCATCGTCTCTGGGATGGGTGAAGATTTCTCCGCCCTTGAACGCAGCTTGTTGCAGACCCAAGGGATTGATGATCGTGGGCTGGTTGCTCTAGACGCGCACACACCAAGAACTCGAATCCAGTACTTTGCTGATGGGGAGCGGGAAGAGACACCAGCTCACGGGTTAGCGCACTTCGAAAAACTTGACCCGGCGCTTGCCATTACCCCACAGGAATATCTGCAGGCACGTGGAATCTATGTCTTTGAAGCCCTAAATCCAACACTGTTCGGACAGCTAGCGGACCTGAAGCAGTCTCACAACACAGATATCTTGTGGGAAATTCATGCGGGAATCTGTTCACCTGAATTTTTCGAGAGTGTCGTGGCACAGCTAATCCAGGTCGATGTTCTATCTATTAATCGTGCCGAGTTGCAGGGACTGTGCGGAACTACGGATCTCATTGCTGGCGTCGAGAAATTAGTTGCCCGCACCGACGCGGTGATTGCACTGCGTCTGGGATCCAAAGGCGCGATTGTGCTCACCAAAGACAAGACGTACCGGGCCCAGCCACCGGCCGGCGTTGTCATTGACCCCACTGGAGCGGGCAACGCATTCAGCGGAGCGTTCGTTGCCGGGTATAGCGAATCCAACGGTCAACCAGAAGTAGCCCTGAAAACAGCGATGGCCGCCTCAGCCTTGACCATCCGCCAATATGGTCCACCCCAAGTCACTGAACTTACGAGGGCGCACATGCGTGAAGTAGCCGCCTCAATCGAAGTTCAAATAAGCGATATCAACGCACTACAGAACGGAAATCTACTGTGAATACCCCAAATGCTCTGCATAACCAAGTAACCAGCCTGCCAGAACTGATCCGCACAGAAACCTGGCGTGTAGAAGATGAGATGCGCAAGCTCGTCCCAACTCCAGTTCAACATGCTGTCCGGCACATCTTGTTAACGGGTTGCGGTGACTCCGCAATTGCAGGACAAGCAGCAGAGCAGACTTTCCGCCGCTTTGTCGGAGTGCCAACGCAGGCCGGTGATGCGATGACTATCTCTCGTTACGTACTCGACCTCTATGACAGCCAGTACCCACACACCCCAATGTTGCTTGCAACGTCAAATTCCGGAAGCGTATCTCGTGTTGTTGAGGCCGCCCAGAAAGCGAACAAAGTTGGCGGATATGTCGTTGGGCTTACCGGAAATGCGCAAAGCCCACTAGGACAGGCATCCAAAGTAACGGTCAACGTAGCCGCCCCTGAGTTTGAATCTGCACCCGGTATGCGTAGCTACATCATGGCTGTACTGACCCTGAATCTATTTGCAATTCGGTTTGCTGAAGTACGGGGCAAGATCACCATGGACCAAGCGCAGGAAATGCGCGGGGAAATTGCCAACCTTGGCGATGTTGTAGAAAAACTTATTGCAACTGCTGATGGGCCACTTAAAGAACTAGCCCAGTCCTTCAAGGACGTGCAGGGTGTTGAATTCCTAGGGTCCGGACCTTCACGGGCAACCGCAGCGTTTGCGAGTGCAAAGATTCTTGAAGCCGTTGGCAAACAGTCCTCCAATATTGATATCGAAGAATTTGTGCACCTGAACTATTTCGAGCGTGAAGCCCGGAACATTGCAACCGTTGTAATCGCACCAACGAACTCAGCATCGGTAAGCCGCGCAAACGAAATTGCGCCACTGCTAAACAACTTGGGTCGCCCATGGGTTTCTTTTGGATCCGTTGCTGGTGCTCCGGCGACCATCGAGGTTCCTGAAGTCCGTGAGGAGTTCACTCCGATCGTCTACGCAGCGCTTGGCGGACTGCTTGCCGCGCACCTCATGGACGCAACTGGAGAGGAACCCGGACGGGGAGCTACCGGTCAGTGGGCGGATTGTCAGAACGGTCAAACCACCCAGCACAGCGAAATCATTTCCTAACTTAAATACTTCCAAGATTTACGTACCAAAGGACAACAACATGACTACCCGGTTCCCACTGCAAACTGACGGCAACCACGCATACAACATCCAAGATGAGATCAATGAGGCAGTCGCTGCGAGCGGTGTCCGAGAAGGACTCGTCACCATCGTTGCTCCCCACACGACGGCAGCTTTGGGCATTATTTCTTACCACGATCCACTGGGATTGGAAGACGTAATGGATGAATTTCAACGACTGGTGCCCGCGCGCATCACGTTCAAACATGAACATGACACGCCCCAGGACGCTGCCGGTCACGTGCTTTCCACGATGGTGGGTCCAACGCTCACGCTCATTGTCCAAGAAGGTGCAGTACTCCTAGGCCACTCCCAAAAGGTGTACTTTCTCGAATTTGATGGACCGCGAAAACGCCAGTTCTTTGTCAAGGTAACCGCAGACGCCAACTAGGCAGTCCTGGATCCGTCAACCAAATTGCATGCTTCAAGGAGGGAAACAAATGACAAACGAAATTCTTAGCAGGTACAAGTACGCAGATAATGTGCCCCACAACGGTTTAAAAATAAATGGTCGTCCGGCGCTTACCCAGATTGATCCTGCCAAGGTTAACCGCTATGTCTTACTCGTTGTACGCGACCCGCTTTGTGCCTACAACGAGGACCCTGCTGAGCAGATTGCACAACGGCTGACGGATCCACAGCTTGCCGGGCGCTCCGGAATGTTTACCACCTATTCAGGTCAGTACAAGTCGGTTCCAGTTACCGTGCTGAGTGGAGGCTCAGGTGGGCCAGAAGTTGAATTGGCACTGATGGAACTGTTTGAGCACACGACAGCAGATACTTTTATCCGCGTTGGTGGATCTGGTGGCATGCATGCATCGGTTCGACCGGGTGATTTGGTGGTTGCGACCGGAACGGTTCGTGACGAAGGCACAACCAAGGATTACATTCCAGCATCATTCCCTGGTGCCGCGGCGCCCGAGGTTGTCATGGCCCTAGCCCAAGCTGCCTCACAACAAGAAACACCATTTCATCTTGGCCTGACTCGATCAACAGATTCCGATTATGTGGCCGGAGGCAGACCCGCAGCTAAGGCCTACTTCCAGCCACAGCACCTCGACATTGTTGAAACTTGGACACGTGCCGGTGTGCTCAATGGAGACCGTGAATCCGCCCCTATCGTCACACTCGCAAACTTGTTTGGCCACCGAGGTGGCTCGATTTGTTCAGTTGCGGACAACATTGTGACCGGTGAGAAGTTCGAAGCTGGTGCTGGACATGACGCGGCAATCGACGTGGCACTTGAAGGACTAGTGGTGCTGCACACGATGGATGCGCAACGTGAGTCCTCTGGATTACCTATTTGGGTTCCATCCCTTGCAAGTGGAGCGCAGGCATGAAAAGGGTTGTCATTGAAGGCGGGATCAGCCGTGATCACCTAGTCACGGCGCCACTCGGAGCAATTTTTGACCAGCCAGGTGGCCCGGGCCTTTATGCATCAATCGCGGCCGCAGCCACTGGGCGGGCGTTGAGTGGGGGAGACCCTACGACGCTTGCGGTCGAGTTGTGGGCCAACTTACCAATGGCAGACCTTGATATCCGAGCGGAATTGGAACGTCGCGGTGTTGACCTCAGTCATTGTGTTGATGAGCAGGCTCTTCCGAACCTCTGGATCCTAAATTCTGCTGAGGGCCGGCGGATTGTGAATACCGCAGTTCAGGGCGGCTATGAATTGAATGAGAGCGACACGTTTACGGAGCGAACCAACCCCTCAGTGGATAGCGCCGCGATCAATCGAAGTGCCACTATTTTGAGGAGCTCACCAAGGCAAGCGCTGACGGATTCGATTGATGAAACCCAGGTTTTGGTGGATCCAGATCAACGCGAAGTCGCCGCCCGAGGTTGGGAGTATTTTGCTGCGCTGGCAACCTCAACAACAGTTTTTACGCCCAGCAGATTGCAGCTGAGTCAGTTAGGACCAGATGTAATTGCGGTAGCCAACGAATTGAGACACCGTACGGGAGTTTCGGTAGTGGCCAGGCTTGATGCTGAGGGCAGCTTGGTACTTCCCGCACAGGGTGGGCAGTGGCGAGTCTGGGCACAGGACGTAGAGGTAGTTGATACCACTGGCGCCGGAGATACCCACGCAGGTGCCCTTGCAGCAGCATTGGCCTATCCCTCCCTAACAATCCGAAGTGACGTTCCTCGACTAGTACAAGCCACGATCGTTGCTACCTGCGTGGTGGCGCACAACCTCAAGGGGCTAGGCATGACTTCTCTAGCCCCAAACTTTTCTTTGACCAGGCATGCCCTTGATGCCATTTTTTTGGAAGGCAACTGAAATGACTAATGATCACCTCGCCGCACAGGCTTTGAGCGCACTGACTGTGCCAACTATTACCCCACTGGAGGGACGTCGGATTGCATTCCTTGGATGCGGCGACTCTCTTGCAGCCGCGCGTCCTTCAGAAGATGCGTTGGGCCACAGAGTTATCTCTGCCGGCGACGTCGCCTGGAGTGGGAATGCACCGGCTGGAGTTGAGGCCGTAGTCGCGTTGTCTTGGTCTGGGAAAACGGGTGCAACCATTAACGCTGCCAAGGTGGCAAAGGCTGCGGGGTTGGAAGTAATTGCAATCACAACAAATGAGAAATCACCTTTGGCAGAGCTTGCAGATACGCACGTCGTTCTTCCTCAATTCACTATTAAGGAAGAGATCCCAGCAATTGGGTACGCGGTCCACGCGGCGGCTTCTATGGCACTTTGTGGCTTGGAAGACATCAACCTTGAAAGTGTCGCATCCGATTGGAATAACTCGAGTGCGCAGGTCGCAAGGTTGGTAACTGAAGCCGGAGATATTCCGCACGGAATCACCATCGCAAGCATGCCTGACGCCCATGGTTCGGCAGAGTTTTGGATGCTCAAGATCATTGAAGCAACCGGCCTAACCGTACGGACCGCAGCGATCGAAGAAATAGGACACGTTGACTACTTCCTCGGTCCCCAGCCACACCTCATGATCCTGATGTCAGGAGCACAGGAAGCACCTAGAGCAGACTCTCTGGGAGCTGCTCTTGCACGCAACGGTCAAACCGTTCTCCAAGTCCGTTTAGCGGATTTCACAAGTTCAACTGGGGCTACTCGTCAAGTTGTTGGAGGAGTTATTGGCGCAGACGTTAGCGAAAAACTCGCGGACAAATGGGGACGCCCGTACTTCCGTAACCATGAAGTAGATATGAGCGCCCAGCACATTCAAGTACCTGGAAATTAACAAACCAGTCACAGGGTGGAACCAATCCGCCTAAGACTCAACGAGGAGTTTTGAAATGACAACACGATCACGATTAGCAAAAATTGTTGCAGTTACCGCACTGGGAGCGCTGCTTCTATCCGCGTGCGGGTCCGGAGGTGATTCAGAATCCGGTGGAGACGGCAAGAAAGAGACGATCGAAATGTGGTTCTGGGGAGCGCCTCCAGCACACCAGGAATCGTTGAAGACCAACTTGGTAGACAAGTTCAACGCGTCACAGGACAAGGTAACGCTCGAAGTAACTTTCAATGAGCGAGTCGACTCGAACATCCAGACTGCCCTGTCCGCGAATGGGGGTCCAGATATTGTG